>JBHGWS010000068.1:0-4225 GCA_041936745.1 Candidatus Darwinibacter acetoxidans
ACTTTTCCCCGGCCTTTTGGCGATAGTTTGGTGGTTTTAAGAAGGGGCGCGGAAGATAAGCTCTTACAAAGAAAGCTTGCCGGCTGTAGGGGCTGGGCAGCCCAAGTTTAGTGGCGGCTTTTGCCTTTGGCTTGGTAAACCCGCAGCCGGAAAGAGCCTGTGATAACTGAGTTTTGAAAGGGTGAGGAAATGGAGCGTTCCGAAGAACTTTTGCTAAAGATGATGGACTACGAAAAAGGCTGCCCGCAGCGGATCACCCATTTTTTAAAAGTGTTGGCCTTTGCGAAATTACTTGGGGCTATGGCAGGTATTGATGACAAGACAAGCCTTATTTTAGACACAGCAGCAATAGTGCACGATATCGGCATTAAGCGCAGCCTTGAAAAGTACGGCACGGCTTGTGGCAAACAACAGGAAACAGAAGGGCCGCCGCTTGCGGAGGCAATGTTAGAGTCTTTGGGCTACGAGCCTGAAGTAGTTCGGCGCGTGTCTTACTTAGTAGCAAACCACCACACGTATGAAGATATTCAAGGGCTTGACTACCAAATCTTAGTGGAAGCGGATTTTTTAGTCAATATTGAGGGCAGGCAGCTCTCCCGCAGAGATTTGGCGGAAATTCGGCGGGATATCTTTCAAACTGAGGCAGGCAGGGCCGTTTTTGACAAATTGTACCCGCAGGGTATGGCCAAATGAAGCTTGTAACTTGGAACTGCAATATGGCGTTTCGTAAGAAGCAGGATCAAATTTTACGCCATGACCCGGACATTTTGGTTGTTCAAGAATGTGAAAACCCCTTTAAAAAAGGTAATTGGCAGCAGTTTTCGGATTTTTGCTGGTTGGGGGAAAACCCTAACAAGGGGCTGGGGATTTTCGTGCGAAACGGGCTGCGGCTGCAGGCACTGCAGGGTGTATCTTCCTGCCCATGCCGCCATGCGCTTTTAGCGCACGTAAGCGGCAGAGGCAAAAACGTGCGGCTTTTAGGCATCTGGGCTATGGATGAGCCCCAGGATGCCAGGCGGCGCTATATCGCCCAGGTGTACTGCGCTTTACGCCACTACCGCCCTTATTTGTGGCCTAATTCAATAGTGATGGGCGATTTTAACGGCAATGCCATTTGGGACGAGAGAAGTTACCCCAAGTTATACGGGAATTTTACAGAGACCGCCGCTCTTTTAAATGAAATGGGCCTCGCAAGCGCTTACCACAGCCTCAGGGGCTGCTCGTTTGGGGAAGAGGCGGAGCCAACGATGTTTTTATTGAAACAAAAGAAGCGGCCTTACCATTTGGATTACATTTTCTTACCCAAACAGTGGTTGGCCGGCGCTGCCGATTTTTGGCTGGGCAGCTATGAGGAATGGATTAAATTCAGCGATCATGTACCTTTATTTCTCCAACTGAAGTGCTGACAGTTCAACCGTAGCGCCCGGAGGGCACCTGCGGCTTAGCGGCGCTAAAAAAAGGGGATGAATGAACAAAATGACGGCTGGGCGTGCTGCTGTTAAAGGCATCGATTTTTTAGGGCTGGCACTGTGGGCGTTCGCTGGTTTAGGAATCGAAGCGGCTTACGCTTTTTTATTGGAACCGAGAATTTACGGCAGGCAGATGCCTGATTGGACCGGGGCACAGACTATCAGCCACTGGCTCATTACCTGCCTGACGTGGGGAATTATTATTTACCGCCTTGTGAATACCTCCAGGCGGAAATATTCATTTGATCCTTGGGCAGAAAAAAGGAAAGTGAGGGGCTGGCAGTGGTCTGCCGTGATATTATTGTCTCTAATTTCTTTTTATGTTTCCTACCGGGATTGGGACGGCTTTAAGGCCTTAAAAGAATTTCAAAACCTGGGCTTATTAAAATTCATTTTTCAATATATCTATTATCTTTTCGAAACAGTACTGTTCACCTTAATCATAGTCTTCGGGCAGAGAGCATTCGAGCTGTGGTTTCAAAGCAGCAATTTCCCTTACGGTGGAATGGTTTTGGCTTTGACTTGGGGCCTGGCGCATATTTTTAGTAGGGGGGACATCTTGGCAGGCGTTTTCACTGCGCTCTCGGGGTTTATTTACGGAGCGGTCTATCTTCTATTAGGCAGAGATCTAAAAAAGGCGCTGCCCTTCTTAATTTTAATGTTTGTGCTGTAAAAAGTTTAGGAAAAAAACAGCTGAGCAATGGAGCCGGGAGGTGGCTTCGTGGAGAGAAAAGAGACATTTGATGCGGTGGCCGCTGATTATGATAAATACCGCCCAACTTATCCCCAAGAGTTATTTAGTGATCTTTTGAGCTATGCGGCCATAGATAAATCTGCCCACATTTTAGAGATCGGCTGCGGTACAGGGCAGGCCACCGCCGGTTTAATTGAAAAGGGCTTCACTAATATTACCTGCATTGAACTTGGCAGAAATTTGGCTGAGATTACCAGAGAGAAGTTTAAGGCCTATCCGGCTCTGAAAGTGATCAATTCTTCTTTTGAAGATTGGCACCCAAAAGATGATTCTTTTGATTTAGCTGTCTCGGCAACAGCCTTTCATTTTATCGACCCAACGTTTGGCTACAAGAAAGTGGGCCGCCTTTTGAAGAGGCAGGGCTCTCTTGGCTTTTTCTGGACAGTCCACGTCCCGTCTTTTGATGCTTTACACAGTGAAATGAGAAGAGCCTACCAAAACTTAGCACCCGCTTTAGACGATGCGAAAAAACCACGGCCCGCTGAAGTAATAGAGGAAAGAAGGCGTTTTATAAAAACCAGCGGGTTATTTAAAGACATCGTCGTTAGGGAGTACAAATGGATTGATACTTACAGCCAAAAGGGCTATCTCTCTTTATTAAACACCCATTCCAAACATCAGCAATTACGGGCTGAGGTTAGAAAGAAACTTTTTGCCGATTTAAAAACCATAATCGATGCCCACGGCGGCCAAATTGAAAAAGAGCAGCTGGTTGCCCTTTTCTTAGCCAGAAAAAAATAACAGCAGCTGCATCCAAGGCAGGAGAATAAAGCACCCTTTTGCCGGCGGCAGCACACAGTGGATAGTTTTCTTTTTGGACAAATTGCTTCCGCAATGATTACATAGAACAAAGGTAAAAGCCGTCAAAAAAATCGGTTTCAGCGCCAAATATTTTTTGAGGTTTGATTTAAAGCACTTTGTCTTGTTTCGGTGGGTGATAGAAGTGAATGTAAAACAAATTATAGGTGTGGATTGTGCAGTTCAACCTTCCCGCCTCGGACTTGCCCTGGCCCGTAAGAACGGTTCCAAGTGGGAGTTGGCAGAGGTCTGTGCCGGAAGCAGCCGCCTTAAGCCCGCGGATCTTGTGGCCGAATGGTATGGCAAGCGCCAGGGCCCAATGCTTTTGGCCCTTGATGCTCCTTTGGGCTGGCCCGCGGAACTGGCCAAAGCGCTGCCGGCCCATTTTGCCGGCGCTCTTTTAGGCCAAGAAGCCAACCAATTATTTCGCCGGGACACCGATCGCTTCGTTCGGCAGGTGACGGGTAAGCAGCCCCTCGATGTTGGGGCAGGCTGGATTGCCCGAACAGCTCATTGGGCCCTGCAGTTTTTGGCAGAAGTCCGCCGGCTCACTAAACTTAAGGTACCGTTAGTGTGGGATGGAGACATTCTTGAGATGGGGGCAGTTGAAGTGTACCCCGCGGCAACGCTGTTAGGGCACGGCGTTGCTATCACCGGCTATAAGAATACGGCTAATGCTTCCCGGCGGGAAGAGGTGTTGGCCAAGCTGGGGGAGTTTTTCGAGCTTGGAAATTTCCGGGAGCGCTTACTTGCCGGCGCGGACACTCTCGATGCGGGAATTTGCGTTTTAGCAGGGTTGGATTTTTTGCGGGGATCAGCACTGCCGCCTGTGGACTTGGAGATCGCAAAAAAAGAGGGCTGGATATGGTTTAGAAACCCCCAACAAGCTTAGCGGCGGCCGGCAGCCTTATCGAACTTTTTAGAGCGAAGTTTACTTAAGAATATCAGATCAAGTGCCGGTGGTTTAATGCAGTATATTGCTATTTTAAAGGGATCCGGCACTTTGAAGCCTAACACAGCTAAAGACGTTGTATTATTCATATATCTTGATGTTGGCAGGAGGCGAAAAAATGGAAGTTAGGACGACATTAGGTAGAAAAGAGAAGACAGCGGTTACAGCAGTTGCTGTTCTGGTGTTGTTGGGGGTGGTGGCGTTTTATTCCGCAACCAGTGTACCGGTGAACAGCGTTGGGGTGAAATACAG
>JBHGWS010000069.1:0-2884 GCA_041936745.1 Candidatus Darwinibacter acetoxidans
GGTTCATAAACTTCCCACAGTAGCCCGCGGTCGCCCGTTTCTAAGTATTTGTTGAGGAAATAGGCGGTGCTGAGCGGCAGCTCCCAGAGGTAATATTTGAAGTTGGTTTTTTCTTTGAAAAACCTTAAAAACCGCATTCGCAGTTTTTCGTTGGTCAACACACCGTGATTTTCCCCGCAGAGGAAAATTTCTTTGCCGCAAAGATCGTCAACCAGCAGCTCTAAATCGGGGAACTTCTCAGCCGTAAAATCGATTAGCCTGTGATTTTCCTTGAGGTACTGCAAAACAGCCTCAGTGCTTGATGCCATCATCTTTTTTAAGCCTTTTCCTGCTGCCGTCCGGTTCGACGATGACGGTGTTATCCAGCATAGCCTTAAAGTTCTGGCGAAAGCGGGCCAGATATTCTTGGCGGAGGCCCGCCTGTTCTTCTTTTTCCTCTCTGGTTAAGCCTTCTTCTTTTTCTTTTCCCGCAAGTTCGTTGATTCGTTCTATTAATTTCTCCACGTTTGATCTCCTTATCGCTTTACTTGTCATTATTTCCTTCTGGGAACAAGTTCAAATCCCTACTGTTTAGTTTTGATTTAGCTTAGAGTTTCCAATCGCGCAGGAAAACAGTAGAAAGCCTCGAAGAATTAACTTGGCCGGGAGTTTTACAAGGGCAGGAGGTCGGCAAAAATGAAGTTTTTGGCTCAAGTAAAAAACGGTTTAATTGTGTCTGCTCAAGCTTTAGAAGGCGAACCTCTGCACGGCCCCATGTTAATGGCAGCCGTTGCCAGGGCGGCGGCCCTGGGTGGGGCGGCGGCTATTAGGACAAACGGCACAGCGGAAGTGGAAGTTATTAGGAAAATAACGGGGCTGCCTGTTATAGGCATAGAGAAGATTAACAACGAGAAAGGTGAAATGACCATTACTCCGACTCTAGCCCACGCCAAGGCTCTTGTAGAGGCCGGGGCCAGCGCCGTCGCAATCGATGTTAGGCAGAAGCGCCCTTTTGGTGAGCCGTTAGAGGAACTTCTGCCGTGCCTTAAGCGGGAAACGGGTGTCACGGTGTTAGCTGACTGTGGCGGTATTGAAGATGCCAAGAAAGCCTTAGAGTTGGGGGCCGATGCTTTGGCTTCCACTTTTGGTTTTTTGACAAATGAAATTGGCGTTGAACCGGATTTTTTACTCTTAGAAAAAATGATTAAGCTTGGCAGGCCTGTTATTGCCGAGGGAGGTTTTTGGGATCCCCAGCAGGTTGTCAAGGCCTTTGAAATGGGGGCTTGGGCTGTGGTTGTGGGCAGTGCCATTACAAGGCCCAGGGAGATTACCAGGCGTTTCGTGCGGGCTATAAAGCAGGCCGGGATCGCTGAATAGAGCGATTGGGCATTTCTTGGAAGATGCAACCGGCCTTTGGGACGAGTACTAAGGTGAAGTTTTCGTTTAGACAAACTAAAGTCGGAAAAACGCTTACTGCGGGATAAACAAAAAAACGGACAGGGGATGCTTATTAGGAATGCAATTTCCCGGAAACTAAGGCCTTCTCTAGGAAAATTTAATGACATAACCCTCTACGCACTGTAAATTAGAAAGCTTGCTGATGATGTCATGCCATCGCAATTGCGTGGAAAAATCACATGAGCAGGGTATAATATCAGAATAAAAGAGGAATAACGCTAGTGCAAGGTGAAATAAACACTTGTACGCTAATAGGCTTTGGTTGAGGGGGAGAAGGTGTGTTAGTCAGTTTTGCCATCAAGAACTTTCGCTCATTTTATCGGGAAACTCACATCTCGCTTGTGCCCAACGGGCGGCTGACCCAGTTAGAAGGCCATGTATTAAAGGCCGGTGATACGGAGTTGTTGAGGGGCGCCTACGTATACGGTGCTAACGCCTCCGGCAAGACTAATTTGGTTAAGGCGGCCGATTTTGCCCGGTCTGTTATCGTAGCCGGTTCAACTCGCCATATTCGTTATGCGGGCCAATACTGCAAGCTGTATGAAGAAGCTGGCCACGAGCCGGGCGTCTTTCAATTTGAAATAGTTGTAGGACGTAAAGTCTATTCTTACGGTTTTGCCTTGTCTTACCAAAATGGGAATATTGTTGAGGAATGGCTGTATGAACTGGGAGATCGGGGCCTTGAGAAATGCATTTTTGCTCGGGATGAGCAAAATCAAATTATCACTGATTTAAATTTGAAAGGGAAACTTAAAACACGTTTTGAGATCTACTGCGAAGATCTTAAATCATTGCCCGGAACACTTTTTTTGGCGGAAATCGTAAGAAAGCCGCTCCGGAAAGAACTGGAGGTTTTCAGCCTAGTCTACGAATGGTTTAAAGACAAGCTCATTGTAATTTTCCCGGCGTCAAAGTATATGGCATTGCCCACAATTATCCACGATGAAGAAGTTAGAAAAAAGTTTGAAAAATATCTCACCTATTTTGATACAGGAATTGAAAGCATGGGAACCGGAGCAACGACTCTTGAAAAAGAATTAGCCCACTTACCCAGCGATTTTGCAGAAGATATCCGCCAAGATATCATGCGAGAAATGCGTGAACTGGAAGGTGAAACTTGTCTGCTCAGGGGCCCGGGTGTGCTTTTGGCTTTGCGCCGAAAAGATGATAAAAGCTTGCTTGTGCAGAAGTTGACCATGAAACACGGTGTGAATTCGGAAGATTTCGATCTTGAGGAAGAATCGGACGGCACTCAAAGACTATTTGATTTAGTGCCGCTTTTGTTCGGGGAACAGGAGAATAGGGTCGTGTTTATTGACGAAATTGATAGAAATATGCACCCAAGCTTAACAGTAGAATTGGTGAAATTATTTTATAGACAGACAAAACCGCGTAATATGCAGTTAATTGCAACAACACACGAGTCGGCACTCTTGGATCTTAAGCT
>JBHGWS010000070.1:0-12803 GCA_041936745.1 Candidatus Darwinibacter acetoxidans
GTTTCGCCCAGCTGTTTGCTTAAAACTCCGTAAAATTCGCTTCTCTCCGCCCCCACTTCACCACCTAAAGCTAAACCGAAAGGATCAGCGCCTTCTGCTAAAATCCCCACCTTGAAGCCGGCGAAAAAACGGCCGCCGTCCCCGCCCAAGCTTAAGTTTAAACGGGGCAGAAGCCCCCAATTTACCGCAAACCGCGAGCTCCCTCTCGTGTAGGCGTACTCAAAAACCCCTACCCCTTCTGCTTTCAAGTCAGCGGTGGGCACCGCTAAGATCCGCGCCGCCAAAACGGTATTAGCCGTCAATAAAACAAGTATGATGATTGCAGTCGTTGTTACAAACCTTTTAGCCATTGTTACCACCTTTCACGCCGCTTTGTTTCAGTTATTCTCCCTCGCCAAACAATTACCTTCCTGAAAACTCTGGGAGTTGGAAAAGGGCCCCCGGCGGGTGCCCTTATTTCAGCTGTTTAATTACTTCGTCTGTGAGATCTTCACCGCCGTAGCGGACCACATCATTGTCGATTACCACTTTTAGTTTCCTGTTTTGGGCCACCTTTTGGACAGACCTATCCACTTCTTCTTGAAATTTGACCTCCAGCTCCTGCCGAAAAGCTAAATATTGGGCATAAGCCCGCCGCTCCCTCTCACCCCGATCGGAGGCATCATCTTCTTCCGCCTCCTCTTCCAGGTTGAATTCAGCGATTAGTTCGTTGTAACGCTCACTCAGCAGATCGTTCAGTTCCCCGGCGCGGGCGCTTTCATCGACAACCCGGGCCATGTTTACCGTGCCAATCGCGCCTGCCAGCGGTGCCGCCAAAAGGCTCCAGGCAAGAACGCCGGCCAAAACGACTACTAAACCCCAAGGCAGATACTTCACAATACTGTCACCTCTTTTTCAGTCTTGTTTAGTATTACCTATTTCAGGGGCCGCTACGCAGTTTCGGCGGCAAGGCAGATATTTCCGCCCGCCGCTCCTTGTAACGGGCGTAATCTTCCGCCATGGTTTGCTCCAGATCCAATTTAAGTTCAGCCAGTTCATGCCGGAGAGCACGTTCGTAGTGTTCAGCCAAGCGGTTTAATTCCGCTTCGGTTTCTGCTTCCGCCGCTTCAAGCCAAGCGGCATATTCCTCCCTGGCTGCGGCCTCTTCCTTGATCTTTTGTTCCCGCTGTTTTTGGCTGAGATCCAATAAGGCCAATTCCAGCCGGTTTCTTAAAGCCGCCCTATCTAACTCCGCCTGTTTTGCCGCGGCTTTCTCCGCCGCCTTTTTGACAAGAGCCCGTGTTTCATTTTTTAAAGCCTGCGCGTAGGCTAGCTCCAGCTCAGCCGCGCGTTTGCTGAAAAGGGATTCGCCGGCGGACAGTAAATCCCGGCGGTAGGCCGCGGCCTCTTTTTCCCTTAGCTGCTGTGCAAAGATTTCCCCCCGGCCAACCGGGAGGGCCAGCTCACTTAAGCCCGCCTGAGGCAGAAGGCTTTGGGAAAACAGAAGGGCAAGTAAGAGCAGTAAACCTAACTTAAATTGTTTCATCTTTTTCACCCTCTGCCCGCCATTATAACAAGGGGCAGCTGCTGGGACAAATGTAAAAAAAGCCAGTAAGCAGCAGGCCTACCGGCTTTCGTAACGTTTTACCCTAGAAAGTTTGGCCGATACCGAAGTAAAACTGCCCTTTCAGATCCCGCTCTTCGTCTCTGCCAAAGCCGTAGTCTAAACGAAGCAGGCCCAAAGGTGTATCCAGCCGCACGCCTAAACCGAAACTGTTATTGAAATCGTCTAAGGTAACCATGCCGTTGTCCCAAGCCTTACCGAAGTCGCTGAAGACAACGCCCGTGACTTTATCAACGATGGGGAAACGGAATTCCGCATTCATAACCAACATCTGGTTGCCTTTTAAGGAGCTGTTGGCGCCCAAGCTGTAGCCCCGTAAAGTTTCTGCTCCCCCAATCACGAATTTTTCGTTCTCAGGTAAATCTTGGCCCAAGAGGCGCCCGCCCATTGCCCTTAAGGCTAAGACATAACCGCCGTCTTTAATTTCATAGAAACGGCTGTGTTCCAAGCGCAGTTTAGCATATTTATTGTTCTCCGCGCTTTCCAGCAAGACCCCTGCTTCTACATAGGCATCGTTTTTAAAGCCTTCAGTGGGGTACATGGGATGATCAACCGTATTGGTGTTAATACCGAAGCCTATCGTTCTATTCTTATAATCCCCATAAAAATCGGCCGGATCCGCTTCCGAATCCAATTTATATTTATTATTCGTCATTTTGAAGGTAAGCCTGCCCCGGCTGAAGTCCCCCAGCGGCCTGCCCAAAGTCAGATCCCCGCCGTCGATGGTTAAAGACCCTTTGAGTTTATCCTCAGAGCCCTCTATTTTTTTACTGACATCGCGCACGCGGCGATAAAGGTTGACGCCTAAGGAGGTACCGCCTTTTTCAATATACGGTTCGTAAAAGCCCAGCTCGTAAGAATGGCGGTTTTTACCCAGCTCCACATTGGCCTTGATGCGCTGGCCCCGGCCTAAGAAGTTTTCATCCGCAGCTTCTATAAAACCGACGAATTTATCGGCAGGGCTGTAGGCGACGCCAAAAGTTGCGGAACCGGTTTTCCGCTCCTTGACATTAATTGTTAAAACGGTTTCATCGGGGTTTTCTTCCACCGAAAACTCCTGCCCTATTTCCTCAAAGAAGCCCAGCATTAAGATTCTGCGCAGGCTTTGTTCAATCTGTTTGAGGTTGACCGGATCCCCCGGCCCGAAAGTGAGCTCCCGTTCGATAACAAAATCCTTTGTTTTCTCATTGCCCGCCAGGACAATATCCTTAATTTTGGTCTCCGCAAGCTCTACCGCCACACGGCCTTCCACATCCGCCTGCAGATCGCTGATCCGAAGAAAATAGCCGTGTTCATCGACGGCCCATGCCAGAAGTTCGTCCAGATCTTCGCCCAAATCGTGGACATTAAGGATGTAGCCGGGCTGTGTCTTCATCCCCTTGGCGTATTCCCCAAAAGGGATTTTCTTCGGCCCCTTAAAACTCACATCCATGACCATGGGGTTTTCTACAACATAAAAAACCACCTCGGCCCCGTCATCTAAAAGTTCATAGTTAGCGGAAACATCCTGGAAAAAACCCAAATCATAAATAGAGTGCAGATCGTCCAGCACCCTTTGTTCCTGCAGCGGTTCACCTATTTGGGTTTTAATGATCGCCTCTTTGATAATGTCGCTGTCTACAAAGTAGTTGCCGTTAACCACAATTGAGATAACCGGAGGCTCCGCAAACACCTCCGCCGATGCTGCGGAAAAAACAAGCAGCACAGCAATTAGGGCCAGTACTATCTTGGCTAAACCATTTTTCATTGTTTTGCCTCCCACGTAACCTAAAATTTCTATTCTCTTTTAATCATTCTCCATAGTTTATTCGCATTCCTTTTCCCATCTCTGGGGACTTTTGCGAGAAAATACCAACGGGCTAACGGCCAATCACGTTTAAATCAAACGATGCCATACCGTCGATGACAAATTGGGTAAATAAGCGCGCCCGCTGCGGTTCCCCCGACCCTTCCGGCCAATCGTAGTAGGAGGCATCCTCCAAAAACATCTCTTCATCGCCTATTTCACTGCTGTCATTGGAATTATCAAAAAACGGGTAAAACTCGGCCACAATCTCGTTGTTCTTCTCCCGGTCCATGTACTCTTCCACCAAGACATCGAGGCTTTCCGCACCGGAAATGACAGCGCGGCTGGGGGAATCCTCATCATTTAAATCTCCCTCTTTAATAATCGGCGTATGGACGGGGGGTTTGGAGACAAAGTAGCCTGCCCCGCCGCTTCTTACGGTCACGGTCAAGGGCCCCGGGGAAGTATTGGCGGGAATGTCAATCCTCATAATCCTCGTCTCCGTTTCCTGCCGGTAAGGCCTGATGACAACCTCTACGTCAACGCTTTCCCCTGCAGCAACATAGGACATTTTGGGCCGGGCTTTTTCAATAGTGGCAGTTTTTCTCTCCGGCGTTACCTCGATCTCAATTTGAACGTGCTGTAGATCCACCGCCTGCAGGTTATTATCAATCAAAAGCTCCAAGCCGGCCCAGAGATCCGTTAAAGACCAGACGGCAATATCAGAGTCGCTGTAAAAAAGGTTTTCCCTAATCATCCGCTGCGATAAGTTCCCGGTGCCAAATTCCAGCCGGACGTAAGAAGTGCCCGCGCCCACCCTGTCTAAAGTAGCATCAATGCTTTCATAAGCGCTGCTGATCAAAAGCGGGATCATCAGCGTTTCTTCCGTGATGCTTTCCACCTTGTATTCCTGCCGCAGATGGCGGCCTTGATCCTCCACCACTATCGTAACGGGCAGATAGGGCGGCTCACCGCCCAGACTGCCGCCAAGGCCCGCCGCCCGATCCTGCCAGATCCCACCTAAGGTGGGGCCTAAAGAAACTATTTTAAAGGGTATTTCCAGGCTGGGCAGCGTGTGGTGGACATAGGCGTTAGTGGCAAAAAAGGCAACATCGCCGCCGTGTGTGAAAGGATGCCCGAAAGCTATAAAGCGGCCGTCGTCCATCACGTGTGTAACTGTGCCGAAAGAAGCCACTTGAAAATCGCCCCGCAGTAATTGTACCCCTAACATGCTGCCCGCTTCCAGTGGGAATTCCTGTACATTCTCATTCCTGCCTGCCGCCGGCATGACCTGAACGGGTAAGAATGAAAAGGCTTCTTTCAAAAATTCAGTCGCGCGCCTGTTCATCCCCCCCACAACTAAAGGGGACGTAACCGGGACGGCGTTTGCCGGCAGTTCAGCTCTGCCGGCCGGCATGTTCTCATAAATCTTAAACATGGCTTCGGCCGGGGTCACCAGCGCAATATTATGATCAGTCAGCCCATAAGTATACCCAATGGCCCCAACGAGGCGATCATTGATATAAACGGGGGTACCGCTCATCCCTAAGGCTACCCCGCCGGTTTTTTCCATCACTTCGCCGCTGACTCTGACCATGATTAAGTTACCCAATGGGGGGCTTTGCGGTACGAGGCCTAAAATTTCCACATCGAAATCTTCAACGCCTGCCCCGGCAATCACAGTTTTTCCAATCCCCTTTTGCCCCGGCTTAAGATCATCCAAAGGAAAGATGTCCATAGCCAAAGCCCAGGAACTGAAGATAAATAAAATGACCGTTGCCGCTGTAATCGGCAGTTTGCGCATAAGCCATCCACCCCTCATCGTCTGTCTTCCGGAACAGTAATAATAATAGCGTTACTGACCGGCCTTTCACTGCCTCCCGAAGGGAGGTTTAACACAAGATCCCTGATAATCATAGTGGTTGAACCGCCTCCATCTAAATTCATGGCCTGGACGGCACCCAACTCGATTAAAAGCTCCGCCAATTCGCTCAGGGTCATCCCTACGCTGATATTCGGCTGCCTGCCGTTAACCGTGACCAAAAGAATTTTTTGATCCTCTGTTATCCCTAAAGCGGTCCTGGGGGCCCTGCCCGCCAGTACGTCTTGTTGAAATTTTTCCTCCGCACCCGTCAGGTGTACCTCGCCGTCGCGGACAAGCCGGGGCCCGCCGCCGATAATCTGATTGACGCCCAAATCTTCCCAAGGGGGATCCAACTTGATCGAAACGGGAACTTCATCGCCAATCTTTATGTTTTCCAATATTTTAGCACTTAACCCATGCCCTGACAAAACAATGCCGCCGGCAGGGATGGGGCTGTTCCCCGTGCCCAGCGCAACTACCTTGTCGCCGATTAAAGTCACTTCCAGCCCGTAGCCGTTAGTTCGGGTGCTTTCGCCGTAAAAGGGCGTATAAACTATTAAATCATCTTCGCCCCTGGGCCGGTTGATCCCTGTGATTTTGCCGGTAAGCCCTGCGGGCAGAAGCGCTTCGCCCTTGAAAGTAATGCCATCCATAACCGCAAGCCTGGGGCCCAAGCCTAAAGCGGTCCTGGCGGCATATGGTTCGCTGATCAGTTCACCGTCGATCATAAAAATCCCTAAGGGGCGGCCGTCCCCGCTGAAAAAAGCCCCGTTCACGGCTGCGATGGCCCCGCCGCGGGCAGCAATATCGCTGACATTTTCCGAACCGTGCAGCCGCCCCTGTGCCAAAGCCAATTTTATTTCCACACCTGTAAACCGCCGGCGGATTTCCAGGTAGTTGACGATGTTAGGCCCAAATTCGTCCGCCCTTCTTTGGTGGCCGTAAACTACCCCTGTCGTGACAGCCCGCTCCGTGGTATGTACGTATGTTTTCTCAATCGTTAAAAGCACAAAGTCTCCGTAATCCTGCCAAACTGGGTTGGGCAGTTGATAATTGAAATCCAAAACCAACCTGGAGCCGCCTGCCGTTTCAGAATAGCGCAGCCGGCGCAGGGCAACGTCTTCTGTTTTTAGGACCGGTTCAAAGCCCTCAAGGGGCTCCGTGGCATCGATGATGACTTTCATGGGGCTTGTGGTATAGCTTACCTCATACCGGCGGCCCGCGGTTTTCCATAACTTAAAAATTATTTCCTCCGGCTTTATTTCCCACTCCACCGCCGCCTGAGCAAAGCTTGTCGCCTGGATGCTGCAGACACAAAGAAAAGCCACTACAATTATTCTACTGACAAAACTTCCGCTCAATTCTCGCTGCACAAAGAGGCCCCCTTTTCTTTTCCTAAGTTCGGGATCATTGGAAACTTCTCCTGCCAAAAAACAAACTCTACGGGGCTTTGGCAGATAAAAATAATGCTTTGAAAAGCCCCAAAAATTTTCCGGCCAAAACAAAAGGGGTTTTCTGCACTTCAATCGAAGTGCCAGAAAACCCCCTTTACCCGCTGCGCTTTTTTTAATCATCAGCTGCCACAAAGCGGCTCATCTGTTCATAAATCATCTCTGCCAAGCCGATACCTTGGTTTTTACTTGAGTGTTCGGCCATTTCTTGATCAAGAAGGGATTGAAAGAGTTTTTCCGCCCGGCGGTTGCCTAATAAATCAGTGTCTGGCACAGTGCGCCTCATCTCAGTTAATAATTGATGGAGAAAAAGACTTTCAAACTGCCGGGCCGCATCCTCCAGGCCCTGCTGTGATGTGGATTTTCTTTTTTCCAGTTCTTCCGCTCGGGCAGTAATATTTTGCCTCGGATCCCAGTTAACGCGCACGGCAGTTCCTCCTTTAAGTGTTCAAGGCTAAATTATAACGAGTTCGCCAAACAAGGCCCCCGCGGCTTTGACGGCCTGCAAAATAGCGATAATGTCCCGGGGTGTGGCACCAATTGCGTTTAAAGCGTCGACTAAATCCTGGACGTTGTTTGTCCCCGCAAAGACGGCAAAATGGCTGGGCTGTTCTTCCACATCTAAAACGATCTGGTCCGTGACAACCGTGCTGCCCCCCGCAAAGGGCGGCGGCTGTGAAACAGTTTGCCCCGCTTCAACCCGTACACTCAAGCCCCCGTGGGAAACAGCTACCGTGGCAATGCGGACTGATGCACCCATGACCACGGTACCCGTCCTCTCGTTAATTACCACTCTGGCCCGCACATCGGGGCGGATGGGCAACTCCTCCAGCTCCGCCAGGAAACCGATCACATTGTTTTCGTAGCTCACCGGGACATCGATCAGGATGGTGCCCTCATCTCTTGCCCAGGCTAAATCGGCGCCATAGGCCCCGTTAATGACATCTACCAAACGGGAAGCCGTTGTAAAATCGGGTTCCGCAAGAATCATGGCTACCCGGCCGTCTTCCCCGTAGCCCGTATGTTCCAACTCCCGCTCGATAATCCCGCCGTTCGGTACTTTACCCACTGTAGTATGGTTGACTTGGGCGGAAGAGCCGCCGCCTCGTACTGCGAAACCACCGATAGATACGGCCCCTTGGGCAACCGCAAAAACCTGCCCGTTGGCGGCCTGCAGCGGCGTCTGCAAAAGAAAGCCCCCCTGCAAGCTGCGCGCATCGCCGATGGAAGAGACGGTAACATCCAAGCGATCGCCGATTCTGGCTGAGGTGGGCAGATCAGCTGTGACCATGACCGCGGCAATGTTGCGCATGCGCAGATCACTGGCTGAGACCGAGATACCGAAACTGTCCAGCATATTGGCAATCATTTGGATATTGGCCCGGGCACCGGCGCCGTCTCCGGTCCCCTGCAGGCCCACTACTAAGCCTAAACCGTAAATTTGGTTTTCCCTGACCCCTTGGATCCGCGCTACATCCTTCAGCCGTACAATGGGGGAATCGTAACGCAGCGGCTCAATGGGCCGGGCCCCCGCGAGAAAGGGAATGAGGAGGAGCACTGCTGTAATTAATAAGCATACTTTTTTGCCCATCGTTGTTCCTCCTTTCTAAAACAACCAGTTGAAGATACGGGTAATTAAACCGGGAGTGTTTTTGTCGCCCACAACCCCGCTGCCGAAAAAGGCAATTTCCGCATCCGCTATAAAAGTGGATAAAATAGTGTTATCAGCATCTATATCGCGCTCGCGCACCAAACCGGAAATGACGATTTCCTGTTCTTCTTCGTTAATTACTATCTTCTGCCGCCCTTCAATGCGCAGCGTATTATTTGGCAGCATTTCCACTACCCTGGTAGTGAGCTTGGCAGTCAGGCTGCCGCCCCTTGACGTGGAGCCGTCCGCCTGGAAGGAATCGCCGCCGCCTATTTTAAAAAGGGGTATCAAATCAGCCAACACCCCGGCGCCGGGGCCAGCGGAAACTTCCGAATCCTTGCCCGAGGCCGTCTTCGCCTGCTGCCGGGCCTCTGCTTGTTCCACGATGATAACCGTGATTAGATCGCCCTCTCGCCTGCCCTTTTTATCTGCAAACATTGAGTCTTTATCCATAGGGTACAGTGAGGTGGCCCGAGTAAGCCCCTGCCAGAGAAATACCACCAATAAGGCGGCTGCCAACACTTTTACTTTTTTCACGCACCATCACTCCCCCCAACTATCACCCGGACAGTTTCGCCGTCTAAGATTTCGCCGTAGACTATTCTTCGGGAAACGGAATTTTCCACGGCTATCACATCGCCCACATTACCGGTGCCCCGAGCCGTCCCCGGCACCGTAACTAAAATAGAGCCGGTGTCGGCAATTATCTTAACCCAAGCTCCCCGCTCCACGGCGGGAACCACTTCCACATGGGCTTCGCTTAAAACCGTGCCGGCGCTGAGGCTGCGCCTGGCCCTGAGGCCTAAGAAATCACTTAAACTGCCCGCCTGCCGACTGCCGTAACCTATTTCCTTCTCTTCTGCCGCCAAATCAGCGGCAGTTAAAATTTCACCGCGGGAAACATCGCGCTGCAGCACAATAACCTGCAAAGCGGGGGGATCATTATTTTCCGCCGAAGGCATGTCTTCTGCCAGCCCATAAACCCTGACCGCCTGAGTGCCGAGAAATTCTATCTTTTTCAAATCAAGGCCCGCCTGCCGCAGGCGCACTTCGATTTGGCCTTTAGTTAAGCGGCGCCAATCCCCGGGCCGCGGCGCCGTGCCCACATTGGCTTCTTTAACCTGCGCCGCCAGTTCGCCTTCGCCGCTTATCTCGGCGATCTCTCCCAAAAACAAGCGCGTACCCGCCACCACAGCATTTTCCGGTAAGGTGACGGCTATTTTTTCCAAGTCTTCAGCTTTCGTTAAATGGGGCCGCCCCAGAAAAAACAAACAAAGCAGCAGGATTAAAATTCTTCGGGTTTTCATCTTAATTACCTGCGTAGGTTGTTGGCGGCCTGCAGCATATCATCGGAAGCTTGGATTGCCTTGGAATTCGTTTCGTAAGCGCGCTGGGAGACGATCATGTTCACCATTTCTTCCACAACCTGGACGTTAGACATTTCTAAAAAGTTCTGGCTGAGAGTGCCAAAACCGTCTAAGCCCGGAGTGCCGATCATGGGTATGCCGCTGGCGGCAGTAGCCGTATAGAGGTTGCGACCTTCGCTTTTTAAACCCGCGGAATTCACAAAACGGACAATTTCCAGCCGCCCGATTTCTTCCGGTTCGGGTACGCCGGGGCGCATCACGCTGATAGTTCCATCCGAGCCAATGCTTAAATCCACCGCATCTTCCGGGACAATTACCTCCGGTTCGATGGGAAAGCCGTCGGAAGTCGTTAAACGGCCGTCTGCATCAAGTTTAAAGGCCCCGTCCCTCGTATAGCGGATGCCGCCGTCAGGCAGCAGCACCTGAAAAAAGCCGTCCCCTTCAATTACTACATCCAGGGGGTTATCGGTTTGTTGGTACATGCCCTGCGAAAAGATCCTCTGAGTGGCAACGGGCCGCACGCCGTGGCCGATTTGAATGCCCGTGGGTACCTGCGCGCCCGCCGTCGAGGGGGTACCGGCAAATTTTATCGTCTGATAAAGTAGATCTTGAAAGTCCACCCGGCTCTTTTTAAACCCGGTGGTGTTGACGTTGGCTAAGTTGTTGGAAATAGTGTCGATCTTAGTCTGCTGGGCCACCATGCCCGAAGCGGCAGTCCATAATGTTCGCATCATAACAAAAAGCCCTCCTTGTCATAAAAATGAACACAGTTCAAGGGAGGGATGAAAGCTATCTCAATCGGTCGATAGCTTACGGCTTCTGTTAAACAGTCCAGCCTGGTTCCCTTGAAATTTTAAACCTCATTCACAATCTTGCCTAAAGTTTCGTCAAAGGCCTGAATTACTTTTTGGTTGGCTTCGTAAGAACGCTGAATGTTGATTAGGTTGACCATCTCCGTCACTACATTGACGTTGGCCATTTCAATGGCCCCCGGCGCTAATTCGGCCCTGTAGCGAAATGGTTGGCCCGCTTGGGCAGAAGCCTCATAAAGATTGGCCCCCCGCCTGATTAGGCCGCCCCGATCGTCAAATTCCACGACCAGAAGCTTGTCCACGACCTCTCCGTCAACGAATACATCGCCTTGGGAGTTGAATAAAACTTCGCCGCCGCCGACATAAATGTAGCCCTTTTCACCGCGGACTAAATTACCGTCCAAAGATGCCAAAAGCCCGCTTCGGTTAACCGTAAAGCGCCCATCCCGCGTGTAGCGCACGCCATCGGGCGTTTGCAGGGAGAAAAACCCGGGCCCCACCAAAGCTACGTCTAAGGCGTTCTGGGTGTTTTTCAGTGCCCCCGGCAAAAAAGAGGAATGGCTGCCGGCCACAATTGCCCCTGTACCTAAATTTCCAATGGGGGTACTCGATTTTTGATAAACCCGGGAAAGCAGTTCTTCCGGGAAAGGGTAAATGTGGGCGGTCTGGCGCTGAAAACCGGCAGTGTCTACATTCGCTAAGTTGTTACTGGCCACATCCATGCGTGCGGATTCTACCAACATGCCCGAAGCAGCCGTATAAAGACCTCGCAGTATTTAAATCACCCCCTCAGCCAGCCTCAATCTAAATATCGGCAGGCGAGGGGGTGTTCTTTAATCTTTTTACTTTACTTTTGAAAAACTTGTAGCCAAAATGGCACTTTTGGCCACTCTCTCTAACTGGTCCAAAACCTCGCCGGTGCCCCTGACCACACAGCTGAGCGGCTCTTCCGCCAGCACAACGGGCACGCCGGTTTCTTCCTGGATCAGCCTGGCCATCCCATCTAAAAGAGAGCCGCCGCCGCTTAATGCCATGCCTCCGTTGACTATATCGGCGGCAAGTTCCGGAGGCGTTATTTCCAAAACTCCCCTAATGGCGTTGATGATGCTGAAAATGGCTTCTTCCAGGGCCGGGTAGATGTCCTCGGAAGAAATCTCGATGGTCGCCGGCAGCCCGGAAACCAGATCTCTGCCCCGCACCTTCATCTTTTTGGCCGGATCGGGAAAGGCGCTGGCAATTGTAATTTTAATGTCTTCCGCCGTCCGATCACCAATGGCTAAATTGTAAACTCGTTTAATGTGCCTGGTGATCGCTTCTTCGATATGGGAGCCCCCCACACGGAGGGATTCTGAGGCAACTTCGCCGCCTAAGGAGATAACTGCAATGTCAGTGGTACCCCCGCCGATGTCGACCACCATATTGCCGCCCGGTGCCGCAATGTCCAAGCCGCAGCCGATAGCGGCGGCAATCGGTTCAGTGATTAGATAGACCTCTTTTGCCCCGGCCAGGCTTGCCGCTTCTAAAACAGCCCGTTTTTCCACAGTAGTCACGCCCGACGGGACGCAGACCATGATGCGGGGCCTGAAAAAACCACGGCCGGCAACTTTTTTAATAAAATATTTAAGTATTTCTTCTGTAATCTGGAAATCGGCTATCACGCCTTCGTTTAACGGGCGGATCGCCTTTATATTCCCCGGCGTGCGCCCGATCATCTGCCGGGCTTCTTCGCCGATGGCACAAATTTTTTGCGTTTTAACATCGATAGCCACAACCGCAGGTTCGTGGATAACAACGCCCTTGCCCCGCACATGAACTAAAATATTAGCTGTGCCCAAATCGATACCGATATCCCTGCCAAACATAAAATAGCCCCTTTCGCCCCGAACGTTTTCAGCTATCGCAACAAATTTGGGTTCGCCAAAAGTGGGCTAAATCCTTTTTTAAAACAAATTTTAGGGGCCAACCGCCCGTCCCATTTTCCCGGCACAGAAAAAAAGCCCTAGTCAAAGGCACAGGGCTAAAGGCTGGGAGTCAAGCGGAAATTAAGCGGCCAACTTTTATTTAATCAGGAAGCGCGAGTCTTTTTCCCACGGTACTTTCGCCTGGTGGCTTCGCCGCCCCGAATATGGCGCTCTGCTTTATTGACTTCCAACACCTTTTTAACCTGTGCCGCTAACTCCTTATTTACCCGCGGTAAACGCTCCGTAACATCCTTGTGGATGGTACTTTTGCTTACCCCAAAAACAGAGGCCGCCTGGCGTACGGTCGC
>JBHGWS010000071.1:0-20965 GCA_041936745.1 Candidatus Darwinibacter acetoxidans
CGCTTTTTGGCTGGCGGGAGATCTTAATGTCTATCTGCTGGGTGAAGAGACGGCCCACAGCTTAGGCATCGATGTGCACAAGCTGCAGAGGAATGTTTTGATTGTGGGCTCGCTCTTGGCCGCGGCCAGTGTAGCCGTGACGGGGGTAATCGGCTTTGTGGGCTTAATGGTCCCCCATGCCTTGAGGCTGGTTTTAGGCGCCGATCATAAGCGCTTAATCCCCGCTTCTTTTTGGGGCGGTGCTTTGTTTTTGCTTCTGGCAGACACATTGGCCCGGACGCTTTTTGCCCCGATTGAACTGCCCGTCGGCATTATTACCGCTTTTCTCGGCGGCCCGTTTTTCATCTACTTAATGAAAAGGGGTGCAAAAACACATGGCTGAGCTGCGCCTGCGGGATGTGTCTTTTTCCTACGCAGAAGATTTTGTCCTGCGGGAGATAAATTTAGAGCTGCGCCCCGGTAAATTCTACGGTATCGTGGGGCCTAACGGGGCGGGGAAATCCACTCTCTTGAAGCTGCTGAACCGATTTTTAAAGCCGCAGCGGGGGACGATCTTTTTGGGCGAAAAAAGCCTTAACGATTACACGCTGCGGGAATTGGCCCGGGAAATTGCTGTGATACCCCAAACCACTTACTTCTTCCCCTTTACGGTTAAGGAGTTTGTTCTTTTAAGCCGAGCGCCCTTCAGCTACCGCTTTCAAAAGCCGACGCCGGCTGATTTAAAGATTGCCGAGCGGGCCATGGCGGCCACGGAAGTTTCTCACCTGCGGGAGCGGCCCGTCAATGAGCTGAGCGGCGGCGAGCGGCAGCGGGTCGCCTTGGCCCGGGCTTTTGCTCAAGAAACCAAATTTTTGCTGCTGGACGAACCGACAACGCATTTGGATTTGGAACACCAAATTCGGGTCTGTGAGCTTCTGCAGAAAAAAGCGGCGGCGGGGAAAACGGCCGTTGCTGTCCTGCACGATCTCAATTTAGCCGCGGGCTTTTGCGATTACGCCTTCGTTTTAAAAAACGGCCGGCTGATCAAAAAAGGCCTGCCTGCCCAGGTGTTTACACCTGAATTGATTGCCCGAGTCTATAATGTGGCTGTATCCCAATTGTTCCATCCTAAAACAGGCAGGCCCATTATAGTACCATAAATTTCAAACCCCCCGGGGATACTAACCATGTACTCCATTTTAAAGGGGGAAAGAGAATGAAATGGCGAGGTATTCTGGGAGTTGCTTTACTTTTGACCGTCTTATTTCTGGCTTGGAGTGTGCTGGGCCCACAAAAAGTACCGCTGAGTGAGGCACCTGCGGAGTCGGAAGAAGCGAGGGGTAATTGGGATGAACCGGTGGTCAGGGCCGTGGAGAAGGTTGGGCCCGCCACGGTAAAAATTGAGACGGTGCGGGAAGTTTTGGTGGAGCAGTTCTTCTTTCACCAGCTGCAGCAGCAGCAGGGAATAGGCTCGGGGGTAATTTACAGGGAAGACGGCTATATCCTGACCAATAACCACGTGGTGGCGGATGTGGCTGATATCACGGTGCGCCTGCCCAATGGGCAGAGCTATCCCGGCCAGGTAGTGGGCAGGGATCCTTTGACTGATTTAGCGGTAGTTAAAGTGGAAGCGGCGGGCCTGCCTGTAGCCAAGTTTGCCGATTCCGACGAATTGAGGGTAGGGCAAATGGTAATTGCCATCGGCAATCCCTTAGGCCAGGATAACACGGTTACCACGGGCGTTGTCAGCGCAGTAAATCGGGACCTGCTTGTAGATCCGAAACAAAACCGCTTTCTGGAAGGGATGATCCAAACGGATGCGGCCATTAATCCGGGCAGCTCCGGCGGGCCTTTGTTAAACCAAAGGGGCGAAGTAATCGGGGTGACCACGGCAATTATCGAAAGGGCACAGGGCTTGGGCTTTGCCATACCTTCGGCCACGGCTCGCCTGATCGGTGATCAGATTATTGAAAAGGGCAGGCCCTTAAGGCTTGGGGTTTTGGGCGGTTCTTTAACCCCCGCTTTGGCAAAAAGCATTCAAGAGCAGGCCCAAGTTCAACTGGCTGTGGAGCGGGGCGCCTTTTTAACCAGGGTGCTGCCCGATACACCCGCGGCAGAAGCGGGGCTGGCCCAGGGGGATATTGTCACCGCCGTCAACGGCGAAGAAATTGCCGGGATGCGGGAGCTGAGAGATGCGGTACAGAAGGCGGGATTTGGGGGCAGGCTGACTTTGGCTTTCTATAGGGGTACGGCCAAAAACGAGGCGGAAGTCCAACTTTAGAAGCAGGTGCGCCTGCTTCTTTTTTTCCTGCCGATATGGTATGATAATGCAGGTGTAATTTTTTAGGTAAGGAAGTTGGCGGATGTATGCAGTTTGTGCAAAACATTTAGATCGGGCCGTAGATGAATTCTTGGCTGAATATGAAACGGCACCTGATTTATATGATCTCAGCCAGGTGGCGTTCACCGCTTGGCAGGCGCCCGCTTGCTGCAACTACTGCGGGCGGGCTCCTAAATATTTAGTGGTTTAAAAGGCGGCTCTCTTGATCTTTCAGCGGTAGCTGCAGGGGCAAAACTTTTGCCGCCCTTTTTCGGCATGTGCTTGATTTTAGGGAATAAACTTACGGGCTCTTCCCGATTAAGGCATAAAAACTCAGCCCTCAAGGTGGCCGGTTCGTGAGTGAAACACGGAAGACGGTTTCCCGTTCCCATCTTCAGGAGAAAAAGAAAAATTAAGCAGGGTTTAGTGCCTAAGTAGAGAAAAATTGGATAAGGTCAGCAAGAAAATATTAAAGAGCAAAAAAGCGGGGGTGATTTAGTTTGCGGTGGAGTAAAATTTCTGATGCGGTAATTCGCCGGCTGCCCTTGTATCTGCGGGTATTAGACGAATTGGCAGGTAATGGTTCGGAAACGGAACTTATCTCCTCGCAGGATTTGGGTTTCAGGGCCGGTGTAGGGCCTGCCTTGGTTCGCAAGGATTTGGCTTGGTTTGGCGAGTTTGGTAAGCAGGGCGTCGGTTACGAAGTGGCTTTTCTCCGCGACGAGCTGCGCAAAATCCTGAATTTGGATAAAGAAATTAACCTGGCTTTGGTGGGAGTGGGCAGCTTAGGCCGGGCCTTAAGCCGTTACAATGCCAATCGCTTTGCAAACGACGACAGCTTTAACTTGAACCTGGTCGCCCTTTTCGACACGGATCCGGCGAAAATTGGCACAAAAATCGGCGATGTCCAAGTCTATGACATAGAAGAGCTGAATGATCTGGTGCCCAAGCTGCAGATCCAAATGGGCTTGATTACAGTGCCCGCGGAAAACGCCCAATATGTCGCTGATCAGTTGGTGGCTGCCGGCGTTAAGGGCATTTTGAATTTTGCACCTGTTAAAGTTGTGGTGCCGGAGCATGTTCAAATTGCCAGCACAGACGTTACGTTAGAGCTGCAGCGTTTGGCATACTATCTTTCGGACTAGCAAAGGAGGCGGAACATGGGGAAGCAAATTGATCTACTCGTTATAGGCGGTGGGCCTGCCGGTTATTCCGGAGCCATTCGCGCCAGGCATTTAGGCAAAGAAGTTGTTTTAGTGGAAAAGGATTCAGTGGGCGGGACTTGTTTAAACAGGGGCTGCATTCCCACAAAAGCGCTGTTGGAAAGCGCAGCCTTTTACCGCAGCTTGGCGACGGCAAAAACCCACGGGGTTACACTCCGATATGAAGATGTGGACTACGGCCAAGTGGCCGCCAACAAAGATGAAGTCGTCCACAAATTGATCAGCGGTTTGAAGTTCTTACTCAACCAGAGGGGAATTGAGGTTATTGACGGCGAAGCGGAATTCATCTCACCCCGGGAAGTTAAGGTGGGGGACCGCGTTTTAAAGCCGGACAAAATTCTTGTGTCCACAGGTACTTCAGCCATGGAACTGAGAGGCTTGGAAGTAGACGGCGAATATGTCTTAAACAGTGATCAGATGCTGGCCGCAACTGAACTGCCAAAATCTTTGGCGGTCGTGGGCGGCGGAGTTATCGGCTGTGAGTTCGCCACCGTCTTTTCGTCCTTCGGCGTGGATGTGACTATTGTGGAGCTTATGGATCAACTACTGCCGCCGGAAGATGAGGAAATCAGCAGGACCCTGCAGCGGGAATTCAGGAAGCGCAAAATCAAGGTCTTAACAGGCGCCGCTGTGCAAAATTTAAAGCGGCAGGCCGGACAAGTTGTCCTTGAGATTGAGCGCAGGGGCAAACGGGAAGAAATCACCGCCGAGCGGGTTTTAATATCCGTGGGCAGGCGCCCGATTATACCGCGGGGGTTTCCCGGCGAATTAACCGAACAAGGTTACATCGCCGTCGATGAATTTTTACAGACCAGCGTTGACCATATCTATGCGGCAGGCGATGTAATCGGCGGGCTGCAGCTGGCCCACTTGGCCTTTGAAGAAGGCCTGGCCGCCTGCAGTAATGCTTTCCAGGAAGAAAAGCAGAAAGCGGGCTGGTTTGTACCGAGCTGCGTGTACACGCAGCCGGAGATCGGTACCGTCGGCCTGACGGAGGCAGAAACCAAAGAGAAATACGGCGATGCCATCGTGGGGAAATATTTACTGCGGGGCAACGGGAAAGCTGCCATTATGCAGGATGATTCCGGGTTTGTGAAGATCGTGGCTTCGCCTGACGGGAAAGTTCGCGGCATTCATCTGATCGGCCCCCATGCAACAGAGCTGATTGCGGGGACTTCTATTCTTTTGGAAGAAAACCTAACCTTAGCGGATTGGGAAAAAATCGTTTACCCCCATCCCACTGTGGCCGAATCGATTAAAGAAACAGTGTGGAGCGCTTTAGGTATCGGTTTGCATTCAATTTAGTTAAACGAGGAGGATTATGAAATGCTAAGTGATATTGATATTGCCCAACAGGCCAAACTGCGGCCTATCCTGGATGTGGCCAGGGAATTGGAACTAAAGGAAGAAGAAGTTGAATTATACGGAAATTATAAAGCAAAAGTGGATCTTTCGGTTTTGGACAGGCTTAAGGATCGTCCGAACGGCAAGCTGATTTACACTACGGCGATTACCGCAACCCCCGCAGGGGAAGGCAAGACTTGTATGACGATCGGCTTAACGCAGGCGTTGGGTAAATTAGGCAAAAGTGCCATTGCCTGCATCAGGGAACCTTCTTTAGGGCCCACTTTCGGCATTAAGGGGGGAGCAGCGGGCGGCGGTTACGCTCAAGTGGTACCCATGGAAGACATTAACCTCCACTTTACCGGCGATATCCACGCGGTAAGCACTGCCCACAATCTGCTGGCGGCCATGCTGGATAACCATATCGCCCAGGGTAATGAATTGAACATTGATCCCAAGCGCATTGTTTTCCGCCGGGTGATGGATATGAACGACCGCCAACTGCGGAATATCGTGGTAGGCCTGGGCGGGCTGGGCGATGGCTATGTCAGGGAAGCGGGCTTTGATATCAGTGTTGCTTCCGAAATCATGGCAATCCTCTGCTTGGCGCAGGATCTGCAGGATTTGAAAGAGCGTGTTGCCAAGATTTTAGTTGCCTATACTTATGACCGCAAACCTGTTTACGCCGGCGATCTTAAGGCCCAAGGCGCCATTGCCGTAATTATGAAGGACGCTATTAAGCCTAATTTGGTGCAGACTTTGGAAGGCCAGGCCGCCTTTGTGCACGGCGGGCCCTTCGCTAATATCGCCCACGGCAACAATAGCGTTGTTGCGACGCAGATGGCTCTGAAACTGGCCGATTATGTAGTTACCGAAGGCGGCTTTGCAGCTGATTTGGGTGCAGAGAAATTCTTTAACATCGTACACGGCTATTCCGGCCTGACACCTGACGTGGCCGTGGTCGTTGCTTCTATCAGGGCTTTGAACATGCACGGGGGTGTCGCCCGCGAAGATGTGCAGAAGACCAACTTGGCTGCTTTGGAAAAAGGCCTGGTCAACTTGGATAAGCATGTAGAAAACGTGCAGAAATTCGGCCTGCCCGTAGTCATTGCGATCAACCAATTCCCCACGGATTCGCCGGAGGAAATTGAATTGGTGAAGCGCCACTGTGAGGACTTGGGCGTTAAATGGGCCCTCTCTCGGGTAGTTGCTGAAGGCAGCGATGGCGGAATCGAATTCGCCGAGACAGTTTTAGAAGTCTTGGAAGAAAAACCGGCTAATTTCGCCCCGCTTTATGACTGGGAGCTGCCCATTAAAGAGAAGCTGGCAGTTTTGGCCGCGGAAATTTACGGTGCGGACGGTGTAGTTTACACAGCTCAAGCTGAGCGCTCCATTCGCAGCCTGACCAGGTTGGGCTACGGCAAACTGCCCGTCTGTGTGGCTAAAACTCAGCACTCGATTACTGACAACGCTGCTTTAAAAGGAGTACCCACCGGTTGGACCCTCACGATCACCGATGTGCGGCCGTCCCTGGGTGCAGGTTTCTTGGTCTGCTTGGCGGGAGATATTATGACGATGCCCGGCCTGCCTTCCAGACCCGCGGCGGAAGAAGTAGACATCGATGAAGACGGTAAGATTACGGGCCTGTTTTAGGCAGATTCGGTTGTACATTACCAACACAAGTGGTATACTAAATTGAGGCGGTAAGTGTTTGGTGAGCGCAGCCAATTTTTTCCCCTGCGGGAGTACCCGCGGGGGAGTTTCTTTAGTACGGAGGTGCCGCAACCCATGGCTTTACAACAACAGAACAAACTTTTGATCACGATTAAAAAAGCTTTACAGCAGGCGCAAAAACAAGGCGATTTAGCTCAATTCGCCCTGCCTGAGATTGAGCTGGAAGTCCCCAGGGAGAAAGCCCACGGTGATTTTGCTTCCAACATTGCCTTAGTCTTGGCCGGCCGGGCGAAAAAAGCACCCCGGGCAGTGGCGGAAATAATTGCAAGCCACTTACCGAAAGAAAGTTTTTTAAGGAAAGTGGAGATTGCGGGGCCGGGCTTTTTAAACTTCTTTTTAAGCAGGGAGTGGCTCTATGAAACTTTAAGGGAAATAGAGGCTCGGGGTTTGGCTTACGGTGATTTTGCCGGCAGTAAAGATGAAAAAATCTTATTGGAATTCGTCAGCGCCAATCCCGTCGGCCCTATGAATATTGTTAACGCCAGGGCCGCCGCGGTCGGCGATACGCTGGCCCGCTTATTTCGGGCGGTGGGCTGTACAGTTGATACAGAGTTTTATGTCAACGATGCGGGAAACCAAGCGGATATTTTCGCCCGCTCGCTGGAAGCCCGCTACCAGCAGCTGTTTAATCCGGACTATCCTTTTCCCGCGGACGGCTACCCGGGGGAATACGTGCGGGATTTGGCCTTAGTTTTGAAAAGGGAACGCCCCGATTTAAAAGATCTTTCGGAAAAAGAGCGCTTGGCGTTTTGCAAACGCTGGGGTACCGATCAAATTGTAGCTAAGCAGAAAGCGGATTTGAAAAGTTACGGGGTGGAGTTCGATCTGTGGTTTCGGGAGCGGGATTTACATGAGGCGGGCGCTTTGGAAAGGACGATCGCTTTTTTAAAGGAGCGGGATCTTTTGTTTTCCGAAGATGATGCGCTGTGGTTTAAATCCACAAGCTTCGGTGATGACAAAGATCGGGTTATTATAAAAAGTGATGGTGCCTACACCTATATTACAGCAGATATTGCCTATCACGCCGATAAGTTAAAGCGTGGTTACACCAAGCTGATTAATATTTGGGGGCCCGATCATCACGGTTACATTGACAGGTTAAAAGCGGCGGTGCAGGCTCTGGGCTACCCCGGGGAAACACTGGAAGTATTAATCCTGCAGTATGTGGCACTGCTGCGCCGAGGCGAGTTAGTTAAAATGTCCAAACGGGCGGGAGAATTTATTACCATGGAGGAACTCCTAGCCGAAGTGGGGAAAGATGCGGCCAGGTTCTTCTTTTTACACAGAAGCCCCGAAAGCCATTTGGATTTTGATCTGGATCTGGCAGTGGCGGAATCCAGCGACAACCCCGTCTTCTATGTGCAGTACGCTCATGCCCGCATCGCCAGTATTTTCAAGCAGGCAAAAGAGTTGGGGATACCTCTGCCCAAAAGCAGCGAAGTTGATTTGACGGAGTTAAAAGAGCCGGAAGAGATCGACCTGCTCAAGCACTTGGCGCTTCTGCCGGGGGAAATAAACGCCGCGGCCAACAGGCGCGCTCCCCAGAGGATTACGCAGTATGCTTTAGATTTGGCCGGCCTTTTTCACTCTTTTTATAACCACTGCCACATTCTCAACCAGAAAGAAGGGCTGCGTGCAGCGCGCTTATGTTTGGTGCAGGGGGTGCAGACAGTGCTGCAGAAGGTTTTAGTGGGCCTTTTGGGCATTGAGGCACCGGAACAAATGTAAAAGGTGTGATTTTATGGGTTTTGCCCAAAGCTGGCAGGTTTTTATCGAAGCGTTAAAGACAAGCTACCACAATTTAGGCCGGGTGATGCTCACCAACTTCTTGTGGTTTGGGGTCAGTTTTGCCCCCATTTTAGCCGTAACTTACATTCCCTTTGAAAACGTATGGTTTTTCTTGGCAGGGGCTTTAGGCACGGTGATTACCTTTGGCGGTGCCACGGCCGCCCTCCATTCCAGTATGAATCAAATCATCGCCGGGGAAGAGGCAACTTTAAAGGAATTCTGGTTTTCTTTTAAGAAATTTTTAGCTCGGGGCGGTGTTCTAACGTTTTTGGGCGGGCTTGGGTTCGCCCTTCTGATCTTCAATATTTGGTTCAGCACTAATTATTCCAGCAAAATTGTGTTTTTCCTCATCGGTTTTTGGCTCTGGGGTATCGTTTACTGGTACTCCGTACTGCAGTTTGTCTTCCCGTTTTTAACCCAGCAGGACATTAAGCCCATTTTGGCCATTAAACGGGCCGGGCTGATCTCTTTAGACAACGTATTGGCCAGCTTTGTAATTCTTGTTTTGAGCACTGCAGTAATTATTTTAAGCATAATTTTAGGTGCGCCTTTAATTATCTTTACCGCCAGCTTTTTGGCTTTGCTGCAGAACTTGGCCCTGCGGGGGATTATGGTTAAGTACGAGCAGGAAGCGGGGACAGTGGAAGAGGGCGAGTAAAAGGGAGGTTGGAATTAGATCATGAGCAAATTCATATTCGTTACCGGAGGTGTTGTCTCCAACCTCGGTAAAGGTATTACGGTGGCCTCTTTGGGCAGGCTTTTGAAAAGCAGGGGTTTAAAAGTGAGTGTTTTAAAGCTCGACCCTTATTTAAACGTCGATCCCGGCACTATGAGCCCTTTCCAGCACGGTGAGGTTTTCGTCACCGAAGACGGGGGCGAGACGGATCTGGATCTGGGGCATTACGAGCGGTTTATTGACACAAATCTTACGAAAAAGAGTAATGTAAGCACAGGGCAGATTTATTCGGCGATCCTGGCAAAAGAGCGCCAAGGGAAATTTTTAGGCCGGACGGTCCAGGTGATCCCCCATGTGACGAATGAGATTAAAGAGCGCATTTTATCTCTGGGCAGAGAAAGCTCCGCCGATGTAGTTTTAGTCGAGATAGGCGGCACTGTGGGCGATATTGAAAGTTTACCTTTTTTAGAAGCCATCAGGCAGCTGCGCGGTGATATAGGAAAAGAATCCTGTCTTTATATTCATGTAACTTTAATACCCTATATCAAGGCGGCACAGGAGTTGAAAACCAAACCGACGCAGCACAGCGTTAAAGAGCTGAGAAGCATCGGGATTCAACCGGATGTGATTGTCTGCCGCAGTGAACACGAAGTGACGAAGGATCTTAGGGCTAAAATTGCTCTTTTTTGTGACATAAAAGAAGATGCGGTCATACCCAATACCGATGTGGCCAGCATTTACGAGGTGCCTTTACACTTCGCCGCAGCCGGGCTCGATGAAATTGTTTTGGAGAAACTGCACCTGCCGCTTGGGCCCGCGGATTTAACAGAGTGGGCCTCTTTGGTGGAATCAATCAAGAATTTAGCAAAGCAGGTGACTGTGGGTGTTGTGGGGAAATATGTTTCCCTGCCCGATTCTTACCTCAGTGTGGCAGAAGCGCTGCGCCATGCGGGCTTAAAGCATGGGACAGCAGTCGCAATTAAATGGATCGATTCGGAAAAGTTGGAAACAGGATCCTTGGCCGAACTAGAAAATCTTGCCGGTATCGTGGTTCCTGGAGGATTTGGTATCCGCGGTGTGGAAGGAAAGATTAGGGCAATCCGCTACGCGCGGGAAAAAAAGATACCGTTTTTCGGTATTGCCCTGGGGATGCAGTGTGCCGTGATGGAGTTTGCCAGAAATGTTGCTCAGATTGAAGATGCGGGCAGCATCGAGTTTGGCGACTCGCAGCCGGTCATCGGGTTTATGCCCGGCAAGCCCAAAATCACCGGGTTAGGCGGCCCCATGCGGCTTGGTTCCTACCCCTGTGCCGTAAAGAAGGGTACCTTAAGTTACAAAGCTTACGGTGAAGAGCTGGTGCACGAGCGGCACCGGCACCGCTACGAATTGAATAACGGGTACCGTGAGGTCCTGGTGGACTTTGGGCTGCGCTTGGCAGGGGTTTCGCCCGACGGCGAACTGGTTGAAATTATCGAGTTAGGCGGCCACCCCTGGTTTGTGGGTACGCAGTTTCATCCCGAATTTAAATCCAGGCCCACAAAGCCCCATCCTTTGTTCAGGGACTTTATCGGTGCGGTACTGCAGCAAAGCCAGTAAATGTTTTGGAGGTGGTAGTTATGCTTCGGATGAAAGTCAAAGTTGTGGGCGTTGATCAGTCAACATTACTTCCGGTTGTGATCTTAACTGATGATGAGGAAAAGCGTTATGTGCCCTTGGTCATTGGGCCTGCAGAGGCTAATGCCATTGCTCTTGTTCTGGAAAATGTAGAAGTTTCCAGGCCGTTAACTCACGATTTGCTTTTAAATACTGTGATTGCTTTAGGGGCTAAAGTGGATAAGGCAGTGTTGACAGACATGTCAGATGACGTTTATTACGCGGAACTGTATGTTGTGAGAGAGGGTAAAACTATCAAGATCGATGCCAGGCCCAGCGATGCCATAGCCGTAGCTTTGCGCGCGGGTGTGCCAATTTTCGTCAACGATAAGATTGTCACCCACGCCTTCGCCTCTTCCACAGATGAAGATCCTGAGTTGGAGGAATTCCGTTCATTTTTGGAAGACCTTTCGCCCGATGATTTTCGCAAAGAGAATTAGGACAAGGACAAATTTGAATAAATGTAAATATCTGGCGCATACTCTTTCTTAGAAAGGGTGTGCGCTATGATTTTGAAATACGGCCGCTTTTTAGTAATCTTTTTGGCTGCAGCCTTGCTTTTTTCCGGTGTTTTACAAGCACAAAGCCCCGGATTTTACGCTCTCCACGGTGAAATAAAGCAGGTGTTTTTAGAGCAGCGGAAAGTTTTAATCTCTACGGCAGGAAAAAAACTTATTCTCGTTTTAGAGCCTGACTGCGAAATCCTCCGGGACGGCAAGCCCACAAGCCTGCAGTCTTTACGCCCCATTACCGCCACTGATTTTCAAGATGCTCTTTTTTGGCTGAACCGACGCGGTTTGGTCAGCTGCCTTTGGGTTAATTACAGGGTATCCGAAGAAAACGGCACCCTGCAGGCCTACAATATATTTGGCGAGGCAAAATAATTGCGGAGGAAAAACCTTCTTGTTGGCGAATAGTAGTTAACAAGACGGGAGGAGTTTTAGGTGATTGTGAACAGCGAGAGGACATTAGCCCTGCTTTGTCCTGCTTGCCAAGAAATTCAAGAGCATAAGTTTTCCATCTTTGCCGTCTCCAAACATCCCTTCCCTTTACTGTGCGATTGCGGCTTTTCCCAAGGGCATCTGCGCAGGCTGCACAAGAATTTCGAGTTTGATGTGCTGAGCATCAGCGGTGATCGGGTTCGTTTGCTGCTCAATTTGCGCGAATTCCTTTACGTGCCCCTTTTAGCGATATTCGCACCCCAAAGCGGCCAGGAAATCGGCTTTTTCGGGGATAAATCCGCTGTTAAAGAAGTTGTCCGCCTGCGGGCGGCTGAACATATACCGCACGATAGCGGGGGCGTTGCGAACCCCGAGATCATGCGGGAAGTCTTACAAACGCTGCAGGATTTGGCGGAAAGCCATAAGATCAGGTGTGAGTGTGAACATTCTTCCGTGGGCATCGACGTTTATGCCGACAGGGTGGAGTTGGTCTGTGCTTTCTGCGGCAGTACGGTCTTGATCGGCGCCAGCATGCGAAAACACCAGGAACGCTTATCCCGCGTGACGGAAATCGTTATGGAACCATCAACTTACACGTTCTTGGAAGAATGGTTGAAACCGTTAAATTAACTCGCGGGCTATTTTAAAGGAGGCTTTTTAAGTGTTAGTATCGGGAACGGAACTTTTTGCAGCTGCCAAAAAAGGCGGCTATGCTGTGGGGGCGTTTAATCTTAATAATATGGAGATTTTACAGGCTATCATTGAAGCGGCGGAAGAGGTAAAATCACCGGTCTTTATCCAAGCCAGCCAAGGTGCCCTAAAGTATGCAGGCATCGAATATATCGCGGGTTTGGCCAAGACTGCCGCAAAAAAGGCCAAGATCCCCATTGCTTTGAACTTAGATCACGGCACAAGTTTTGAGCAGGCGGCACAGTGCGTGTACCACGGTTTTTCGGCCCTGATGATCGACGGGTCGCGGCTGCCTTTTGAAGAGAATATCGCAATTACGCAAAAGGTGGTTGAAATCGCCCGGCCTAACAACATTTCCGTGGAAGCGGAATTAGGTAAAATCGGCGGGACGGAAGACGATATTACTGTAGCTGAGCACGAAGCCACGTACACTGATCCGGACGAAGCAAAAGAATTTGTGGACAGGACCAATGTCGATGCTTTAGCAGTTGCCATCGGCACGGCCCACGGCGTTTACAAAGGCGAACCGAAACTTGATTTGGAACGCCTGGCGGCAATTAATGAGGCTTTGGATCTGCCTTTAGTGATGCACGGTGCTTCCGGTGTACCCGATGATGCGATCCGCAAATCTATCCCTCTGGGGATCTGCAAAATTAACATCGATACAGAGTTAAGGCAGGCTTTCTCAGAAGCGATTCATAAAGTTTTAGCGGAAAATCCCGCTGAAATAGACCCCAGGAAGATTTTGGGGCCGGCGCGGGAAGCCATGAAAGAGGTTGCGAAGACTAAAATGCGCCTCTTTGGTTCCGCCAACAAGGCTTAAATAGTAAAATGGGGAGAAGGCCCGCCCTTCTCCCTTATTGCGCAGAGGTGGTGAATGTTTGAATATTGCAGAACTTGAATCGAAAACCGCCCTGGAGCTCCAGGACATTGCCCGGGAGATGGGCATTACCGGTTTTACCAGGATGCGGAAAAAAGATTTAATCATTGAAATTTTGAAATATGAGGCAACAAAAGAAGGTTTACTTTTCATCAGCGGTATTTTAGAAATAACAGCGGACGGTTATGGTTTCCTCCGGGTAGAAAATTACACGCCCAGTTCGGACGATGTCTACGTTTCCCCCTCGCAAATCAGGCGTTTTTCCATGCGCACAGGCGATGAAATTTTAGGGCAGGTCCGGCCGCCGAAAGAAGGCGAGCGCTACTATGCCCTGCTGCGTGTAAAAGCCATCAATCTAACTGACCCGGAATTAGCTTCGAAACGCCCTTCCTTTAACGACCTTACGCCAATCTACCCCAATCAACGGCTTCATCTGGAAACAACACCCCAAGGTTATTCCATGCGTTTAATGGACTTGTTGGCGCCTTTGGGTTTTGGGCAGCGCGGCCTGATTGTTTCGCCGCCGAAAGCGGGTAAAACTACCATTTTAAAACAGTTGGCGAACGCTATTGCGGAGAATCATCCCGATATAGAAATTATAGTGCTGCTTATTGATGAGCGTCCGGAAGAAGTGACGGACATGCAGCGATCGGTGAACGGTGAGGTAGTCAGCTCAACATTCGATCTGCCGCCGGAAAACCACGTGCGGGTGGCGGACATTGTTTTAGAGCGGGCGAAAAGCCTGGTAGAGTCGGGTAAAGATGTCGTCATTCTTTTGGACAGTATAACCAGGCTGGCCAGGGCGCATAATTTGATTGTCCCCCCCAGCGGGCGCACGTTGTCCGGGGGAGTTGATCCCGCGGCTTTGCACAGGCCGAAAAGATTTTTTGGGGCGGCCAGGAAGCTGGAGGAACAGGGCAGTTTGACCATTTTGGCCACCGCCTTGGTAGAAACGGGCAGCCGCATGGATGATGTGATTTACGAAGAGTTTAAAGGTACAGGCAATATGGAGCTGCATTTGGATCGTAAATTGGCGGAGCGCAGGCTGTTTCCCGCCATTGATATCTACCGTTCAGGCACGCGCCGGGAAGAGATGCTCTTGAGCCCGGAGGAGCTGGACGCCACATGGATTTTACGCCGGGCGATGGGGGCTTTGGGGGCCACCGAAACATTGGAATTATTGCTGGAGCGAGTTAGAAATACTAAAAGCAACCAGGAGCTTCTGCAGTTGGTCACCACTTCTACTTTTGCAGAAAATGTAAGAAATAAGTAAAAGGATTTTTTTACCTGGCGTCGAAGAAAAGAAAGTAGCGCAACCGGGACGAGGGGGATTAGAAATGTGGAGGCGGTTAACCCGCAGTAAGGTATTTATACTTTTAATATTCATGGCCATCTTCAGTTTTGGCATTCTGGGCCAAGTTGACACGCGCATGCATATCGGCGGCGGCGACTGGGATCTGGACAGTTTTGTCTATATTGATATAGACGATTTTTTGGTTGAAGAGGACTCTTATTTTCAGGCGGCAGACGAAACAGCTGACACTGTTTTGCCCACCGCTGACAGTAAGGAAGAAGCGGCCGCCGAAGGAGAAGAGCAAGAAGAACAGGCAAAAGCAGTGGAAGAACCTGTGCGCAGCCAAACCGTTTTGGTGGAACAGGTACCCCCCGCGGTAGCGCCGCCTCAGGTGGAAGAGAAAAGAGAGAAAAGGCCCTTAATTTTCACCCATTCTGTCCATGCGGGGGAGACGCTTTGGGATATTGCCCAAGCATACGGCATTACTGTTGATACGATTTTATCCGCCAATGACCTGCGGGATCCCAACCGGATCAGAGTCGGGCAGAACTTAAGGATCCCCTCTGTCAAAGGGGTATTACATAGGGTAAGCACGGGTGAGAGCTTGTGGGAAATTGCCGACCGCTACAAGATTTCCATTGATGAGATTGCGGAGGCAAATTCCATTAAAGATCCGGGCAGGATTAAGCCCAATGATGAAATAGTGATCCCCGGTGCAACCAGGCTCATGCCCAGAGATGTTTTGCTGGTCAACGGCCAACTGCAGAGAGCTTTTGATTGGCCTGTGAAAGGGCGCATTTCCTCACCTTTCGGGCCGCGCTGGGGTCGGATGCATAACGGCTTGGATATTGCCGTTGGTACCGGCACTTCCGTGCGGGCCGCCGCTGACGGCCGGGTTACTTTTGCCGGCTGGAACGGGGGTTACGGGTACTTGGTGATTCTCGATCACGGCAACGGGATAGAAACCCGCTATGCCCACAACTCCCGCTTGAATGTTAAAGTGGGCCAAAGGGTAGATCGGGGCCAAGTGATCTGTTTCAGCGGTAACACAGGTGTTTCAACCGGGCCGCACCTCCATTTTGAAATCAGATACCGCAATAAACCGGTCAATCCCCAGACTTACTTACGCTAGATTGGCTTGCGTATTGCGCTCGTTTGCAGAGTGTGCTATAATACTCAGTGTGATTTTAGGCGGAATGATAGTGAGGTGAACGAGAGCATGAAACCTGGTATACATCCAAATTACGGGAAAAGTGTTGTTACCTGTTCTTGCGGTGAAACTTTTGAAACCCGATCCACAAGAAGCGAAATCCGAGTGGAAGTTTGTTCCAAATGCCACCCCTTCTACACAGGCCGCAGGCAGACCTTAAGCAGTACAGGTGGGCGTGTGGAGCGGTTCCTTACTAGGTATAACTTAAAGGAAAAAGAAGAAAAGAACGAGTAACAAAGCTGAAAAGATAAAGAAGCAGGGGAGGCCCTGCTTTTTCTTTGCCTTTTTTTGAAAGGAGGCCCCAATGAAAGTTATGTTGGCCCCCATGGCGGGGGTGACAGATCTTCCTTTTCGCCTGTTAGCCCGGGAGTTTGGGGCTGATTTAGTGGTCAGCGAGATGATTTCTGCCCAGGCTTTAGTTTTTCAAAATAAAAGAACCAAGCGCATGCTTGAGATCCATAAAAGGGAGCGGCCTGTGGCTGTACAACTCTTTGGCGATGACCCCGAAATAATGGCGCAGGCTGCTCAAATGGTAGTTGAACTTGTCGCGCCGGAGATGATCGATCTTAATTTTGGCTGCCCCACGCCTAAAATAGTTAAAACGGGCAAGGGTGCCGCTTTATTAAAAACGCCGCAGTTGGCTGCTGAGATTGCCGCGGCAGTTGTGCGGGCCGTACCCATTCCCGTCACGGCTAAAATTCGCTTAGGCTGGGATAAAGAGAGCATCAACTGTTTAGAAGTCGCTAAACGCTTGGAAGAGGCGGGGATAAAATGGCTGACCGTCCACGCTCGCACCAGGGATCAATTCTATGCGGGCAGGGCTGATTGGGCTTGGATTGGGAAAATAAAGGAAAAAAGCCGTATTCCCATTGTGGGCAACGGCGATGTTTTTTCCCCGGAAGATGCCCAGGCCTTGATTGAACAAACAAATTGCGATCATATCGCCATCGGCCGCGGTGCCAGGGGCAACCCCTGGATTTTCCGCCAGGTGAAAGCTTGGCTGAGGCAGGGGCAGATCCCAACGCCGCCCAGCCCGGAAGAAAAGATGGCAACAGCTTTAAGGCACCTGGAGCTCAAAATGGCCTATGCCGCGGGGGAAGAAAGGGCGGTTATGGAGATGCGGCCGCATCTTGCTTGGTATTTAAAAGGTTTGCCCGAAGCGGCCAAGATCCGCGCCCGGATTAATAAGGCTCAAACTCTTTCGGCAGTACGGGAAATTTTCGAAAGCTGCTTGTAGGAGACCGCTAAAGGTGGTATAATGTGAACAAATTGTGCACAGACTCGAGGTGGGGGCGTGAGGGGTTTTTTCCGCATCGGCGATAAGCTTTTAAACAGGGAAAAATTAGACCGCATCATCGACCGCATTTTCGAACTAAGGGAAGCGGGTTTGTCCCAACAGGATGTGGCCGGCAGGGTGGGCTGCGATCGGCCTTTCGTTTCCCGTTTGGAAAGCTTGGCGGAGGTGCGCAAAGGGGGCAGTTTGGCAATCATCGGTTTTCCTTTGGGGAATGTGCCGGAATTGGCCGCTCTCTGCGCCAAGCTGGGTGTGGAATACACTCTGCTTTTAAACGATGAAGAACGCTGGAATTTGATTGAATCCTTTGACGGCAAAAGCCTTCTTGATTGGCTGATGAAGATCATGGTTGAAATGAGCGAGTTTGACCACGTGATCATGATCGGCTCTGATATGAGGATCCGCCTGGCAGAAGCTATCCTGGGCGAAAAGGTCTTCGGCATTACAATCGGTGCTTCGCCAATTAAGGAAGATTACCACCTGGACCCAAAACGCTTGAAAAAATTAATCACTACGATTAAAGGGGATTGAGCCATGAGGCGAGTTGTCAGTGTGAGTATCGGATCTTCCCACAGGGACAGTAAAGCAGTGATCAGTGTGTTAGGCCGGGAATTCTCTATCGAAAGAATCGGCACGGATGGAGATATCCCCAAGGCGATTGAGTTGATTAAAGAGCTTGACGGCAATGTTGCCGCCTTAGGCATGGGGGGAATCGATCTTTATTTGTGGAGCGGGGACAAAAGATATACTCTGCGGGAAGCGAAAAAGATTGCCAGGGCGGCCGTGCAGACACCCATCGTGGACGGTTCGGGCTTGAAAAACACCTTGGAGCGGCGAGCCATCGAGCTTTTGGCCGAGGAAACGCCGGAACTTTTCAGAAATAAAAAAGTCATGCTGACCTGTGCTGTCGATCGTTTCGGCATGGCCGAGTCACTGCAAAAAACGGGCTGTGAAGTACTCTACGGTGATTTTATGTTTATTCTGGGCCTGCCCACTCCCATCTACAGTTTAAAGGCCCTCAGGCGGGCAGTGGCTTTTGCGGCGCCTTTAGTCGTCCAACTGCCTTTTAAACTTCTCTACCCCATCGGCGATAAGCAGGTGCAGTCGCCAAACAGGGAGAAATATGCCAAGTTTTATGACTGGGCGGACGTGATTGCCGGCGACTATCATTTAATCCGTAAATATATGCCGGACGATCTGAGCGGCAAGTCTTTAATTACCAACACCGTTACGCCGGCCGATGTGGAATTTCTAAAAGAGAGGAATCTCCATGAGCTGATTACGACAACGCCGGCAATCAACGGCAGGTCATTTGGGACCAATGTTATGGAAGGGCTCTTGGTTGCCCTTTTGGATAAGCCTTTAAGCGAGATTAGCTCCGCGGATTACCACCATCTTTTAGATAAATTGGGCTTTAGGCCCAGGCGGGAGACTTTAAACAAGGCAGCTGTTTAGTAATTGTGAAATAAGTCGAAAAGAGGGTTTGTCGATTCTTGACATCCCTTTTTTTGTTACTTATAATAGATGGAGCGTTGAGAAAGATGTGGGTACAAAGGTATTTAACCAGTGCTGTTTAAAATGTGGTTGGGTAAAGGAGAAGGAACGATATGGCCGATAAAGAAGTACTGTTAACACCGGAAGGTTTAAAGGATTTAGAGGCGGAGTTAGAGGTTTTAAAGACCGTGAAACGCCGTCAAGTAGCGGAACGTATTCGGACCTCCCTGGAATTTGGCGATATTTCGGAAAATGCGGAATACGACGATGCTAAGAACGAACAGGCATTTATTGAAGGCAGAATTATAACTTTAGAAAAAATGCTGCGCAATGCCAGGGTGATCCAAGCGGACGAAGATGAGACTACGGTTTCAATCGGCAAGCGGGTTACGCTGAAAGACTTGGAAACGTCAGACGTTTTTGAGTATCAGCTGGTCGGTTCGGCGGAAGCGGATCCGGCTAAAGCCAAAATCAGCAATGAGTCGCCCGTTGGCCGAGCAATTTTGGGCAAAACCGCCGGTACAGTTGTAGAGGTAGAGGTTTTAGACGGTGTACTGCAGTATGAGATAATTAAGGTTGCGAGATAAAATAGGGGGTAGTGGTGTTGATGGACCGGCAAAACGGTAACGAAGAAAACCAAGTTGAACTACACGAACTTTTAGCTGTGCGCAGGGATAAATTGGAAGCGCTGCGGGAAAAGGGCATCGATCCTTTCGGGGAAAAGTTCGTGCGCACTCATAATGCCCAACACATCATAGATAATTTTTCCGCCCTGGAAGGGGAAGAAACCGTGATCGCCGGCCGTTTAATGTCCATGCGGCTGCACGGCCGGGCCAGTTTTGCCGATTTGATGGACTCGTCGGGCCGTATCCAGCTTTATTTTCGGGTTAATACTTTAGGCGAGCAAACTTATGAGCTTGTGCAAGAATTGGATATAGGTGATATTGTAGGTGTCCACGGCAGGGTTTTTCGCACCAGGCGGGGTGAAATCAGTGTTGAAGTCACTGAACTGAAGCTTTTGTCTAAATCATTAAGGCCCCTGCCGGAAAAATGGCACGGGCTGCGGGATGTGGATCTGCGCTATCGGCACCGCTATGTTGATCTGATTGTGAATCCCCAGGTCCGCAAGGTTTTTGAAATTAGAAGTAAGGTAATTCAGAGCCTGCGCAACTTTTTAACCGACAAAGGCTATATTGAGGTGGAAACCCCCATGCTGCACGTTATTGCGGGCGGTGCCACGGCCAGGCCTTTTACTACGTATCATAATGCACTTGATATGGATCTTTATCTGCGCATTGCCCCGGAACTTTATCTGAAACGCTTATTAGTCGGGGGGTTCGAGAAGGTTTTTGAGCTGGGTAAAATGTTTCGCAACGAAGGTATTTCCACTAAGCACAACCCGGAGTTTACGATGTGCGAACTTTACAAGGCTTACGGCAATGCTGACGATATGATGGAGATTACGGAAGAAATCTACGCCCATATCGCCAAAGAAGTGCTCGGTTCCACCACTTTGACGTACCAAGGCCAGGAGATTGATTTAACGCCGCCTTGGCCGAGAAAGCCCATGCTGGAAGCCATTAAAGAGTATTCGGGGGTTGATTTAAAGGGGTTGGACGATGCTGAGGCCAGGCGGGCAGCCAAAGATAAAGGCTTGACCGTAGAACCGCACGCGACGTACGGCCACGTTGTGGATGAATTCTTCGATGCTTTTGTGGAGCAGAATTTGGTTCAGCCGATCTTTATCACTGATCACCCGGTTGAGGTGAGCCCCTTAGCCAAACGCAAAAAAGATGATCCGCTATTAACCGATCGCTTTGAACCGTTTGTTGTAACGTGGGAGATCGGCAATGGTTTTACGGAACTTAATGATCCCATTGATCAAAAGCAGCGCTTTTTAGATCAAGCGAAGCAGAGGGAGCGCGGCGATGACGAAGCCCATATGATGGATGAAGATTACGTGCGCGCTTTGGAATACGGCATGCCGCCGGCAGGTGGGTTGGGCTTAGGCATTGACCGCATGGTTATGCTTTTGACTGACTCCCCGTCTATCCGCGATGTTTTGTTATTCCCCCACATGCGGCCGCGTTCGGAGTAAAGGCACCCGCCTGCGGGCGGGGTTTCGCTTTTTACAGGAAAAATGAATTTGGTGGGAAACGGGCGCAAATGGGAGATAAACTGACTTAAAGCGGTAAGATGCCTCTAATTTAACGAATTTCACTCTTGATCATGCCCTAGATAGATGGTATATTAAGCATTGTCCCCGGCGGGCAGACAATGAAAATCACCTGCCGGCGGGAGCAAAGAACCTTGAAAACTAAACAACAGAACAGCCAAAAGTTTGTGTGAGTTAACGGTTGATTCTAATCGTTAGGAAGTTTGAGCAATCAAACTTCAAGCTAGTGTCAAATTAGCCAGAAATTTGTGCTGAAGTTTACTTCAGCT
>JBHGWS010000072.1:0-16936 GCA_041936745.1 Candidatus Darwinibacter acetoxidans
AGGCTTTCGGCTAAAGGCCTGGTTAAACGTTTCGGGAAAAGAGTGGTGGTGAAAAACGTGGATTTTGCTGCCCGCCAGAGCGAGGTGGTGGGACTGTTGGGCCCGAACGGCGCCGGCAAGACTACCATGTTTTCTCTGATAGTTGGCCTGCTAAAACCGGAAGCGGGGCAGATTTACCTTAATGAGAAGGACATCACGGCACTGCCTATGTATAAAAGGACTCGCCTCGGCTTAGGGTATCTGCCGCAAGAACCTTCCATTTTTCGGAAAATGACGGTGGAGGAAAATCTCCGGGCAATTCTGGAAATGCGTAATCTCCCCCAAGAGCGGCAGGAGGAGTTGGCCGCAGAACTGCTGCTCGAATTTAATTTGGAGAACGTACGCGGCCAAAAAGGTTACCAGCTTTCCGGCGGCGAAAGGCGGCGCACGGAAATAGCCAGGGCATTGTGCCTGGAACCTGCGTTCCTTTTTTTAGATGAGCCTTTTGCGGGGATCGACCCGATCGCCGTGGCGGAAATCCAAGAAATAGTGGCTGGCCTGCGCCGGCGCAACTTAGGGATCATTATTACCGATCATAATGTGCGGGAAACGCTCCGCATTACCGATAGGGCTTACATTTTACACCTAGGGGAAGTCTTAGTTGCGGGCCCGACCGAAGATGTTGCCCGCGATGAGTTGGCCAAGAAATATTATTTAGGCACTAATTTTTCACTTTAGAGAAAGCGTTGGAAGTTAGGTGAGAAAGCGATGCATGGTTTTGTCCTTATATTAACCCTGGCGGTTGTGGGGGGCGCGATAGCCTATATCGGCGACCAGTTAGGCATGAATGTGGGCCGTAAGAAGCTGACTCTGTTTGGCCTGCGCCCGAAACACACAAGTGTGCTGGTGACAATCGTTACCGGTATCGCCATTGCCACAGCTTCCATCGGTATCTTGACCATTGCTTCCCAAGATGTGCGGATAGCACTGTTTAGAATGAAAGAAATTCAAAGCGAGCTGGCCGGCTTACAGCTCGATTACGATCAGGCACAAAGAGAGGTACAAAGGCAGAGGAAGGCTATTGCAGAAAACGTGGCGAATATCGCCAGTTTAGAGAGTGAAGCACTTGCCCTGCAGGGGAATATTGATGAACTACAGGCGGATTTCGATGAACTCGTGGGCTATTATTTTCAGGTTTCTACCGCCTTCGGGCAGATTCGGGAAGCGAATATTGCTTTTCATGCCAGCGAAGTTATCTCAAGCACCGTGGTTAAGGAAGGTCTGAGCCGGGCGCAGGTTAAGGAGGCTTTAGAAAGATTTGTCGCCGAAGTTGATGAAGTGGCCTACAGGCGCAGTGCCAGGGCCCAGGGATCAGGCCCTTACCGGGCTATCGATCTGCACCCGGCCGCTTTAGACTTTGCCGTGGAAGATGTCCTTTTAAGTAAAGGCGATGTGGTAGTGCGGGCCGTGAGTGAAAGCAACACCATCCCCGGCGTGCCCGTTGTAGTTTATTTAGAGAACTATACGGATGAAATGGTTTTTTCCCGCGATACCGTTTTAGCCCGCAGTATCTGGGACCCCAAAGGGGGCGTGGAAATAGATCGGGTTATTTTGCAGATATTGGCTCAGGCCAACAGCGTAGTTTTGGATGCGGGGATGGCGCTCAGCGAAGATCGGGGGGCCGCCGTTTTACTGCCGGGTGATGCGTTTTTCGAAGTTATTTTCGCTTCCAGGAAATTGCAAGACCCGGTCGAGATTCAGCTGGTGGTAGCGGAAGACACCTGCAGATCACAGACGCCCGTACAGGTTTATTTAAAAATAGTCGGTTAATTTAGCCTGCTGATTATATTAAGCAGGGTTTTGCACAAATTTGTTGAAATAAAGGACTGCAAAGTTGTTTTTTATGCTAATATGTCTTAAGGGGGCAGTTTCCCACCCAGAACATTCCATTCTGCCCTGTCAAAAAGATCCGCTGGTGGGAAGGATTTGAGGGAAACATATAGAAATACATTACAGTACGATGTTTTGTTTCAGTATCTTTAAAAGTGTAGTCGGCAGGAAGGAGGTGCCCGCGGTTACCGGCAACTTTAGATACTGGAAGATGAGTGCGCTCTTGTTGGGTGGAAAATGAGGGAACAAGGATACTCGTTGGAAAATCAGCAGGAAGCATTTCATCAACATAAAATAGAGATTAGCGAACTGAAACCAAGGGGGTAAAATGAATATGAGAATTAAGAAACTTACGCTGGTATTAGCTGTTATCTTAATAGCTAGTACAGCACTACCTGCATTAGCCAAAAGTCCTTTCTCCGACGTCCCGGCAGATCACTGGGCATATGATTCCATCGTTGAATTGGCCGCTGCCGGTTTGATCGAAGGGTATCCGGATGGAACTTTTGGTGGCGCCAGAATGATGACTCGTTATGAAGGTGCCATGGTCTTTGCCAGAGCTCTGGCTCGCTTGGAAGGCAAAATTGCCGAAACGGATATTCTGGCAGAGCTGGACCAAATTAAAGCCGAACTCATGGAAGAAATCAAAGCTGAATTAGCTGTACGGGAAATCCCGGTTGAAACCAAAATCTTGGAAAAAGTAATTATGGAAAAAGACCTCGACGAAGCCGCTTTAAAGCGTATCCGCGCCAACGAATTGAACCTCGAAGTGCTGGAAGGCGACTTGGCTTATGTTGAAAATAGGGTAGGCGGCTTAATCCACGGCCTTCGCTTTGACCTTGATAAACTGCAGGAGCAGCTCCAAGAGCTTGCTGAGGCAGAAGAGCCTGCGGTAGAAGTACCGTCTTTGGCAGAAATTGAAGAGCTTATCGCCGCACAAGTTGAAGCGGGCATTAAAGAAGCGGCTCTTAGCGCCAAAGAAGTAGTCAAAGAGACTACCGTAATTGAAAAAGTAATTGAAGAGATTGAAGTCGACGGGCTCACAGAAGAAGATGTAGAACTTATTGCGGAAGCCTTAATTGCAGGCCAGCTGCAGAAGTACGACATCCTCATCGACGAAACCAGAGACCATCTCTACAAAATCTACACACGCCTTGACGAAGTTGAAGCGGCACAAGCGGAAACAGCTGCTGCTGTGAAGGCTTTAGAAAAGGTAAAACTGAGTGGAACCTTGAGCTTTAACTCCACCAATAATGTACCTGCAGCCGGTACTGTTGATGAGTACGGTTACAGCCAAGGTGTTGGGTTAAACCTCAACATCAAGGCCTCTGACAGCGTCAATGTCAGAACCGTCATGAGCGGCGGCATCCCTCACGATGCAGCTGGTGCTCTCAGCCTTGGCACTTACGGCGTTGACGTAACTTCCGATGCCTTAATCAGCCGTTTGGCGGTAGGTAAGAAACTGGTAACCAATGCAGAAATCGGAAACAGAATTTCCGGCTATGCTCTGGCACTTCCGACCGCTCCTGACGGCAAGGGTTTCCAATTTGCCGGCTTAGCCGATTTGGATATAGCTAAAGGCTTAACCGGTAATGTCCTGCTCGGCTCGGCGGATGCCGGTGCTGATACTGATTTGGCTGTGGGCTTGGGCCTGAAATACGAACTCATGCCGGAACTTGGCTTGAAAGCAGCTTTCGGCTCTTACAAAACTGCCACAGCCGGACTGCCTGACCCGCAGGGTGTTTACGCCGGTCTCTTCGGTGAAGTCTTCGGTGTCAACTACGCAGGCGACTTTGCCATGGATCTTAGAGAAGAGTCCGACAACATGCTCTTTGGCGGCTCTTTAAGCACCAAGCTTGGCCCAGTCGGCTTAAACGGTAAGTATATCATGGCGCAAGATGACTATAATGTAGGCAGGCCGTTTATTGACGGTGCAAGTGCTAATCTGCTTGAAGTGGGCGCAGACGTAGAATTCCTAGGCATCAATGTTGACGGCGGCTTCTACCGCGAAGCGAGAGAAGATGTAACCAACATTCAAGCTTACAGATTTGGTGCCAATACCAAGTTTGATCTCTTTGTACCCATCTCCTTAAGCGGCGAGTATGCATTTAACGAAAGAGCAGAAGAAAATACTCACAGCCAATTCAAAGTCGCTCTCGCACCTACAGCACCTGATCTTGGCTTCCGCTACGGTGCAAGCTTCACCATGACCAAGAATGCTTATGGAGCAGGCGGCAACTGGAAAAATGGTGCTTTCACCGGCCGTGATTTGAATGTCGCCGCAGCTAACGTTGGCTACAAAGCTGATGTGCGCGGTGCCATCCTTGACTTAGGCTACGGCGCTACCTTTACAATGCCGGTCGAACCTGAAGGCGACAACAAGCTCGCTCACAAGATCGACCTGGGCTACAACTTCACCAAAGACGTGAAGCTGACCTTAGGCAGCTCCATCAGCCATAAAATTGACGAAGATTTGGATCTCGACTGGTCCTACACCGCAGGTTTAGGAATCAGCTTCTAAGTTATAAGGTATGCATTAAAGGCCCTCCCCTGGAGGGCCTTTTTTTACCCTCAAAGCGAAGTTTCTTTTAACGAATTCTTGTAGTGGAAAAGGTGGTATAATGATTGTGGTAGCCGTTGATCCCGGCCGGGAAAAATGTGGCTTGGCAGTTGCTGCACCGGGGGAGGTGTTGGAGCAAGCGGTGGTCGATCGGGATTCTTTTTCGGCAGTTTTAAAGGATATCGTGCAGCAGTATGATATTGATCAAATAATAGTAGGGGATCGCACCGGTGCGGCTGATTTTATAAAGGAGATTAAGGCGAATTTCCCTAATTATCCCCTTAAAGCAGTTGATGAACACCTCACCTCCCAGGAGGCGCGCCGGCGCTATTGGCAGGAAAAGCCGCCTGCCGGTTGGCGGCGGTTTTGGCCCATTGGCATGCAGGTTCCCCCGGAACCCTATGATGACTTTGTGGCGGTTATTTTAGCGGAGCGATTTTTTAACAGAAAATGTTGAGGAATATCTGGGAGTTGCGTCAAAAAAGCAGGTTTTTAGCGATGCTTGGAGAAATAGATTAAGGATTCTGTCGAATTATTTTAAAGGAGGGAAACCGGTGGATAAACGGGTATTTATAGTCTTTTTGCTGCTTATTGCACTTGGTTTTCCCATAGCATCTGTTAACGCCAGCTCTCCGGGTCAAGAAGCGTCTGTCTTGGTCACGGGTGATTGGGCTTATAATGCGATCGCCGACTTAGGGGAAGGCCGGCCTATTCCCGGCTTTGTTGTGCTGCAGGAGATGACCCGCAATCAGAGCGCCTTGATGGTGGCGCGCCTTTTGGAGCATTTGGCCGGGGAAGAACAGGCAAAATCCCGCCGTTTCGGCGTGAGCAGGGATGTTTATTTGGACAATATTATCCTAAAATACAACGAAAGAGCCCCTAAGGAGCAGGCATTGACCAGTGGGCAGGTGGAGTCTTTATATCGCCTCGCTTTAGAGTTTCGGCACGAATTAGAAATTCTCGGCTATGCCATCCAAGATTTTGAACTGCTGACAGAACCGGCCTGGGAATTGACAAGTTTAGGCTTGTCCGCCAAACGCCCCTTGATCTATTCCAAAGAGGCGGTGGCGGCTGTGCGCAGGCTGCAGGGATCTGCAGTTGAGGAAGAAAGCAGTGCCGGTTTATGGCCTGCGGTGGCAGAGGATCGGGAAACCGCTGCCGACAGCGGCCCCTTGGCGGAAAACAGAAGCCTTTGGACCGGCTCGTTTAGGGGGCGGGTACCTGCTTTGCCGGGAGCGAACATCTTTGTGGCGGCTCTGCCCGATGAAGCGGAAGAGGAACGGTGGCTGCGGCTGGGCGGCTTAGAATTCAGCGGCGGCATACGGCCCGTCTTAAGCGGCACGCAGCCCCACGAAGATCTGCCCTTGGCGGAAGGGGGCGCAGTTTACGGCCTTTCAGTCAAGTTGGGTGATTTAGCTTTGAAAACGGCCGTAGATCATTTGGCATTAGATGAAGATCAAGCCAGAAAAATCATCAGCACGTCTGTGGATTTGAGCATGGGCTGGTTTGATCTGTTCACCGTCAGTGCCGGTTACAAACACATCGATGGGCTGCAGGAGTTTTTGGACGATGATCCCGTTTTAGCCACAACCACTTCCTTGGGAGTGGAAGTACCGATTACCCGCGGTAAAGTAAGTTTGGATCTCAGCCAAAGGTGGCCGAAACTTAGTGCTTCGGAAAAAGACGAATTTTCACCAAAAAACATGGCGGAGCTCGGTTTGAGCTATGAGTTTAACAACGACAGCGCTTTACGTTTTAATTATAAGTTTATTGACTTCAGCAGTGTGGAACACGATTACGGGGCCACTGCGGAATTTTCCATCAAGTTTTAATTAAATCAGGAGGTGGGATTTTGAAAAAAGGCACAGCAGTATTTCTCTCTTTCCTTCTTGTACTCAGCCTGGTGCCGGCCATTGTTTTTGCCGATGGCGGCGCAGTGCACGGAACCCCGTTGTCTTCGTTGGTGGCGGTGGAAAAGATTTTATATGGTGAAGAACAGGCCGGTGCTTTGTTAGAGCGCATTGAACAAATGGAAATGGATATTTTTGGTGCATCCCAAGAAGGGCCTGTTTTATTAAGAATAGAAAGAATTAATGCTTTTTTGGAAAGCCCCCACGGTGACAAAGGGGGGCTGCAGCTGTTTTTGAACCTCTCGGAATGGGGTTTTACAACCGGGGTAAATATGGCTGATCCTCTTTTGAAACGCTTAGAAAACATGGAAACGATCCTGCTCGGCAGCCCGCAGGAGGGCAACATCGCCCATAGGACGGAACAAATCATGCTTCTGGTTTGGGGAACAACCAAACTGGACATAAAAACAGTCGACCTCCCGGAGGCGAGTTTAGTCAAAGTAGCACTTCTGGATACCGTGGATTCAGGCACTGCCCAGGTGGGCGATTATGTTTCTTACAAGGTAGTGGAAAACGTTATGGTGGACGGCCGGATAGTTATTCCCGCGGGTTCCGCCGGCCGCGCCAAGGTCTTGGAAGTCAGCAGTGCCAAACGCTTAGGCCGGGACGGCCGCCTGGTTTTGGAATTTGGCCGCATCGCCTCTTTAGATGGCTCCACCGTTAAGTTGAGAGTAGATGAGCGGGCCACAGAAGAGAATAAATCGTTGGAATTGGCGGCAGGCGCCAGCATGGCTGGGGTAATTTTACTGGGGCCCGTCGGCTTGGTCGGCGGTTACTTTGTGAAGGGTAAAGATGTTAGGATCGAAAAGAACGTTGAGTTTTTCGTAGAAACTGAGCGTGCTGCAAAAGTCTCCGGCTTTTTGCTGCGGGGTGCTGCCAAATAAATCTTGTTTGGACAAGCTCTACCAGGACCGCGAGCTTAACGGTTTTGCGGTTCTTGTTTTATAAACGTAAAATATGGGTAATCGGGGTGCATAAGCAATGAAAAATGCAGGAAAAACTTTAATTGTACTGGTTGTGGCTTTCCTGGCCTTGGCCGGTCACCCGGTTGAGGGTGCAGAATACCAACTGGGAGTGGGTGATGTCCTCAAAATTTCAGTTTGGGGCCATCCTGAGCTAACGACGGAAGTAGAGGTCCGCCCCGATGGTTACATAACATTCCCCTTGGTTGGCGATCACTGGGCGGTGGCGAAAAGTACCCGTCAGATCAGCCGGGAGCTGGAAGAAATTTTGGGCGACTTCGTGGTCAACCCCCGGGTAACTGTTTTGATCCACCGTTTTCGCACTGTGCAGGTACAGGTTTTGGGTGAAGTGAATGCAACCGGTTATTATCAGCTCAAAGCCGGGGCCCGCTTAATGGATGTCTTGGCCCAAGCAGGAGGGCCAACCCGATCGGCGGATTTAAGCCGCCTTTCGATTACCCGTTTTTTTCTCGGTGCTTTAGGGCCGAAAGAACAGACCGAAGTACTGCAGGTTAACGCCGAGGATTTTATAACCCATGGTTCATTGGACGCCAACCCCGTTTTGCAAAACGGTGATATGATTTTTGTTCCCGCTTCCGGCCGTGCTACAATTTTTGGCGAGGTGCGCCAACCGACCAGCTACGATCTTGGCAGCGGCTTGGAGCTTTTAGATCTTTTAGCTTGGGCTGGCGGTGCTTTAGATTCCGCCGATTTGGAAGCGGTAGTCCTCACCAGATATGAGGAGGGGGAGCCTAAAGAGCACTTGATTAATGTCCAGGAGCTGTTGGCCGGCAGGGGAGAGCGGGTTCAGATCAGGCCGAATGATGTGGTCTTTGTGCCGAAAAAAAGCCAAGCCATAGTTTTAGGGGCAGCAGTAAAGCCCGGTGCTTATCCCGTCAAAAAAGGCACCACCCTTGTGGATGTCTTAGCTGAAGCAGGGGGCATTGCCCCGGGCGGGGATAGTTCCCTTATTTCCCTAACCAGAGAAGGGAAGGTTTTAACCGTTGACGCATCAGCCGTTTTAACAGGTAAAGCCGGTAGCGAAAACCCCCTTTTGCAGGCCGGTGATTTAATTTTTATCCCGGAAAGCTATGATCATGTTTTAGTCCTCGGCTATGTGCAGCGGCCAGGTGCCTATGCAGTTAAGGAGCAGACCAGGCTGTTAGATCTTATTGCCCAGGCCGGTGGCACCTTAGAGCACGCCGGTGAAAAACTTATCCTAACTCGCGCCAAAAAAGCGCGGGAAATAGAGCTGGGCCCTTTAGAGCGTTTCGGGCTGCAAAACGAAAGAGCCCTGCCCGGTGATGTTATCTACATCCCGGAAGGCGAAAGGCAGGTTTTGGTTTTAGGTGAAGTGAAAAGCCCCGGTTATTACCGCTTCCGGGCGGGAGATCGCTTGCTAGATGCCATCGGCTTGGCGGGCGGGCTTTTAGACAGCGCCCGGGCGGAAGAGGTTTCTTTAAGCAGGCAGGGCGAAGACGATGTGGAAATCCACTTAATCGACTTTGATCAGCTTTTAGAAAACCGCTATCTGAAAGATAACGTGGCTTTAAAGGGCGGCGATGTGATTGTCGTGCCGAAAGCAGAGCGCAACGTCTTGGTCTTAGGTGAAGTGCACAGCCCCGGCTATTACCAATTCAAACGGGGAGATGGAATTCTAGACGCTGTGAGCTTGGCCGGCGGCCTTTTGGAAACAGCCGCCGAAGACCAGGTTTCTTTAAGCAGGGTGGGGGCGGAAGGCACAGAGGTTAAAATCGTTGATTTCGGCGAACTTTTGGAAAAACGCTATTTGAAAAGCGATTTTGCCCTGCAAAACGGCGATGTAATAGTGGTGCCGAAAGCAGAGCGCAGCGTCTTGGTCTTAGGTGAGGTACGCAGCCCCGGTTACTACACATTTGCCAAAGGGCAAAAAGTATTAGATCTGGTGGGCCGGGCGGGCGGCTTTACGGCAGAAGCGGATCCGGCTGAGATCGAAGTGATCCGGGAAGGGCCGGAAGGTGTGAGAAGCGAAATATTAAATCTTACTTCCTTGGCGGCGGCCGGCGAAAACAATCCCGCCTTAAAAGGCGGTGAAATCATTTCTGTGCCTCAGGCACAGCGCACCGTTTTAGTTTTCGGCGAGGTTGCCCGGGCCGGAGCCTACGTCCTTGCTCCCGGTGGGCGCCTGCTGGATGTTTTAGCTATGGCCGGCGGCCTTACGGCAGGAGGGGCGGATGTCATAGTCACCAGGCAGGAAGCGGCTGCGGAGCGGGTTTGGGAAATCGACTCGGAAGAGCTGCTTGCGGACCAAGGTGAATATAATATGGTTTTGCGGGGCGGCGATGTGGTCTACGTTCCCGCCTCAAAGCGGCAGATTTTGGTCTTAGGCGAAGTCCGCAGCCCCGGGGCATATGATCTTGCCGCCGGCGCAAGAGTGATGGATGCCATTGCTTTAGCGGGCGGGCCTTTGGAGCGGGCCGCTTTGGAAAACGTGGGCATTTATCGCGATGGCTATCTGCAGGATGGCGAAGTCGTTACCGTGGGGCAGGACAAGGTCCTCTTCACGGGCGATGTGGCAGACAACCCGCTTTTGCGGCCCGGGGACATTATCTATGTACCGGAAACGAAGAAGCCCAATTGGCCTAAGATCTTTACCTTTGCCGGCGGCATAAAAACTTTTAAAGATTTAATTTGGTCGCTGTTTGATTAGGGGGTGGCGAAAATGGAAATGGAAGAAATGGATCTACTGGAATATTGGGAGATAATAGTTAAAAAAAGAGGGCTGATTGCCTTAATCTTCGCCCTTACGGTCTTAGTGGTAGCAGCTTACAGCTTTTTCACCACACCCATTTACCAGGCTACTGCAGTGGTCATGGTAAGAGAACAGGGCAGTCCTGCCCAACTGATGTTCAGCGATACTTTCGGCGGTTTCACTAAAAATGCCGCTCAAAACTATGTCCAAATCATGAAGAGCCGCACCGTTTTGGAAAAAGTGAGCAAAGCGTTGAATTTGACAGACCCCAATTTGAAAAGTTTGGAAAGGCAGTTGACAATTCAACCGGTGCAGGGCTCCGACATCCTGAAAGTCAGCATGGAGTCGGCAGAGCCGCAGGCGGCTGTGGATTTTGTGAATAAGCTGACCGAAGTATTCATCGACTGGAACCGCCATTCACGCCAGGAAGATCAGAGAAACGCCCGGGAGTTTATTGAAGCGCAATTGGTTACGGTCACGGAAAACCTTCATCTGGCCGAAGAAGAACTGCGGAAGTTTAAGGAAACGGAAAAAGCTTTGGCACCCTCACAAGAAACAATCGTGGGGGTCAACCAGCTCGCTGCCCTGGAAGCCGATCTCTCCCAAGTAGGCATCGGCATTACTGAAACGCAGGAGCGCATCGCGCAGGTTAGGGCAAAATTAGCGGAACAGGATGAAACTTTAATTTCTGCGACCACAATCGCAGAAAACCGTTTTGTAACGGAATATAGGGCGCGGCTTGCCGATTTAGAGATTTCCCTTTCCGGCGCCAAAGAAAAGTATACGGAAAGGCACCCATCGGTTTTAGCCCTGCAGGCGGAAATCGAGGATGTTAAAACTAAGCTGGCGGAACAAGTGGAGCGGGTTGTTGGAACTGAGACCCGCAGCATCAACCCAATTCACCGTGAACTTTACGGCAGCCTGATCAGCCAGGAAGTTGAGCTTATGGCCCTGCGGGCGAGGGAGGAAGCGCTGAGGAGCCTCAGGAGTGAAATTGAAAAGGATTTAGCAACTCTGCCGGGCAAGGAGCTGGAGTTGGCCAGGCTGATGCGGGATTCTAAGGTTTTGGAAGAACTCTATGTTATGCTCCGGAAGCGGAACGAAGAGACCAGGATAGCCGAGGCTATGCAGAGCGCTGATGTCCAGGTGATCGATGAAGCGATTTTACCCCGGTCACCGATCAAACCACGCCTGAAATTAAACATTGCCATCGGCGGTGTCCTGGGACTGTTTTTGGGAGTGGGCTTTGCTTTTCTTTTGGAGTTTACTGATACCACTTTGAAGACGAAAGAAGAAATCGAGCTTTTTTTGCAGAGCCCGGTCTTAGGCCAAATTCCTGATTTTGATAATGACAATAATCAAAAATGGCGGCTCTTCGGTTTTAGAAGGACGTGATAAAGATGGAGCAAAAACGAAGATTAATTGTGCATGACGATCCCAAGGCAGTGGCTGCAGAGGCTTTTCGTACCTTAAGGACGAACCTGCAGTTTACGAACCCCGATCGCAATCTTAAATCTTTATTAGTGACCAGCCCGGGCCCTGGCGAGGGCAAAAGTACGGTGGCAGCCAACTTGGCGGTTGCTTGGGCCCAAGCGGGCCGGAAAGTAGCGGTAGTGGAATGTGACTTTCGAAGGCCCGTTTTAGATCATTTTTTCCCTTTAAAGGCCGAGCAAGGCTTAACGGCCTATTTGGCAGGCCAGGTGCCGTTAGAAGCGGTGATCCGCGCAAGCGGGATTCCGGGCCTAGATATACTGCTGGCAGGGGCCCAGCCTCCGAATCCTGCGGAACTTCTGCAGACCCAGGCGATGGCGGCTGCACTGGATTACTTGGAAGAAAACTACGACTGGGTTGTTTTCGACGGACCGCCGATTTTGGCCGTTACTGACTCGGCGGTTTTAGCCAACCAAGTCGATGGGACAATCTTAGTTATTCAAGCTTACGAGGTCCCCCGCAAGATGGCGCTGCAGGCTAAAAATCTCTTAGACCAAGCGAAGGGCCATCTTTTAGGGGTAGTCTTAAACGGCATCAGGCCGCGGGGAGGCCAGGATTACCAATATTATTATTACGCACGGGACCTGGAGCAGACGTTGTGATCGATCTGCACACACACATTTTACCCGCGGTTGATGACGGGGCACCTGATTTAGAAACCGCTTTGGCCATGGGCGAAGAGGGAGAAAAGCAGGGTTTAAAAGTCATCGCAGCCACTCCTCATTTTGATTTAGACTCCGACTGGGGCCGGGTGCAAAAGAAAACCGAAGAACTGCAGAAAGAGTTGACAGCGGCGGGTATTGCAGTGGAGCTGGTGGCCGGGGCGGAACTGCTGATTGACCCGGCGATTTTAGAAATGGCGGCCTCCGATATTCCCACTTATGGGAATAAGGGGAACTACTGCTTGATCGAGTTTCCTTTCAGCCAGATCCCCCTTTACATCGAAGAAGTCCTTTTCAGCCTGCTGGCGAAAGGCATCACTCCTATAATAGCTCATCCGGAGCGTTATCTGCCGGTGGTGGCCGACCCGAATATTGTGTTGGCTTGGCTGCGCCAAGGTTCTCTTATCCAGATGAATTCAGGCAGTATTTTAGGCCGTTTTGGCTCCAAGGTGCAGAGGACGGCCGAGATAATGCTGAAACACAACATGGTGCAGCTCTTGGGCAGCGATGCGCACGGCCTTGAAAGGCGGCCTTTGAACCTGGCGGCGGGTTTCTTGGCCGCCAAAAAAGTGATCGGCGGCGAAGCGGCCCTTAAACTTGTGCAAACTCATCCGGCGGCCATTTTGCGGGGCGAACGATTCCGGGTCGAACAGCCGCGGGAATACAAAAGAAGAAGGCGCTTTCGCTTTTTTTAGCATAGGCGGCCTCTTTTTCCCGTATATTAAAACCCCGGGTCGCAAGTTGGGGGGCTTGTTTGAATGACAAGATTTGGGAAGGGGAACTTTTAGGTGCTCCATTGGCTGATGGTCTTTGGCTATGTTTTTTTTGTATTTTTTTTCGCCAAACAGCAGGCATCCAGTGCTCGTTATACAAATGCGCTTTTGGCAAGATGGCTGCCAAACCTGGCTCCGGCTCAAATAGGGCGGCTGGTTTTTCTAACCAGAAAAGCGGTGCATGTGTTTGCCTACGGTGGGTTAACGCTCATTGTTCATTACGCTGCCAGGCGGACAAAAATAACCCGCGCCCAGGCCCTCCCTTTTGCCGTAATGTTCGCTCTGGTAGTAGCTGTTTTGGATGAAAGTTATCAAATGCGCTTACCCCATCGGACCGGCACATCCGCCGATGTTTACATCGATGGGATTGGTATTGCCGCCGCCGCTTGGGGAATTTGGCTCGGCGGCAGGCTTAGGAAAAAAGACAGGGAGGTTAAAGAAGATGTTGAAGAGTAATCAAGCTGATTTAGTAATGCTTGCCGTTGTGGGGCAGATTACGCCGCCCCTCCAGAGAGGGGCGTACCGGGTTGACCGCGATGGCACCCCCTTTGCCCTGCCCGGGACAGGCGGCATCGCCTATAATGTGAAACTGGGCGATCGGGCATTCGGCTGGGCGGGAGACCATGTAGAACCATGTGTCTCCACTGCGGCTGATCCGGTTGATAGGTCCGCACCGAAAAACCAAGCTTATAATACGCTGGCCTGCGTGGGGAATGAAGCCATAGTTGTTTCCGGTGATGCCAAAGGTGCTAAAGGCATCGTTACCGGTACGCACGGGGGCATTGAACATGTCATGGTCGATTTTGCCCAAGAAGATCTGGAAAAGATGGTTATTGAAGACAAAATTTTAATCAAAGCATACGGCCAAGGCCTGAAATTGACAGACTATCCGGGAATCACGGTGCGAAACTTGGATCCTAAACTTTTGGATAAGCTGGGCCTCATTGAGGAAAACGGCAGGCTGATTGTCCCCGTTGCCAAAAAGATTCCGGCAAAGTTGATGGGTTCCGGCTTGGGCAGCCCGACAACGGCGTCCGGCGATTACGATATCACGACAACTGACCAAGAGGAGATCAAAGCTTTAGGGATCGATGAATTGAAATTTGGTGATTTTGTGGCCCTGGAGGATTCGGACAACCGCTTTGGGCGCAGCTACCGCCGGGGGGCACTCTCAGTGGGGATCATTGTCCATTCCGATTCGTTCATAGCCGGGCACGGCCCGGGAGTTGCGACTTTGTTTACCGCAATTGACGGCAGCTTAGGGTTTAAGTTAGATGAAAACGCTAATTTGGGCAGAATATTAAACATCGGCCGCTTTCGGTAGACAAGGAAAAAAGCCTCTATTGTGACAGCAGTAGAGGCTTTTTAACGTCTTTTTTTGAGCAGTGCCTTCTTTTCTTCAGCGGAGACAGAAGAGTTGTGCCAAGAAGGGGCATCAATTCCTGCTTGTTTTCTTAAAAGCGCGTTTTCGCGCTGTAACCGTTCGATTTGCGCAAGCAAAACGTGAAGTATTTTCTGCGAAATAGGCACGGGCGAACGCTCCTTGCATGTTTTCCAATCTATTTCGCCAAAAGACGATAATCTCCTCCCAGCTTGTACCCGGTTTAGCCGGTCAATTCTATCAGCTCTGTTTTGGCTAAGGATTCTGCCACCAAGCCTGGGACATCCAGTTCTTCTTCCGCCCGCCTTACCTGCTCAATAGTTGGCCGGATAGCCGGGTTTTTGGGGACGAAGACCGTGCAGCAGTCTTCGTAAGGCAGGATCGAGGTTTCGTAAGTATCGATATCAACTGCCAGTTCCACAATTTCCTGTTTGTCGGCGCCGATCAACGGGCGGTAAACGGGAAAGGAAGTCACTTCGTTAATAGTACGGATGCTCTCCATCGTCTGGCTGGCAACTTGGCCCAAACTATCACCGGTAATCAAGGCCTGGGCATTTTCCCTCTCAGCGAGTAAAACGCCGATGCGCAGCATAAATCGGCGCATCAAGGTGATCGAGAGGGCAGGGTATGACCCCTGCTGCAGTGCTTTTTGAATTTCGGTGAAATAAGCGATCCACAGCTTCAAAGTCCCGGAGGCATTAAAGCGGCTTAAGCGCTGGCCTAAAGTGATAACTTTTTCTTTGGAGCGCGGCGATGTAAAGGGGTAAGAGTGGAAATGTAGCCCTTCGATATCGACCCCTCTTTTCATGGCTAAAAACCCCGCAACTGGGCTGTCGATGCCGCCGGATAAAAGCAAAATGCCTTTGCCGGCGGAACCTGCTGGCATACCGCCTAAGCAGGGTATAATTTGGGAATACAAAAAGGCACCCTCCCGGCGGATCTCCACGTTTAGAACAAAATCGGGATTATGCACATCTACCTTAAGGTGGGGGAAAGTGCGCAAGATATGGCCGCCCAAAGCACTGCTTATTTCAGGTGAAGCAAGGGGGAAAGCCTTATTGGGCCTGCGCGTCTCCACTTTAAAAGTAGCGCCTTCGGTTTTGGCCACAACTTCCTCTGCGCCCTTTTTAATTTCCTCGAAATCTAGGCCCCGCCGCAAAACGGGGGAAAGGGAAACCATCCCGAATACTTCCTGCAGGCGGCGGGAAATTTCCTGCCAATTGCCTGCCGTTTCCAAATAAATCCTGCCGTAGGTTTTCCTGATCTTACCGTGCGGGATATCCTTGAGGGCGGAGCGGATGTTTTTTAATAAAATATCTTCGAATATCCGGCGGTTACCCCCTTTCAAGCTTAACTCGCCATAACGTATTAAAAGCATGGGGTACATAGTGGCACCTCACATATAGATGTTTCGAATTTCTTCTACCGTCTCTTTTAGACTGTACACCACATATTTTATTTGGTCAAGCGAAAGCTGATGGCTGAGGCTGATTCTGACAGCACCGAGGATCTCCTCGTCCCGCAGCCCGACTGCTCGTAAAACGTGGGAAAGGCCCCTGCGTTTTGCAGAACAGGCCGCGCCCATGGCGACGAAAATGCGTTTTTGTTCCAGGAAGTGGACTAAGACTTCGCCGCGCACGCCGGCAAAGCCGACATTGAGGATATGAGGGGCTCCCGCGGGCGGGTTGTGTATCTTGGCACCCTCAATAGCGGTGATGCCTTCTAATAATTCGCGCCTTAGGTCTTGCATGTGAGAAACATTCGCTTCCAGATTGGCTACGGCCAACTGCGCGGCGCGGGTGAAGCCTACTATCCCCGGGACATTTTCTGTGCCCGGCCACAGTCCCCTTTCTTGGCTGCCGCCAAAAAACAGCGGTTCCAGGCGGGTGTTTCGCCCCACGTAAAGCAGGCCGATACCTTTGGGCCCGAAAATTTTATGGCCGCTGAAGCTCATGGTGTCAACGCCCAAAACGGCCGGATTTAGGGGGACGTTTCCTAAAGCCTGCACCGCGTCAACATGAAACACTATTTTGTGCCGGCGTTTTTCGTTCTCCGCTTGCAGCAATCGGGAGATCTCTTTAATGGGGGCGATTGTGCCCAATTCATTGTTGACATGCATGACACTTACCAATTTTGTATCCGGCTGAATGAGGTCTTTTATTTGTTCAGGCTCAATAGCGCCGTGCCCGTCCACATCGAGCAGGCTGACGGCCCATCCCCTGCCTTTTAGGTGTTTTACCGTATTTAAAACAGAGGCATGTTCAATGGGTGTAGTAATAATATGTCCGGGGCTGCGGGTAAAATAAGGTGTGTTTGCCGTACCCAAAAGAGCCAGGTTATTGGCCACGGTACCGCTTGGGGTAAAGTAAAGTTCAGAAGAGTGCACATGCAGCAGTTGGGCCAATTGGTTTCGGCAGGAGCCCATCGTCTTTTCTGCTGCTACTCCCCTTAAATGAGGAGAAGAAGGGTTACCGTATTGGACGGACCAGTAGGGTTCCATGGCTTGGACTACTTCTTCCGCCACGGGAGTGGTCGCGCTGTTATCCAAATAGATTTCATTTTGCATAGGGAAACCTCCTCCGGCCAGATCTTTTCTT
>JBHGWS010000073.1:0-27232 GCA_041936745.1 Candidatus Darwinibacter acetoxidans
TTATGTTTGGGGTCAATTTTAGGCAAACAAGCGTTTTTTGTCCTAAAACGGCCCTTTTTCGTTGTTTTTTGGGGTAAAAATTATTCCGCGTCTTTATAAAACCTTTCCTGGTCGTTCTTTCCTGACATCGCGTTTAGCTCCAAGGGCAATTCTGCTTGCTTTCTTAATTGGGCTGTGCTAAAATTAAACACGTTATAGGGAAACTCGTTAAAAGGGGGTAAGAATATGGCCAGAAGGTGCATTGTATGCGGTAAAGGAACCCGCACCGGCAACTTACGGAGCCGGGCGCTGAATCAGACCAGGCGCACTTGGAGACCGAATTTGCAAAAAACGCGTATCTTAGTCAAAGGCAGCCCACGCCGGGTATACGTCTGTACCAGGTGTTTGAAAAGCGGTAAAGTGGAGCGTGCCCTCTAAGACGCTGCCCCTTAAAAGCCCCTAGCATCTAGGGGTATTTTATTGCTCAAAAACAGCTAAAAGAACCCCCGCGGCACAACTTACATAAACTCTTTCCGCAACTGCTTTATTGCTCACCCCTAAAGTTGTACCCTGAAACAGGCTCTGCCCGCTTAGTGGGTAATAGAGCCCTTTGGTATACACACTTTTTACTTCTTGATCCAAAGGCAGCAGTGATACGGCGCTGCCCACCGCCGTTTCCGCCGTACATTCCCCTTGACTGATGGCAGTCAAACGGTTTTTGCTTGTGAAAAGTTCATTTTTCAGGCCCTCTTTTGCTAAGCGGTACAAAAGGGCTATATTCCCCAAAGAGTGATCTGCCCGGCTGCCCCAGGCACCAAACAGGGAGATCTCTCTTACACCGGCGGCCACAGCGAAGTTTACCGCCAGCTCCAAATCGGTATGATCTTTTTCCGCAGGGTATTTTATCAACTGCACCTGTCTTTTCTGCCAATATCTCAAGCTGGCGTCACTTATCGAATCCTGGTCGCCGATAATTACGTCAGGCCGCAGCCGCCATTTTTCAGCAAGTTTAACTCCCCCGTCGGCACAGATCACCAAAGAGGCGGGCGGTAGGTTGGGCCGGCGGGCCGGGTAATCTTCCCCGACCCCCAAGATTAATGCCTTTTCAGCCTTTTGCCGGTTCAAAGATTTCCCTCCGTCGACTTAATAATTGAATCGCTAACAAAACTAAAACTGCCTGCGCCACGAGGTAAGGGATGTTGTAAGTTAAAGAATAGACAAGCGGCGATGTGCCTTCAGGTGCATATTCGGCAAAAAAGACCACCCCTGCCACCACATGTGTTACATAGCGCAAAACGGTGCCCATGAGAACGCCCAGTGTCCGCTGTTCTCTTAGTATGCCAAACCCCGCTATCCCCAAAACCGCAAAGGGCACCGGATAGTCCAATAAAACCTGGATTGGGTGCAGGATATAAGGGGAAAGAAGCAGTTTCAAAATGCCCAATAACGCCCCGCCCATCATGCCGATCCTGCCGCCGCGGCGAAATGCCAGGATGAAAATTGGCAGCATCTCTAACGTGACGCCACCGCCTTGAGGCATCCGCCAGAGCCTTAAGATGGAAAACAATAGAGCCACCGCGACCAATAAAGAAGTCTCCAACATAATCACTAAGTTTCTGTTACGCATTAAAAATACCTCCTCTAATAAAACGAGAGGTCCCGCGCGAACTTTTATGCATTAAAAAAACACGGGCGAAGCGGCCCATGTCCCTTAACACACCGCTTCCCTACGCTGGCATTAACCAACAGGTTCTAAGGGTACGGATTTTAATCCGTTCTCAGCCGGAAAGCACCCCTAGCGGAACTATTTCGTTTTGCTTGCCATATTCTTCGCCAACAAGGTAAGAATTCCTCCTTAAAAATAAAAGCACCCCCGCAGCCGAGGATGCTTTCGGAACCAACGTATAATGCCCGCCACAATATGTCCTTTGTGAACCTGCTGCCGCACGTTCGCAGCCGGTTTATCTGCTCGTTCGTTTCTTTGCAAGCTTCTCCTTTCTTAATGTTTTTCTTACACGCCGGCCCGTTTGTTTACATTATAACTACAATTATCAGACTTGTCAAGCATTACCGCCCACAATTGCGTTTAATATAAAAGAAACACCCCACGGCAGAGGTGCTTCTTTTAAAATAGTTTGGGCGGCGGGGACTTTATGTTTTACTGCCACACCCAGGGAATTTAGTATTTCTCCAATGTTTACACCGGAGATTGATCTGCCCTGCCGCCCAACCCAGATACAGTATAATACCAATTGTCAGAAATGTCAAGCACTAAGTTAGACTAATTGCAATATAATTTTCCATTAAGGCTGACAGAGCAGCCCGGATCCTAGAAAGCATCCTTCCCCAGAAGGATGCTTTCTTTTAAAAGCCGTTCCCACGCCTCCTGTAAGCAAACAGCCACAAGGACAGGCTGTTTATCCCGGACGGGGAAAGCTGGCTTAATTCAATATTATTATAAATTATCAGACTTGTCAACCTATATGATCAACATTTCCCAATTAATCTTTAATCGTGCGCATCCGCTCGATATAAGCTGCGGGGTCAGGTGCTTGGAAGATAGCGGAGCCGGCAACAAAATTGTTGACGCCTGCTTGGGCCAATTGCGGAATGTTTTCCAGGGAAACCCCGCCGTCCACCTGGATCTCAATGGGCCTTGAGCCGACCAAATCAGCACAGTGTTCAATTTTATTAAGCACAGCCGGTATAAAAGCTTGACCGCCGAAACCGGGGTTAACCGACATTATTAAAATTAAATCCAAATCCGCCAGGATATAACGAAGCCCTTCCAAAGGGGTATGGGGGTTCAATGCTACGCCTGCTTTAATGCCGTGTTCTTTAATTTGGCTTAAAGCCCGCTGCAGGTGGGTGGCTGCTTCATAATGGATGGTTAAAATCTCCGGCTTATAAATCGCAAAGGTATCTATGTAGCGCTCCGGTTTTTCGATCATTAAATGGATATCCAAAGGCCGCTCAGCCTGCCGGAGGATTGCCTCGATAACGGGCGTGCCGAAGCTGATATTTGGTACAAAGCTGCCGTCCATGACATCTATGTGAATTAAGTCCGTATTGGCGATCTTCTCTAGTTCCAAACCGAGCTGCAGGAAGTCTGCTGCTAAGACTGATGTACTGATTCTTCTTTTAATTGGAACCACCTCTTTGCAAATGATAGGGGACTGCTTGAATTTCCTTTAGAAAGGTTAAATAATGGCTGTAGCGATGGGCCAAAATTATGCCTGCATCTACCGCTTCTTTGATGGCGCAGCCCGGCTCCCGGTGATGGAGGCAGCCTCTAAATTGGCATTCGTCCGCCAGTTCCCCCATCTCGGGAAATGAAAATTGCAGTTCAGCCGCGGGGATGTGATCGACTGTCAGCCGGGAAAACCCCGGCGTGTCCGCAACATACCCACCGGCCAAAGGCAGTAAATGAACTTTTCTTGTGGTGTGGCGCCCCCTCTGCACCCGGGCGCTTACCTCTTTAATTTCAAGGCCCAAAGACGGTTCCAGGGCATTTAAAAGTGATGATTTGCCCGCACCGCTGGGCCCCGCTAAAGTACTGATAAGGCCCTCAAAAACGCCGCGCAGACTTTCTAAGCCTTCTTTGGTTTTAGCGCTTGTGATTAAAACCGAAGAGGTAAGATCCGTATACATGCGGGCAAGTTCTACTGCCTTTTTATTATCTAAATCACTTTTGTTAAAAACCGCCACACTTTTCATCCCGGCAAAATGGGCATTGACCAAAATGCGGTCCAAAAGTAATAAGCTGGGCTCAGGCTTCGTTACGGCAAAGACCGCCAAAACTTGATCAACATTAGCGATGGGGGGCCTTGTCAGCTCGTTTCGCCGCGGTAAAACATCCTCCACCACTCCCTCGGCCCCCTCGCAGGAGACCTTTACAGTATCGCCCACTAAAATTCGTTCCTGCTCCAAACGGAGGCGGCCGCGCAGAGTACAGGATATAACCCCCTGCTCTGTTTTAACCTGGTAAACGCCGCCAACACCTTTAAGAATAATTCCTTTATTCATATTTTAGTCCCGAAAGTACTGATCCAAGAATTGACGAGCCCCGATATAAACTTGTAATTTGGCCTTGTCTCCTCGGCCCTGCACTGTATGGATCACTCGGCTCCCTCCTTTATGGGTTTCCCTGTAAACTTCCCGTGCCCCGAAATCGTCGATCACTAAAATAACGATCTCTTGTGCCGGCCCGTCCGGCACATCAATAATGACCTCTTGGTAGTGCCACAGATTTTCCTGGGCCCACTTGATTTCCTCTGCCGGTTTTTCTTCCCGGACGGGCAGAGGTGGCGTTTCGGGGAGGCCTTGGGAGTAAACAAAATCAACGCTCCACCCCGCCTCAACTTCCGTACCGGGTGCGGGGTTTTGCTCCACAACAAGCCCCTTTTGGTAAACCGTGCTGTGTTCAGGCCAAGAACTGCCCAGAACAAGGCCTAATTCAGCTAATTTGATTTGGACATTTTCAAAATCCTGACCCCGAAAGTCGGGCAGTAAAAATGCTTTCACCGCTTCCTGCGCCTTACTGATTACAAGATTAACGGCACTGCCTTTAATCACAGTTTCGCCTGCCGCAGGCCACTGCTCTAAAACTAGATTAGGGCTGACCCCCGGTTCATAAATCAGTTCTTCTTCACCTAAGACAAAACCGGTTTGGGTCAGGTTTAATTTCGCTTCCCTGGCAGATAAGCCGACCACGCTAGGCATTTCTACTTCTTCCGGCCCTTTGCTCACCCGTGCAGTAATCTCCCGGTTTTCTTTGACCATGCGTCCCGCCGGCGGGCTTTGGCTGATAATGTAGCCTGCCGGTTTATTATTGTCAAAGACACCCTCAGTTTTCAACCGCAGCTTGTAGCTCTGCAGTACAGTAAAGCCCTGGTGCTCCTGCATGCCCACTATATCGGGGACTTCTACATCGCCGGGAAATAAAACCCTCGGTATAATCCTAATAACTGCGTAGCTGATGCCGCCTAAAATCAAGAAGATAATTAAAAAGATGAGTAAACCGCGGCGCGGCTTTCTTTTTTTCGCCCTACCTTCAGTCTTAGGCGTTTCTTTTTTTCGCCGTCGGGCCAATCCCAAAAACCCCTTTCCAAATCCTGCTGCTGCCGGTAGTACTTTTGTTTCTTCGTTTTCTTTCGCTGCTTCCAAACGCCTTTGAATCCCTTGAAAAAGGGCTGCCGTTTCCGCTGCGTCTTTCGGGCGGTCCTGGGGATTTTTAGCCAAAAGCTTCAAAACCAGCGCCGCCAATTCCCCGTCCACTTCCGGTGCGGTGTGGCTCAGCGGCTGGGGCCTTTCTTGAATCTGCTTTAAAGCGACCGCAATGGGTGATTCGCCCCGAAAGGGCTTCCTGCCCGTAATCAGTTCGTAAAGAACAACGCCTAAAGAATATAAGTCGCTGGCTGCCTGGACGTTAACGCCCCGGGCTTGTTCCGGGGAAAAGTAATGGACCGAGCCTAAAACCATGCCGGTTTGAGTCAAATGGCTGGTAGAGATGGCTTGGGCGATCCCAAAGTCCGTCACCTTCACCCGCCCCTCGCGGGTTATTAAAATATTATGGGGCTTAATGTCCCTGTGGATGATGCCGTGGTAGTGAGCGTGGGCTAAGCCTAGGGCAATTTCTTTGCCCACACCGGCGATAAATTCGCCGGACAAAGCGGCCTTATTTTGAATAAGATCCGCCAGATTTTGGCCCTGCACATATTCCATGACAATAAAATGCACGCTGCCCATTTGGCCCACATCGTAAATGTTGACAATATTAGGGTGAGATAAACCAGCCGCCGATCTGGCTTCGCGGCGGAACCTTTCTACAAATTCCTCATCGCCGGCGAATTGGTCGCGCAGGATTTTAACCGCAACCAACCTGTTCAGCAGGTGATCTTTGGCACTGTAAACTACGGCCATGCCACCTTGGCCGATTTTCTCTAAAATTTCGTAGCGGTCTACCAAGACCTGCCCAATCATGGCCTCACCTTTTACCTTTCTTACCGTCGACTATATCTAAGGCGCCTTTTAGGATCGCTCCGCCCAAAGGTGCGGCAACTAAGCCTCCCGCGCCGCCTTCTTCTATTATGACTGCGGCGCATACTGCGGGGTGGTGCGCCGGCGCAAAACCGACAAACCAAGCATGATCGCCCCGCGCCGTTTGCGCCGTGCCTGTTTTCGCCGCAAAAACATGGTCTTTCTGCCCGGCGCTTTTTGCCGTGCCTTCCTTCACTGCCAAAACCATGGCATCGCGCACCGTTACGGCAGCCTGTTCGCTGATAATCGGCACCCCCATTTGGGGCCTGGTGATTTGGCGCATTTTAAGGCCGCCCTTCAGCTCCTGCACCAAATAAGGGGTTACCAGGCTTCCCCGGTTGGCAATTGCTGCTCCGACAAGGGCAATCTGCAGCGGTGTTGCCAAAAGTTCACCTTGGCCGATGCCTAAAAGGGCCGCCGCATATTTTGATTTAACACCGGCGGGCAGAAAACCTTTTTTGGCACCCAATTCCCAAGCGGGCTGCGCGCCCAGCCCAAACAAACCGTAATAGTCTAAAAGCTCTTCGCCCAGCGCTGTGGCCAAGCCGGCAAAAACTACGTTGGAAGAATAGGCTAAGGCCTCTTCCGTTGTAATGGTGCCAAAAGCTTTTTGACCGTAGTTGGCAAGCCTTTTGTTTTCAATAATGACGGCCCCTTCATCGAGCCAGGTTTCTTTGGCCTTTGTTAAGCCTGTTTCTAACGCGGCAGCATAAACTATGGGTTTTAAGACAGAGCCGGGCGGATAAAGCCCGTTAGTTACCCTGTTTAAGAAAGGACTTCGCAAGTCGCTCTGATAATCTGCCCAATTTTCGGCCAAGTTGGCCCCATCGATATAAGGGGAGGAAACTAAAGCTAAAACCTCTCCGCTGGCAGGTTTGATGACAACGGCGGCCCCTGTTTTCCCTTCCAGGGCTTTTTCTACCAATTGCTGGATAGCAAGATCGAGAGTGGTGGAAAGGGTGCGGCCGGCCAGCAAATCCGCATGGTAAAGGCGCTCCAAGCCCGCCATCCCGTAGCGCTGGTGGAAATACCCTACCGTATGGGAAAGGGACGAGGCGGCATAGCACCTTCTGTATTTCCCGCCTTCTAATTGGGAAAAAGCCAAAGGTGTACCGTTTCTATCCAGGATCGGCCCCCGATCTTTTTCGAAAATCTGATAATAGCGGGGGTTTGCCGCATGTTTTTCTAAATTCGGGCAGAGATGCCAGTACAATAAGCCACCTAATATAATACCATAAACCAGGCAAAGCCCCAAGAAGCACTTTTTTAGGCCCGCGGTCATACCTTTTCCCCTCCCAGCCTTGTAAAAAGGCCCAACTGCCACATTTGAGCCGCTAAAGAGCTGGACCCGAAGCTGACAAAAGGCAGAGTCATCCCAGTAAAAGGAAGGAGGCGCAAAATGCCGCCGAGCACTAAAAAGATTTGGATGTGGAACAGCAGAAGGAGGCCCAAGGCCATCAACCTTTTCCCCGAATCGCTGATTGCCTTAAGACGTAAAACGCCCCAAAAAGCTAAACCCAAATAGATTAAAAGCAGCGTAAAAGTACCAAGCAGCCCTAATTCCTCGCCGATTACAGCAAAAATGTAATCGGTGTGGGCCGCCGGGATTACCTCCGCCAGCCCCAAGCCCAATCCCCTGCCCGTAATGCCCCCCGCCTGCAGGGCAAAGAGCCCCTGCAGGATTTGATACCCTTGGGTTTCCAAATGATCCCAGGGCCACAGCCAGGCCTGGAGGCGGCTTTGTAAATGGGGGAAAAAAAAGAGGCCGGCAAAGAAACCGCCCAGCCCGCCCCCAATATATAAAGCAAGTTTTACTAAAGAAAAAGAATACGCCAAATCGAGGCAGCAGTACACGAGAAAAATTAAAAGCGCCGGGCCTAAATCCCTCTGCAGACCCAGCAGCAGAAAAGCCGCGCCCAAAACTGCCCAAGCTCGAAAGTGTCCGCCATTTCTCGGCAGAAGGGCCGCCACAGCAAGTACTAAAGATATTTTTGCCAGCTCCACTGGCTGGAAGCGGAAAAAACCCACATCGAGCCAAGCTTGTGCCCCCCTGATCCGGACGCCAAAAAGAAGCGTCACCAGCAAAAGGCCCAAGGCAGCTGCTGTGTGCAGGGGGAAATTTGACTCCGCGGTGAAAGGGAGCAAAAGGCCGCAGAGGTAAAGAAAAAACCCCAATATAATGCCGTTAAACTGGCGGCCGGCCCAAAGTGGGCCCAAGCGGTATAAAAAGAGCCAGCCGATTAAAACTAAAAACGCGGTTAGAGGCAGCGCGCCCGCACTGTAACCTAAATGTTTGGTGATTAAAAAAAGCACCAGAAAACCGGACCAAATTACAAGCGGCTGCCACCAGGGAAAGGAGCCGTTTTCCAAGAGAAAGCATAAAATTACAGCCGCCAGCCAAACACCGGCTTCCAAGAGAAAACGGTAAGTTGGCTTCACACAAAGCCCCCCTTACTTTATTTGCGCCACTATCACCGTGATATTATCCGGGCCGCCCAATTTATTAGCCAAATCTACCAGGGCTTGGGCAGTGTTTTCATACTCAGCCGCCTTGGCTAAAACCTGTTCGATTCTCTTATCTTCAACAACGTCCGTCAAGCCGTCTGTGCAAAGCAGGAGGATTGCCCCCGGTTTGAGTGTTTTAACGTTTATTTCGATTTCGATTTCACCCGTACCGCCCAAGGCTTGAGTCAGCATATGCCGTTGGTTGTGATTTTTCGCCTCTTGCGCCGTAATGGACCCGGCGCGGATCAACTCGCCCACAACTGAATGGTCTTGGGTAATTTGGCTTAATTTACCGTCGGCGAAAAGATAACCCCTGCTGTCGCCGACGTGGCCTAACACCAGTTCGATCTGTTGTTCCTGCCGCGTTAAGCAGGCCAAAGTCGCTGTTGTACCCATACCCCGCAGTTCGCTTTCCTTTTCTGCCGCTGCCAAAATTTCTCGGTGAGCCTGTTCGATGGCTGAGCGCACTTCTTTTTGCCGATCTTTACCGCCGAAGGGATAAGCTTTAATTATATCAACGGCTAACTTGGCGGCTACTTCACCCGCCTGGTGGCCCCCCATCCCGTCACAAACCAGCAGGCAGTGTTCGCCAACCCAAAAGGAATCTTCGTTATTTTCCCGAACCAGGCCGATATGAGTTGCCACCTTAACTTCCACCGCTAACACTCCTACTCCAGCCCCTTTAGCATCCCTTTAATCAACTGCACAACCAAGCGCAAAAGCCAAATCACTATAATTAACCTCAGCACCCACCGGATTTGAGACATCACTTCGCTCCTCATTAATGAAACGGGCCCATTGAAAACAGCGGCTCTGCTTCTTTAAGCTTAATCTACCTTTTTCTTCTTCTTGCAAAGATTCCCTTTTATTTCACCCATAAAGTTCTAATTTGTCTGCCGCAGCTGGCCGCAGGCAGCCTCAATGTCCCCGCCCCTTTCTTTTCGTACCGTAACAGGAACGGAAGCGGCCTCCAAGATCCGGGCAAATTCAGCAATTTGAGCCGGCGGCGGCGGCTTGGCACCGCTGACGGGGTTAACGGGAATTAAATTAACGTGGCAGAGTTTTCCCGCAAGCAGCCGGGCAAGCCCTTCCGCTGCCCTTGGGCTGTCATTAAAATCTTTGATTAGGGCATACTCAAAAGAGATCCTCCGCCCCACCGCCGCCTGGTAAATTTCGCAGGCATTTAACAGTTGGGCCAGGGGAAATCTTCTATTAACGGGCATGATTTGGCTCCGCAGCTCATCGGTTGGAGCATGGAGAGAAACAGCTAAATTAAGGGGGAGGCCTTCCTGGGCCAATCTTTTAATCTGGGGCGCTAAGCCGCAGGTGGAGATGGTAAACCGGCGGATGCCTAAGTTTAATCCGTCCGGGGCATTTAAAAGGCGGATGCTTTTTAAAACAGCGTCGTAGTTGGCTAAAGGCTCGCCCATGCCCATAAACACTACGTTGGTCACAGCCTTATTTCTCTGCCTTAAAAGATTTTCCACCCAGAGGACTTGGCCTGTAATTTCCCCTGCAGTGAGGCTCCGCACATAACCTGCTTGGCCCGTGGCGCAAAAAGTGCAGCCCATGGCACAGCCTACCTGCGAGGAGACACAGACCGTCTGCCTGGCCCCCTCGGGGATCAAAACAGTTTCCAAGGTATGTCCATCGGGCAGCGAAAACAAATACTTTTCAGTACCGTCTTTTGAAAGCCGGGTTTTGACAGCCTTAAGAGGCAGTGGAGTTTTGAAATGCTCCGCCAACAGGGAGATTAGGTCGTTGGGTAAATTTTGCATCCCCGTAAAAGTTGGTTCCGCCTGCTTGTGGATCCAATGAAAGATTTGGCCTGCCCGAAAGGGAGGGAATTCGTATTTTTCCAACCATGGGGCAATTTCCCCGGGGAAAAGCCCGGCCAAATCCATGCTGCCCAAACTGTTCATGATTAACCTCCAGTCAAAGGATGAGAACATGAGTAAAAGAATTAAAGTCCATTTCCTCACAGCTTACGTTGAATATCTTCTAGATCAGGGTATCCGTTCCGAGGAATACTATTTAGGGGACGCTTCCCGCTTTTTGCGTTATCTCTTGGCTACGGCTACGGCAGCCGACGTTGAGGCTTATATCCATAATACTAAGCACTCCAAATCCTACAAAAAGCGGTTGGAGAAAACCCTCCGCAAGTTTTTTATCTTCGCCCGAGAAAGATTGGCTATCGAAAGCAGTGAACTTCTCGTGAGACAAAAAGAACCAGATAAAAACCTGGTTCAGGAAAGTTGATGGTCGGGGCGACACGATTTGAACGTGCGGCCTTCGCGTCCCGAACGCGACGCTCTACCAAACTGAGCCACGCCCCGTAGGTTTAGTATACATCTGATGATCGATTTTTGTCAATCCAAATGGGGGAAAATTTCAAGGCACCTCCCCGCGGAAGATGCCTTTTCTTTAAAAAACCATGCTTTCTTCGGCGATTTTGGCGATTATCAGCGAGTTGGTTGGGACCCGCGCCTCGCAGTGAGGGTGGCAGAGTTCTTTTATGTAAGCTGTATTGCCGTTTTCCCAGGCAGCTATCACTGCATTGCGAATCGCTGCTTCCACACCGCCGCTCGTCGTTTTATATTTCTCCGCCAAAGCAGGGTACATCTCTTTTGTCAAAGCCCCGCCCAGATAACCATCTTCCACGCACATCAAAACCGCTTCCCGCAGGTAAGAAAACCCCTTGTAATGGGGCGGCACCCCCATTTGATGCAAAAGTTTCGTAACTTTGTACTCGCTGGAGACAGGCTCCGCCGCCGCGGCGGACTGCAGGCCGCCGATTACCTCGCTGTCGCTGCTGAACTGGCGGATTCTTTCTGCCAGCATCTCTAAGCGAAACGGCTTTAAAATGAAAAAATCTGCACCCAGCGTTGTTAAGCGGGAAATCAAAGCATCCCTGCCAAAAGCGGTAATTACAATCACCTTTGGCCTCTTTTTTAGTTCTAAAGAGTTTAACTTCTCCAAAACTCCTATGCCGTCTAAGTAAGGCATAGTGATATCCAATAAGACTACATCCGGCTTAAGGGTCTTAATTTGTGCTAAAGCTTCTTCTCCATCGTAGGCCACACCGGCGACTTCCAAGTCCTGTTGATCGCTTAAGTACTCTTCCAGTACCTGACAGAGCTCAACATTGTTGTCCACAATAAGAATTCGCATTAACCATCCCCCGCACTCGTAATCTAGTTCCTACAGTCTTATTTGACGCGGAGTTGCCCTTTTCCTTTAATTTTGGGAAATATTTGCAAAGTCATTCTTTTTGAAAAGCAGCGATGAAAAAACCGTCCATGCCGTGCCTATGAGGTAAGATCTGGACATACCAAGGGGGCTCGCCTGCCCTCTTGGGAAACCATGCCGGCAGGCCGGCGGGTGAGAATTGTGTATGTGTTTTTAAAAACCAATTCGCCACATCCAAATTTTCCTCTTTTGTAATAGTGCAGGTGGCATAGACTAAAAGCCCGCCCCGGTCTACATATTCGGCGGCCTGCCTTAAAATGGCGCGCTGCAGTTTCACCAAGGCTTTAACCTCTTTTAAAGTTTTGCGCCAGCGGATATCGGGCCGGTGCCGCATTGTCCCCAAGCCGGAGCAAGGGGCATCGACTAAAACTCTGGGTGCGGGCGAAAGCCCCAAAGGCAGAGACGCATCGCCTTGTTTTGCTTCAATGATACCGATGCCGAGGCGGCGGGCGTTTTCCAAGACCAAGCGCAGGCGTTTTTCGGCCAGATCAAAGGCGAAAATCCTACCCTCATTGTTCATTAACTGGGCCAAGTGAGTTGCTTTGCCTCCGGGCGCGCTGCAGAGATCGTAAACTACTTGGCCCGGTTCCGCCCTCAGGGCGTGGGCTGCCAGCGCGCTGCTTTCGTCCTGGATATAATACATGCCCAGGGAGAGCCATTCATCGTTGACGGCTGCATTACCCGGTTTGATGTATAAAATTTCCGGTGCAAAGCTGCCCGGTTCAACCAAGGCCCCTTTGCTCTTTAAGTGTGCGGTTACTTCACTGACGGAAGTTTTTAACGTGTTAACGCGCACCGTGGTCTGCGGCGGCTGGTTTAGGGCCTTGCAAAGCTCAATTGTCTCGTCTTCCCCCAGCCATTCCAGCCACAGCTCAATAATCCAGCGGGGAAAAGAGTATTTAAAAGCAATGTGATCAAGAGGCCGGGCCGCCAATTCCGGGTATGTAATATTGTCCTTTTCCCGAGCTACCCGCCGTAAAACGGCATTCGTAAAATTAGCTGTCCCCCGGTGCCCGAAAGTGTGGGCTAATTTAACCGCCTCATTGACCGCGGCGGCCGCGGGCACCCGGTCTAAATAGAGGATTTGGTAGGCGCCCAGCCTTAAATTGTTTAAAAGTTCCGGTTTGATTTTGGCAAGGGGGCGCTTGCTGTAAGTGCTTAACACGTAGTCCAAGTTTTTCCGCAGCCGGACGGTGCCGTAGGCCAACTCCGTCAACAAAGCTTTATCTTGGGCGGCCAGAGCGCTTTTTTGCAGCTGAAAATGGAGGGCTTCCTTCAGGAAGCCCCCACGTTTCTCCAATCTTGTCAACGCAAGGACCGCCAGCCGGCGCGGGTTATCTGCCCCGGCCATCAGTTTCTCCTGCGCCCTCTTAAAACCAAGAGGCGGATCAGCTGAGTTGCCGCTACAGCTGTTGCGGCAACATAGGTCAGTGCCGCTGCCCGTAAAACAGCTTTCGCTTTTGGCATCTCCGCTCGGTTTAAATAGCCGCCCGCATCCAAAAAACCAATTGCCCGGCGGGAGGCGTTAAATTCCACCGGCAGAGTAATAAGCTGAAATGCCAGTGCTGCCACAAAAAACCAAATGCCTACCAACATTAACGTATCAAAGCTGAAAAGAAGCCCGATCATAAACAAGGGCAGGGCCATTTGAGAGCCCAAGCTGGCAACGGGAAACAAATTGTTTCTGATTCCCAAAGGCACGTAGTTCCGATCGTGTTGGACAGCGTGGCCGACTTCGTGCGCGGCAACGCCCAAGGCGGCAATACTGCTGCCTCTGTAAACTGTTTCCGATAAGCGCACAGTTTTATCGCGGGGATCGTAATGATCTGTCAGCTGGCCGCGCACCATTTCAACGGAGATATTGTGTAAACCGTTGTCATCTAAAATGCGGCGGGCGGCCTCTGCCCCCGTTAACCCTGCATAAGAGCGCTCCTTTAAATAACGATTAAAAGTACTGTTAACCCTAAATTGAGCATACATTGCCAAAAGTAAAGCGGGAACCACAACAATAAATGTCGGATCATAAAACATTGTTTTCCCTCCTATCCATTGATATTATCACCAACTGCCCAGCGCAGGCCGTTGGCTAAATCCACCCCGGTAATGACTCTGGAATTAGGCCGCTGCACTTTTTCCAAAGCTAGGGCGCCTTCGCCGCAGCCCACAATTAAACTATTTTCTGCCACGGCCAAGATTTCACCTGGTCGGCCCCTTTCATCTCGCGGTTTGGCCTGCCAAATTTTAACCTCTTCCCCCCCTATCCGGGCATAAGCACCGGGCCAAGGGTTCAGCCCCCGAATTAAACGGTCTAACTTTTCGGCGGAATCCCCAAAATCCAAAAGCCCGTCCTGCTTAGCCAATTTAAAAGCAAAGGTGGCGGCGTTATGGTCTTGCGGCAGCCTGGGGGCTTCGCCTTTTTCAATCTGCTGCAGTGTTTTGCCCAAAAGCTGAGCACCCTTGAAGCTCAGCCGATCGTGCAGTGCACCCGCCGTGTCCCGCGGCTTAATCTCTTCTTTGGCCTGCAGGATGATATCCCCTGCATCCCACTGGGTGCTTAAATACATTGTGGTTACACCGCTCACGGTATCGCCATTAATAATCGCGGCGTTAATGGGCGCTGCCCCCCGATATTTGGGCAGTAAAGAAGCGTGGACGTTAATACACCCTAAAGGGGGCATTTCCAGAAGCTGCGGCGGTATTTTCTGGCCGTAGGCCACTATCACAAAAATGTCGGCGGCAAGCGCGGCCAATTCCGCCATAAAATCTTCGGCGCCAATTTTTCTCGGCTGCAGCACGGGTAAGTTCTTTTCCACAGCCCATTTTTTTACCGGCGAAAATGAATATTTTTGGCCCCGGCCCCTTCTGCGATCGGGCTGAGTGATAACGGCGGCCACTTCGTGTTCGGCATGGACTTTTTCTAAGCTGGGCACTGCAAACTCCGGCGTACCCATAAACACAACCCGCATTCACTCACCTTCTTCCTTAGTTTCCACAACTGCTTCTTCAATCATGCGATCCAAAATCAATACTCCATCGAGATGATCTATTTCATGCTGCAGGGCCCTGGCTAATAAACCATTCGCAGCAATGCGAATTTTGCTGCCTTTTTCATTCAAGGCTTCCACCTGCAGATCAGTGTAGCGTTTGACATAAACCCACCGGTCCGGGATACTTAAACAGCCTTCCACATCTATCTCTTCGCCGGATTTGTTTGTAATGACAGGATTAATCAAAACCATGGGGCCCTCACCCACATCGAGTACTATCACGCGTTTACCCACACCGATTTGAGGTGCGGCCAAGCCAACGCCATTGGCTTCGTACATGGTTTCCAGCATATCTTTGATTAACCTGGTTATTCTTTTAGTAACCCTGGGTACTTCAAGCGCCTTTTTTTGCAAAATCGGATCCCCAATGGTTACTATTTCCAGCACCGCCATTCCTAACACCTCAATCTAGACTCATTAATATATTATAGCATATTTACAGCATAAACAAAGGGTCAATGTCAATGCTGACACGGATCTCCCCCGGTGGGGCGGGCAGTTGGCGCAGCAGAGTATCGATGTGGTGATCGCTTTTTAAAAGCAGCTGCCAGCGGTAACGGCCCTGCAGTTTGCCTAAAGGCGCCGGCTGCGGCCCTAAAATATCTTGCTGGTTAAAGCCGCTTGTTTTCAAGTAGGCGGCAATTTCCCGAGCGGCTTTTTCCGCCGCCTGCCTGCCGCCGCTGACCAAGATTCTGGTTAGGTGGCGAAACGGCGGATAACCAAGCTTGCGCCGGAAAGTTATCTCCCGCCGGTAAAACCCCAGGTAATCGTGGTTTTGAGCACATTGAATGGCAAAATGGCGCGGTTCATAACACTGGATAATCACCCGGCCGGGCAGCCGGCCGCGCCCGCTTCTGCCCGCAACCTGGGTTAACAGCTGAAAAGTGCGCTCCGAAGCACGCAGATCGGGGAAATTAAGGCTTAAATCAGCACTTAATACCCCTACTAAAGTAACGTTGGGAAAATCCAAACCCTTGGCAACCATTTGGGTGCCCAAGAGAACTTGGGCTTCGCCTTGGGCAAATTTATTCAAAATTGCCCTGTGGGCCCCCTTTTTCCTGGTGGTATCCGCATCCAGCCTGATCGGTGTTAATTGGGGGAACTCCTTTCTTAAGGCATACTCCACTTGTTCCGTGCCGACGCCAAACTGCCTTAAATAACGGGAGGCACAGCGAGGGCAGCTTGCCGGCAGAACCTCTTTATGGGGACAGTAGTGGCAGTGCAGCCTGTTTTCTGCCTTGTGATAAGTTAAAGACACTTGGCAGTTAGGGCACTGCAGGACATGGCCGCATTCCCGGCAGAGGACAAAAGAGGCAAAACCGCGCCTATTTAAAAGAATGATCGCCTGCTTTTTGCTTGCAGTTAAATTAAGGAGGCCTTCTGCCAATTCCCCGCTGAACATGCCCCTGTTGCCCTTTTCAAACTCTTTTCTCATATCAACTATGCTGACAGGCGGCAGGGGCCGCTTTTCAACTCTCTGTGTCAATTCGGCCAGCCTAAATTGACCCTGCAAGGCCCGATGATAACTTTCCAAAGAAGGCGTTGCGCTGCCTAAAATCAGCTGGGCCCCGGCAAGCTCAGCCCGCTTTACGGCCACATCCCTTGTTTGGTAGCGAATCGACCCCTCTTCCTGTTTATAAGTGCCTTCGTGTTCCTCATCTATTACAATCAAGCCCAAGTTAGGCGTTGGCGCGAAAATGGCGGAGCGGGCCCCGATTACTACAGCGACTTCTTGCCGGTAAACTTTCCACCACTGATCGAAGCGCTCACCGGCAGAAAGGCCGCTGTGCAGTACGGAAATCCGATCGCCAAAGCGGGCCCCGAAACGGCTGACCGTTTGGGGGGTCAGGGCGATTTCGGGTACTAAGACGATGGCCTGCCTGCCGGCAGCCACTATTTTTTCAATGAGGCGCAGATAGACTTCCGTTTTGCCGCTGCCCGTAACTCCATGCAGCAGCACGGGCCGCTTTTTCCCCGCCATTTCCGCTTCGATTGAATCTAGAGCCCGTTTTTGCTCCCACGTCAGCTCCAGCGTTGGATCGGCGATAGTATCCCAACTGATTTTTCTCTCAAGGCGCCTGTTTTCAATGCTGACAATGCCTTTTTTCTCTAAAGCGCGCAGCGTGCCGTGGCCTGCAGCCGCTTGTTCCACCAAATCGGCCGCCAGTATTTCCGGTTTTTCTTTTAAGATTTCAACTACTCTTTTTTGCGCGGTTGCCCGCGGGCTCAATTTAGGGTCTTGTATTTTCAAAGTGACAACCTGCTGGCGTTTAGCCCCAACCCGCTCTCGGCCGTAGCGGTAACCCGGCGGCAGCATGAACTGCAGCGCTTCGGAAAGAAGCCCCACATAGTGCAAACTCAGCCACTGGGCGAGCTCCAGCAGTGAGGGTAAGATGATCGGCTTCGGATCGAGCGGGCGGATAATGTCGCGCAATTTCGCCTCCTCGATCATCAGCTCGCTGGTAAGTTCAACTACATAACCCTCCAATTTGCGGCGCCCAAAGGGCACAAGCACCCTCTGTCCGGCCTCGATCGGTTGGAGATTTTCAGGTATGCGGTATTGATAAATACGGTCGACGGCGGCCAAGCGCAGATCGACTATTACTCCCGCATACGGAGCTGTTTTTGCCACTTTGACACCTCCTAAAAAAACAACCTGTGGTAAGATCACCACAGGTCACCCCAAAATTTGATTAGTCTCTACAGCGTAATTTGCCCGCCTCCAGCTCTTCTATGGCTATTGTAACAGGTTTTGTGGCGCTGCTTTCCACCACCGGTGCGACCCCGTCTATAATCTGCCGGGCTCGCTTTGATATAGCTATAATGGCGGTGTACCGATTAGGTTTCTTGGAATTACTCAGTCCCAAATCCCCCTTTCCACAAGTGTTTAAGCTGCTTTAAATCGATCCGGCTGATTTTAGCCCATTCACTGAGAATAATATGCCTGAGCTGCTCTGCGGCTTGGCTTAAATCATCGTTGATAATAAAGTAGTCATAATCCACTATATGTTTTATTTCCTCTTGGGATTTTGCCAGGCGGCGCTTGATCACTTCTGCCGAATCAGAGCCGCGCAGTTTCAAACGCCTGCTCAGCTCTTCTTTAGTGGGCGGCAGAAGAAAAACAAAGATCGCCTCTTTCATTTGGGCACGGATCTGGGCGGCCCCTTGAATATCTATATCCATAATTACCGCGTTGCCGCTTTCAATTTGGTTTTGGACAAATTCTTTTGGTGTGCCGTATTGGTAACCTACAAAGGTTGCCCACTCCAACAGTTTGTTTTGGGCCACTAAGGCATTAAATTCTTCCTCTGTGCGGAAAAAATAATTTACGCCGTCAACTTCCCCAACCCTGGGCGGCCTGGTGGTCACACTGATGGAATATTTTAAGTTCGGGACAGTGGGGAAAACAGCATTCATCACAGAGTTTTTCCCGGAACCGCTGGGCCCGGATAAAACTATGAGAAAACCATTTGTCTTCAGCCCACTATCCCGTATGTTTTTCAACTGTCCCTTCAATTCAAAAGAAGCCCCCTACTTTTCACTCGGTTCTATGTTTTCTCTGCTGGTTAACCGCTGCGCCACAGTCTCAGGCTGCACTGCCGACAAAATTATGTGATCACTGTCCGCCACGATAACTGCTCTTGTACGTCGGCCGTAGGTGGCATCGATAAGCATACCCCGATCCCTGGCCTCCTGTACCATTCTCTTGATGGGAGCTGACTCAGGGCTGACAATGGCTACAATTCGATTGGCCGCTACTATATTTCCAAATCCAATATTAATTAGTTTTATCCCCATCTAACCAGCTCCTTTTAATAATCAGCCTAATCTTTTCAATAATTCACTTCTCTGCCTTTTCCCTAAGCCTTGTACTCTGCGGTTTTCATTGATGCCGATCTCTTTCATGATCTTTCGGGAGGTTACCTTACCTACTTGAGGCAAAGATTCAATCAAATACGTAACTCGCATCCTGGCAATAACCTCATCGTTTGCTGAATCCAATACATCCTGCAGTGTCAGATTACCCTTTTTTAGTCTTAGGCGCAGGGCCGCCCTTTTACTCCGCATTTCCTGTGCTTTTTTTAAGGCTTTCATTTTGTCTTCCTGGGATAAGTATGGTAGTGACAATCTTTTCACCTCCTTCAACAAATCTTCAGCTAGTTTTTCCTGTTTTGAACACGAAACAAGAGCCTATTCGATGTTCTGAACCTGCTCACGCATTTTTTCCAGCTCGCTTTTAATATCCACTACTAAGCCGGCAATAATAACATTATTACCTTTGGAGCCGATTGTGTTCACTTCCCGATTCATCTCTTGTAATAAAAACTCGAGTTTGCGCCCAACTGATTCTTGTGAGTACAAACTTTTTTTAAACTGCTGAATATGACTGTTAAAACGCACCAACTCTTCAGCGATGCTGCATTTGTCGGCAAAAATTGCCACTTCCCCCAGGAAACGCTCTTCGGTAATGGTTGTCCCATCCAATAAATCGCCCAAACGTTCCGTCAGGCGCCCTTTGTAATCCTCCACTACTGTGGGAGCAATGCGGGCCACTTCTTTGATCTGTTTTTCAACAAGGGCTACCCTTTGTTCTAAATCTTTTTGCAGTTGTTTCCCTTCAGCTTGGCGCATGCCCTCCAGTTGGGCGAGGGCTTTGGCGGCAGCTTCTTTAAAAACCTCCTGCAGATCTGCCCAATCCACTTCGGGCTCTTCCAGCTGCAGCAGATCCGGCAGCATTAAAACCTGCTCTAAAGTTACAGGATCAGAACTGCCCAGCTCTTTTTGGACCGCCTGCAGAGCCCGCACATAGCCGCGCAGAAGTGCTCTGTTAACCTTAACGTTTCTCTCTTTTTCTTCGAATTCCTCTACATTAACCATAATTTCCAGCCTGCCGCGGGCAATCCTTTGTTTCACGATTGTACGCAGCACTTCTTCCAGCTGGTTGTACTGTTTAGGAATCCGGAGAAAAAAGTCCAAATAGCGGTGGTTGACGGATTTGATCTCTACCCGCACGGACCAACCGGCGCCGCAAGCCTCACCTTGTCCAAATCCTGTCATGCTTTTTACCAAAACTGCCGCCTCCAAGCTAGACCCCTTAGTTCATTTCATAATTCTGGATTAATCGGGGGAATCCTGCTAGCATTTAGACTTTCAGCAAAGAGAGGTGCTTTTCAAACGCCTGTTTAACTAAGCGCGCGACCGTTTCTAAAAACAAAGAGGCACTGGCAAAGACGGCCACTAAAATCCAATCGTCAAAGTTTAAAGGGGTGGTTTTAAAGATCTTCTGCATAAAAGGATTGTAAAGCACGAAAATTTGGGCACCTGCCGAAATGACAACGGCCAAGGTTAGATATAGGTTGCCCCAAAAACCTATTTCGAAAATGGAAAGATGCTCGGAGCGGCACTGAAAAACAAAAATTAACTGGGCAAAGACTAAAGTTGTAAAAGCTAAAGTGCGAGCCCGGTCCAAATCAGCGGGAAAATAGCGGAGGCTGAAAACAAAGATTGCTAAAGCGGATGCACCGATCACAATACCTGAAAAAAGAATCTTCCGCAAAAGCCGCCTGGCAAAAACCCCCTCCCGCGGGCTGCGGGGCGGCCTCAGCATCAGGCCTTGCTCCATGGGCTCAAGCCCCAAAGCAATTGCGGGCAGGCCGTCTGTCACCAGGTTCATCCAAAGAATCTGCATGGGAACTAAAGGCAGTGGCAGCCCCGCTAAAGCCGCGATCAGCATGGTCAGCACTTCCCCTACGTTACAGCCTAAGAGATAACGGATAAATTTGCGGATGTTATCGTAGATTCCCCGCCCTTCCCTAATCGCGCTGATAATGGTTTCGTAGTTGTCATCGACTAAAATCATGGCGGAAGCCTCCCTGGTCACATCTGTACCCTGGATGCCCATGCTAATGCCGATATCCGCTTCTTTGACCGCGGGAGCATCGTTAACCCCGTCTCCCGTTACAGCCACTATTTCGCCGTTTTTTTGTAAAGCCCGCACAATAGAAAGTTTATGCGTCGGAGCAACGCGGGCAAAAACCGCTGTTTCTTTAATGCGCGCCTGCTGCTCTAAGGGGGTAAGTTGTTCCCACTGGGCACCTGTTAAAACTTGATTCGCTTGAGGCGTTAAAAGGCCGATTTTTTTGGCAACAGCCTCTGCTGTCCTTTTATGATCGCCTGTGACCATAATGGTGCGGATGCCTCCCCGCCTGGCTGCGGCAACCGCCGCGGGCACCTCCGGCCGGGGCGGATCCATCATTCCCACAAGCCCTGTCAAAATTAAGCCTTCCTCCCACTGATCCGGTCGTCCGGGCCTTGGGCCTAAGGGCTTATAAGCTGTGGCTAAAACCCTAAGTGCCCCGCCTGTCATTTCCCGCAGGGCATCTGCAGCCGCTTTCCGCCATTTTTGGTTGAAGTTGACCACTTCCGTGCCGCTTAAAATATGGCTGCAGCGCTGCATAATTAGATCGGGGGCTCCTTTGACGAAAGAATAAAACTCCCCGGCTCTCTGTACCGCAACGGCCATCCGCTTGCGCTGGGCGTCAAAGGGGAGCGAATCTATTTCCTTAAATTCACGCTTCAAAAACTGCTGATCAAAGCCGTTTTCCAGGGCTAAACGCAAAAGGGCAACTTCCGTCGGATCGCCAAAAAGATCATCGGGCCCGTAGGCTGCCGCCTTCGTACACAAAGCGCCGATCAGCACCGTGTAATACAGGGAAATCTTTTTGTCTCTTATGGCCAGCTTTTCCCCTTTTAACAAAGAGTAAGCCTGTTGAGAAGTCCAAATTTTCTGCACCTGCATTTCGTTCTGCGTCAAAGTGCCCGTTTTATCAGAACAAATGACAGTAGCACAGCCCAAGGTTTCCACTGCGGGAAGCTGGCGCACTATGGCATTACGCTTGCTCATCCGCTGGACACCGACGGAAAGCGCGATGGTTACAACCGCCGGCAGGCCTTCCGGGATGGCCGCAACGGCCAAGGTGACGCCTACCATAAACATTCGGTAAACGGGAAAGCCCTGTTTGACCCCTGCGGCAAAAACGATGGCAACGATGATAAAACAGGCCAAAACCAAAATCCGCCCCAGCTGTTCCAAGCGCCTTTGCAGAGGCGTTTCAACAGCCGGTTTTTCCTGCAGCAGGTGGGCGATTTCGCCAATTTCCGTATCCATCCCCGTCGTTGCCACGACTGCCTTGGCGTAGCCTGCTGTAACTAACGTGCCTTTAAAGACAACGTTTTTTAAATCACCTAAGGGTGTATCAGGCCGGCCCGTCCATTTTTGATCTTTCGTTACGGCAACGGATTCACCCGTCAAATTCGATTCGTCAACGCTCAAAGACTGGCTTTCCACCAGGCGGCAGTCAGCGGGCACCCGATCGCCCGCTTCCAGGAAAATTATATCGCCGGGCACCAATTCCTCGGAGGCCGCCAGGCCTTGATGGCCGTCTCTTAAAACTTTGGAGTGAGGCGTAGTCAATTTTCTTAAGGCATCCAAAGAGCGCTCCGCCTTGTATTCCTGCACAAAGCCCAGGATTGAATTTAAAAGGACGATGGCTAAAATAGCGGCTGCATCTAAAGTTTCACCTAAAAAAAGGGATATTATGGTAGTGCCTAACAGGACCAGGACCATAAAATCCCGAAATTGGTTTATAAAGATCAGCCAAGGGGAAATGCGCGGCGCGGAGACGAGCACATTGGCGCCAAGGCGGGCCAGCCTTTGTTTCGCCTCTCCTGTGGATAGGCCGTAAGATTGGTGCGTGCGCAGATCTTTAATTAACTTGTTTAAAGGTGTAAAATGCCACTGTTTCGCCAAGCTCAGCTCACTTCTTTCCCAGGTTATCTACTGAAATCTATTCCGGGAAAGGGGAAAATATTACGCTGGCAGACTTCTAAGGTGCGGTCAATTCTTCAAAGCGGCTGCGGGCGTGTTCCGCCTGCTCCGTTTTCCCTAGGGCTTCGTAGCTTAAGGCCAAATAATACTGCAGGGGGCAAAATTTGCCGACTGCAAAAGCCCCAGCTCCAAAATATCGAGGGCTTCTTCGTAATTTTCCGTGTAATAGAGAGTTTTTCCCAATGCTACCCGGGCATCCAAGTAATCTTCAGAAGAAGAAAGTGCTTTTTGAAACGCCTCCTTGGCCCTGGGAAAATCCCCCTTTTCCCAGGCAATGCTGCCTAAGCCGAAGTAAGCTTGGGCATAGCCTTCCTCCTCGCTTTTCAGTGCTTTTTCATAATGCGCTTGAGCATAATCGCTGCGGCCCAGCTCGAAGTATAAATCGCCGATGATGGAGTTGGCCCAAGCCTCATTCGGATGAAGCCGGGCGAATTCTAAAAGGTAGCCCAGTGCCGTTCCGGGCCGGTTTAAGTACCTGTAAATCAAGCCCAGCATGAGATTTGCTTCCCCCGGTTCTTTGCCTTCCCGGATGGCTTTTTCAAATTCCCCCAAAGAAATACTGATGGGGTTTAATTCCGGAAAGCTTTCTTCCATCATCACGGAATGATAAAAAAGGGCTTGGTAGCCGCTTTCCAAGAAAGGTGAACTGCCGGCCGCAAAAACTAAAACGGTACCGGCAAGCAGCAGCGTTATTATTAAAGGAACTCTATTCAGCTTCATCTGTTGACAACTCCTTACTCAACCTACCGGGATATTCAACAAAATGGGGCAATAACCTTCTTCTTTGAATGTTGTATTTCCCAGTGGTATAATAACAAAGACTAGGAGTGATCTTATGCCTTTAGATGGGTTGACGTTAAAAGTATTAGTTGATGAACTAGACTCTTCTTTAAAAAACGGCCGCTTAATAAAAATATTTCAACCGGAGCCTGACACCTTGACGCTCCATTTGAGGCAGCCCGGCCGGACGGAAATACTGCTTCTTTCGGCCAATCCGGCTAACCCCCGGATCCACACTGTTAAAGAGCAGCCGGCCAATCCCTTCAATCCCCCCTCCTTTTGCATGCTGCTTAGAAAACACCTCGAGCCAAGCAGGTTGTTATCCGTGCGCCAAAAAGGCTGGGATCGCATTATCCATTTAACATTTGAATGCCCCAATCTGCGGGGCACAGTTGCCTTAAAGACCTTGATCTTTGAAGTGATGGGCCGCCACAGTAATATTTTCCTTGTAGATGAAGAAGGCGTTTTACTCGATGCCTTAAAGCGCTACCGGCAGAAGGATATCGTCCCCGGGGGGAAATATGAAGCACCTTCTGATCAAGGGAAACGCCGGCCCACTGATATTACAGAGGCCGAATTTATAGATGAAGTACGCCTCTTGCCCCCTAATATTTCTTGCTGGCGCTGGCTGCAGAATACCTTTCAAGGCTTCAGCCGGACTGCAGCCCGCGAAGTCTGCCAAAGGGCGGGCTTTGCACCCTGCGTTAAACGCAGTGAATTAAAGGCGGCAGACTGGCCAAAACTGTACGAAGGCTTTGCGGCACTCCTTTCGGAGCTTAACGCAGGGGGGATTCCTTCTTGGCACTCGGAGCCTGCAGAAGACTTTACGGCCTATGCTTTAACAGGCAGAACCGAATCCCGCCTTTATCCCAATGTAAATTCACTTGTGGCAGAGTTTCTGGGGGGAAAAGCGGATAGAGCTGCCTGCAGCCAATTGGCTGCCCGGCTGCGCCGCAGTTTAACCAGGCATTACCGCCGCAGCAAAAAAACAGCCAAACTGCAGCAACAGGCTTTAGCGGAGTTTCAAGGCGCAGATGAACTCCGCCGGCAGGGAGAGCTGCTCACAGCCAACTTCCACTTACTGAAGCGGGGCGTTTCATTTGTGGAGCTGCAGGATTACCTGGATCCTGCGGGTAATTTAGTCCGCATCGAACTCGATCCCCGTTTGAGCCCCAGCGCTAATGTGCAGAAGATTTTTAAGCGCTATGAAAAGGCAAAATCCGGCGCTAAAATTACAAGGCGCCGTTTGGCCGGAACAAGGCGGGAGTTGCAGTACCTTAAAGGGGTCTTACACCAAATCGAAGAAGCGGATGAGCTTGCGATCCTCCATGAAATAGAAGAGGAGTTAAAAAGCCAAGGCTACCTGGCCGGCAAAAAAACGGCCAAAGCGAGGCGCCAAGAGGTGAAAACAGGCCCGGAGCGTTATCTCTCCCACGATAATTTGCCCATTTTAGTTGGCAGAAACAACAGGCAGAATGATGATTTAACCTTTCGGCAGGCCAGGCCCAACCATTTATGGTTTCATGCCCAGAAAATACCGGGCAGCCACGTTTTAGTCCTGGCAGAAGATGTTTCGCAAGAAACCATTTTAGAAGCGGCAGCTTTGGCCGCCTATTTCTCGCAAGCTAAAAACTCAACTAAAGTTCCGGTAGATTACACGCTGAGAAAACATGTCCGCAAACCAAAGGGTGCCAAGCCCGGCTTTGTGATCTATGATAATTTCCAAACCGTTATTGTCGATCCCACGTCAGCTAAATTGCCCCGCAAAAAAAGAACCGGCTGAGCCGGTTCCTCATTTTCGCGACAAGAAGCAGGCGAGTTCACTCGCAAGTCTCTGCGCCTACCCCTTGTCCCTGAAGGAAATAAAAATTACCTACGCCACACAGGTAATCTCTATTTTCTTAAATATCTACCTTCTGGCTAAAAGTTGAAAGTCCTCTTTTATTCTTCAATTTATTTACTTTTCCCTATTTTTCACCTTTCACCCCTGCCAATTAAGAATAAGAACGGGTACAGGGGTCATAATAATATAAGGATACGGCGTGTAAAAATGTTGTATCCATATATGTGTTAAGGGGGATAAGTTATGTCGAAAGACAAATCAACTGCTGCAGAAAGAGGGCCGATCCGCAATTGGACGGAGGAGGAAAAAGATATTGTCTGGGAACAAACCTGTTTGGCTAAGGAGAAAAACCTGCCTTTGACTGAAGCATTCCGCCGGGTTTCCCGCCTTCTGCCCCACCGTTCAGAAGCTGCGGTTGGCATGCTTTATTACAATGTGCTGCGCAAAGAGCGACAAGAGCCGCAGCCGGCTAAAAAGCCTCAGGCCGTACAAGAATTCAAAGTGGATACTAAACTGATTGAGGCCTTCCAAGGTTTACCCGAATACATCCAAGAGTTGAACTCTAAGATTAAAAACTTGGAAGAGCGCATCCAACAGCCCGACCCCAATGCTATCATTAACGCTTTAACAAAATTAGTGGCCACTCATTCCACGCAGGGTGAGCTGAGCGCTAGATTGAAAGGACTGCAGGCGGAGAAGAAAGAACTGCAGGAGGCCAACGAAGCGCTGCAGGCCGATCTGGCCAAGTTGAAGAAAGCTTATGAGGAGGCCTTAGGTATCTATGATATGTTTACGAATATGGCCAGTATCTCGCAGATAATGAGTTTAGGTGATTTCAAACAGCAGATGAAAACTACTTTGGATAAATGGGGCAATGTTTTAGAGATTACCTTTGACCGCTCAGTGTAAAAATCGGCTTGGTTTTCTACCAAGCCGATTTCCCTTTTCCCTTAAATCTCAGCCTAGGTAAATAAAGCGGAGTACAAATAAGAAGGCTAAGATGTAAGTTATTGCATGTACTTCTTTTGCTTTACCGTTCATGATTTTCAAAACGGGGTAGACGATAAACCCCAGAGCAATGCCTGTTGCAATACTGTAAGTAAAGGGCATAGCAATCATGGCAATGAAAGCAGGCAGTGCTTCATCCATTTCCTGCCAAGGTATCTCTAAAACTGAGCGCAGCATCATTGCTCCCACAACCACTAAAGCGGGTGCAGTTGCAGCACCGGGCACAATCGCTATGACCGGCAGGAAAAAGATTGCTAAGAAAAAGCAGCCCGCCGTAACCAAGTTGGCTAAGCCTGTACGGCCGCCTACGGCAACGCCGGAAGCAGACTCTACATAAGTTGTGACAGTTGATGTGCCGAAGATGGAACCGGCAACTGTACCGATGGCATCTGCTAAAAGAGCATTGCTTGCCCGCGGCAGTTTGCCGTCTTTATCTAAAAAGCCGCCCTGCTGAGATACGCCGATTAAAGTGCCGATTGTATCAAAGAGGTCAACAAACAAAAATGCGAAAATGACTTCGACGATGCCAATATTTAAAGCCCCTCTGATATCCAACTTACCAAAGATGGGCGCCCAAGTGGCAAAGCGGGGCCAAGCAAAAATGTTTTCCGGTAAAGATGTAACCCCTAAGGGAATGCCAACGGCCGTTGTAATTAAAATGCCCCACAGGATGGCGCCGTTGATTTTCCTGGCCAGTAAAATCCCGGTAATTAAAATACCAAGTGCAGCTAGGAGGACGTGGCGTTCGCCTAAATTACCTAAAGCGATGATTGTGGCCGGATCGGATTGGACCAAACCGCCATTTTGCAGGCCGATAAAGGCGATGAAAAGCCCGATACCCGCCCCAATGGCACTTTTTAAGGTAGCCGGCACCGCATCCACAATCATTTCCCT
>JBHGWS010000074.1:0-5499 GCA_041936745.1 Candidatus Darwinibacter acetoxidans
AACTTAAAACCAAAATCGGCAAAACCATATGCCTGGGCTTGCCCCAGCCCGAAGTGGGCAGCCAGCCTAATTTCACGGCAAAGAAGTACTGCAGCAGGGCTGCAAAGACAAAAACAGGGATAGTCACCCCCAGAATGGCAATAAACATAATGATGTAATCAGGCCACCGGTTTTTATACAAAGCGGCAACTATCCCCAGTGAAATACCAATAAACACCCCAATGACTAGGGCAATGCCCCCTATTTTAGCCGACACAGGCGATGTTGTTATAATGGTTTCACCGACTGACCTGCCGGGGTAAACTACGCTTTCTCCCAAATCCCCCTTCAAAAGGTTTTTCAGATAGACAACATATTGTGTAAAAAGCGGTTGATCCAGCCCATACTTGGCATAAAAATTAAGCCGCGTTTGTTCGGGTAGGCTGCGCGCCATGTGGGCTAAGGGATCACCGGGAATACTGCGCATGAGAAAAAAGGTGACGGTAATAATGATAAAAATAGTGGCGAACATGTAACCTATTCTTCTAAAAATGTATCTTAACACGAGCTCGGCTCCTTTCAGAACCTATATTGAAACTAGATGAAAGAAACCACGGCAAACATTTTGCCAGGTAAGCCACCAAGCAAAGCTGGCAGGCAATGATTGCCATGGCTTCTTCTAGTCAAGCTTTTCTTTCCTGCTCCAAGGCTCTATCTGCCGGAAGTATAGACATATTTAAAGCCCATGTTGGAAAACCCAAGGGTTGAATAGTTGTGCACGTAGTCTCTGACAAACTGATTCACTCCCGAGGTTGCCAACGGGGATACAACTGCTTCGTCCCTAATCAAGATCTCTTCTGCTGCAATGTAGTATTCGAGCCTGGTCTGCTCGTCCATTTCCACCGCCGCTTTGTAAATTAACTGATCGTACTCATCATTCGCCCAGCCGGTTTCAATCATGTCATAAGCCGAGACAAACAGGCTTAAGACGTCATATGGGTCGTTATAATATGCGCCCCAGCCCATGAAGCCAATCTGGTAGTCGCCCCGCTGAACGTTGTCATAGAAAATACCCCATTCGGCAAAGTCGATCCGCATATTTACTCCCAATTCAAACTGATAAACCTGCTGTAGGTATTCGCCCAAGTTGCGGAACCAGGTATCTGTACCTGCAAGAGAGAAGGTAACATCAAGTACAGACGGATCATTGCCTAATCCCAGTTCCTCCATGCCTGCGAGAAGAAGATCTTTCGGGGTCTTACCCTGCGCAGCCAGTTCTTCTTTCATCTCCAAAATGATGTCGCCGGCAGCTTCCCGATAGTTGATATTGCCCACGGAGATAGTGGGGACAACCCAGCCGTAAGTTGGTACCCTAAGCCCGCCGAAGGCCATGTCGTTAATGTCTTCCCTGTCAATTGCAAGCATAAAGGCTTTACGGATGTTTGCATTTTGGAAAAGCTCATCTTGCGCGTTAAAGAAAGCATAGGTCATCGTTGCCGAGGTATAGGAATTATAAACAGAGTCATCGCGCATCTTGAAGCGCTCGATCCACTCCATTTGGCCAGTGCCGACAAAGTCGATTTCGCCGCTTTCATAGGCGTTATAATAAGTGGTTTCATCAGGCATAATCGCCCAGCTGATTCTCTCTAAGTAGACGTTGTCTGCATCCCAGTAGTGCTCGTTTTTGACGACTTCCACTACACTGTTATGAACCCATCTGTCTACTTTGAAAGGGCCGTTACAAATCGTATATTCAGCTTCGGAACCATAGCGTTCGCCCCATTCTTCCACTTTGTCTTGGCGCTGCGGATAATAAATGGTGGCATCGATCATTGCGATAAAGGAAGGGTTGGGATCGCCGAGCGTGATTTCCAGCGTCTTGTCGTCAATTGCGCGCACGCCCAGTTCATCAATATCCATTGTTCCTTCGTTTACTGCAGCAAAGTTCTTAATGGGAGCCAAAAAGTAACTGTTCGGTGAGCCTGTTTCGGGCAGCGAGCTTCTTTTCAGCGAATAGACGTAATCGTGAGCCGTAACCGGTACGCCGTCTTCCCATTTATTTTCGCCTAAATAAAAGGTCCAAACGGTGCCATCTTCGTTGCTTTCCCATTTGTAAGCATCACCGCGGGCTAGGTAATAATCGCCATCCCGCTCTTCCATGCGGATTAAGCCTTCCATCGTGTTTACTATAACGGTATTAGAATAGGTGTCTGAACGTAAGCTGATATCAAGCGTGGATGGATTTGCAACCATATAGGTGTTGATATACTGTTCCGCATCGGGAGTGTGCAGAACGGGCGGTGCATCCGCTGCCGCTAACCCAGAAACCAGGATCAAGGAGAGTACAACACACAAAAAAACAAATCTCTTCACATTGCTCAACCTTTCTAATTTAGTTTATTTGGTGGCGTATTTTGGTAACCCTTTTGCTGTTTTCACCTCCCGAAAAACTAAGCAGGCCACAAGCTGCCTTAACCTATTTGATGCGTAATTAACATCTATTTCGGTATGGTTCCCTTATACATCTTCTCCACAATTAACGCGGTATCCTGCTCTAATAAACACTTTTTTCAATACATTTTACGTATATTTTTTACGTAAAATGATAGATAATATACATTATTATATATAATTAAACAACGTTAAAAACAGGCATTTTCCCCTCTTGTCTCATTAATTCTCAAAATTTGTGAAAAAATTGACACCCCTCTGAAAAAAAGAGAAACGCTATTTCGGTACAATTGCAAACTGGTACCAGTTTACGGCGGCTCTGATCAGTTCCTCTGCCAGGTAGTAGCGGTCTTTTCCCAATGGTTCGCCATTGGGATAGCTTCTACCCCAGCTGTTGGGATCGTAGACCTCAAAGTAGATCTTCTCATCGGCTTTAACATAGCCCTTAACTACGAGGAAATGCCCATCGGCATAATCATAAAATCTGCCCACGCGGGTGGTGGCACTTTTTGCTTTGCTAACGTAATTCATATCAATGCATAAAATAGCAATATTTTCCTCAGCGATAATTCCTGCCAGCGTACGAACAGCTTCTTCTAAATCGTTGCCGTCCAAAAACACAAAGTTGTAGGCCACATCGTGGGCATCGAAGTAGCGGGAAATAATTGTGGTATTCCACCAGCCACCGTAGGCGGGATATTGCTTCCTGGCTTCTTCGGCGGTATGGGGAAACTCCGGGTCCAACCATTTCAGGGCCATCACCGCGGAAGACGGCCCGCAGTTGTTATTGCTGTACTCACCCGTGTCCGCTTGGTCGATATACCAATCGTAAGCCTTATTGTTCCCCACATATTTGTGCAGTACCTCTGCCTGCAGCCATTCTGCCAGGTTTGCTTCGATAAGGGCCTTTTGCTGTGAATTGAGAGCATCTACCGCAGAAGCAGGCTGCAGAGCGCCCATGGTCAAGGCAAGAATAAGAACGGCAAACAAAACTTTTTGTTTGGGAATCACTTTTTTCACGATAAACCCTCCTTTTCGTTTACATCCCTTAACCATTTTATAGTATACATTACACAAATTCAAGTGTAAGGAAGCTAAAACAACGGCGCCATGGGCTTTAATGCTTCTATTTACTATTCTTCAGAAATTGGGCAAGCATCTGTTTGCATTTCTTTACAGAATCTACCGGCTGGAAGAGCGACAGATCCCAAGTTCCCGGCAGTTCGTGTAAAGGCCAGCTTTCTAAGGCAACAACCGGGACTTTATGTTTGAGGGCCACAGCAATTTCCGAAAGTGTTCCCATGCCGCCGCCCACGGCGACCACAACGCGGGCATTTAAGGCCACAAGCACGTTGCGGGCCTGCCCCAGCCCCGTCCGCAGGGGAAAACTGAGATACTTATTCCCCTCCTTGTAATCTAACCCGGGTAAGATACCGATCACAACGCCACCCGCCTGCCGACAGCCGCGGGCCGCTGCCTCCATGACGCCGCTTCTGCCGCCGCAGATAACAGTGGCGCCCAATTCACCTGCTGCCCGGCCCACCTGTTCTGCCAGAGCAAAAACCTCGGGCGGCGGGCTGCTGCTGCCTACAATACCGACATAGGTTTTGTTCATATAAGTTCAGACTCCCTTTTCTTTACCTCTTTCCGCCCGCGGGCTAAAATTCCCTGCCCCTGCAGGTGTTTAAAGTAAGAAGCAGAAATTAGTTGGCAGATGTCCATTCAAGGAGGCAGTTTAATGAACAAACCAACAACGGTTTTTTATAACGGAACGATTATTACCTTAGATCCCGCCCTACCTCAAGGGGAAGCGATGGCAGTTGCCGGGGATAAAATCCTGGCAGTGGGCACAAGGGAGGATATCAACTCGCTTGCGGGGCCGGGGGCCAAGGCCGTCGATCTGGCGGGCCGGGTAATTGTGCCCGGTTTCAACGACAGCCATATGCACCTTTTAAATTGGGGGCTCGGTTTAAGCGGCGTTGATTTGACAAAAGCCCGCTCCGTCCCTGAATTGGTCCGGCTGGGCCGCGAATTTCTGGCAGAGCATCCTGAGCGGGAATGGCTTGTCGGCCGGGGCTGGAATGAAGAAAACTTTGTCGAGAAAGTTTCACCGAGCAAGGCAGACTTAGATCAAATTTCCAAATCGCGGCCGATAGTCTTCATTAGGGCCTGCGGCCATATCTGCACCGCTAATTCCAAGGCTTTGGAAAAAGCGGGCATCACACAAGATACCGCAAATCCCCCGGGCGGCAGTATCGACCGCTCCGGCCCAGGCGAGGAGCCCACCGGTATCCTACGGGAAAACGCCATTGCTTTAGTGACCAAATTAATCCCCTCGCCCACTAAAACAGATTTGAGAGAAATTATCCGGCAAGCAAGCCGGTCGGCGGCGGCTTTGGGCCTGACAACCGTGCAAAGCAATGATCTGAGCGGAGCAGGCTCTTTCGATACAGAGCTTGCAGTTTACCGTAAACTGGCGGCGGAAAACGAGCTGCCCATTCGGGTAAATCTGCAGGCCACCATGCCCACAATCCAAGATATTGCAGCTTATCTTAAAGTGCGAAAGGAGGAGCAGGTTCCCAACAGCTATTTGACTTTGGGGCCACTTAAACTGTATGCTGACGGCTCTTTAGGCGGTAGGACTGCAGCCCTTACTTACCCCTATAAGGATGAGCCGGGAACTTGCGGCATGCCCCTTTACGAGCAAGCCCAGCTGGATGAATTAGTGTTTTTCGCGGCCAAGGGTAACCTCCAGGTAGCAGTCCATGCAATCGGTGATTTAGCGTTGGATATGGTTTTAACAAGTTTTGCAAAGGCAAAAAAGAGAGAGCCGCACTGGAAAGCCCGCCCCAGAGTAGTACACTGTCAAATTGCCAGGCGCGAACAGTTTTTGAAAATGTCTCAATTGGGTATTGTCGCAGATATTCAGCCTATTTTTGTCCCCACCGATTTACACTTTGTGGAAGAGCGCATTGGCAGAGAAAACACGGCCTACGCTTATGCTTGGCGGACAATGCTGCAAAAAGGCATTAAGGCCGCGGGCGGCTCGGACTGCCCCGTGGAGGACTG
>JBHGWS010000075.1:0-30037 GCA_041936745.1 Candidatus Darwinibacter acetoxidans
CCCGGGCTGATCCACGGCTTTAAATGCTACGCGGTGATGGACGATGCGGGCCAACCGGCTCAAACGAGTTCAATTGCCGCCGGCCTTGATTATCCGGGAGTAGGGCCGGAACACAGTTTTTACCACGCCAGCGGCAGGGCCGAGTACGTGCCCGTCAGCGATAGGGAGGCTTTGGAGGCTTTTTCCGTTTTATCGCGCACGGAAGGTATTATCCCGGCCTTTGAAAGCGCACATGCTGTGGCACATGCCTTGAAATTAGCCCCTACACTGGGCAGAGATCAAGTGATGATCATAAATATTTCCGGCCGGGGCGACAAAGACGCGGCTTCGGCCTTCAAATTTTTAGGGCGAAATGAAAGAGAATAAGGGGAGGTTGCGTGATGCTTACTTCACGTACGAGGAGAAATGTTAGCTTGGTGTTGTTCATAGGTCTGCTGCTGGTCTCAGCAGGGGTGTGGTCAATGGCCCCCGAGGAAGAAGGTATGAGAGACGGCACGTTTTCCGGCAGTGCCCAGGGTTTTAAAGGCGCGGTTTTGGTGGATGTAACCATCGTTGACGGTAAAATCACCGCAATAGAAGTTGACCCCAACGAAGAAACGCCCTTTATTGCCGAGCCTGCCATTGAGCAGCTGGTTGGAGAAATTTTGGCTGCCCAAAGTACCGAAGTGGACGTTGTAAGCGGCGCGACTTTTACCAGCGAGGCCGTGATCAAAGCAGTTGATCAGGCTCTGCGAAAAGCCTCAACTGTCTTTGCAGACGGAGTCCACACAGGCAAGGCGGAAGGTTTTAGCAGCACAATTACTGTGGAAGTGACGGTAAGCGGCGGGGCGATCGCCCGGGTTGAAGTAGTAGATCACGATGATACACCTTTTATTGCCCAGGGTGCAGTGGATCAGATTCCCGCTGCAATTGTTGAAGCTCAATCTTGGGATGTGGAAGCCGTAAGCGGTGCTACTTTAACAAGCCAAGGCATTATGAACGCGGTGGAAGATGCTTTAGGAGGAGAATAAGCCCTGACCATTATTGGCAATACTACAATCAGCGGAAGGAGCTGGTAGTATGCCCAGTTTGGAAGACATGCAGATGGTTGGGGAAACGTGCAGCCGTTACGAGCCTCTAAATGAACACAGTGAGCGCAGCTGCGCCAACTGCCATCACTGGCAGGGTGAGAAAAAAATGTGCGAACTTGACATTTATTGGTCTCAGTTTACCAGTTTAGATCAAACTTGAAGAAAACTAAAACCCCCGCCGGGTAAATCGGTGGGGGTTTTTCCTGGCAAAAATGAAAAATAAGGTGTATGATATTAAGCAAAGGGATTTAAGGCAAAGAGAAGAATAAAAAAAGAAGCGGTTTTAAGAACCGCTTACAGATAAAGATGATGGCGGAACCGACGAGATTCGAACTCGCGATCTTCGGCGTGACAGGCCGACGTGTTAACCAGACTACACCACGGCTCCAGTACGTGTCATTATATAAGGGTTTGTTGAATTTGGCAAGGAGCAACTTTTGCGGTTAAACCATTCTAGGGCGAGAAATCTAGTGTTTTTGCCTGATTTTAAGGTTTTACGCCAGTATCTAAGATTGGAAGGAGGCGTCAACATGCGCCAAAGAGGAGTAGTCATTCAAAAGACAGGTCAAGAGGTTGCCGTTCAAATTCTGGAATCGCAAGAAACCTGTTCAACCTGCGGCGGTGGCTGCGGTGCCTGCGTCAGCTTGACACCGGGGCGCGCCGCAAAGATAGTAAAACTTGCGGATCGAAACGATCAATACGCGGTAGGCGATGAGGTCATTGTGGAGGCAGAATTCAGGCCTTTGATCAAAGCCGTTGCCGCTTTATATACCATACCTTTTGTGTTTCTTTTTCTTGGTTATGCTTTGACCAACAGGATGTTACAAAGCGATCCCCTGGCGGGCCTGGGAGCCGTTGCCGGACTTTTGACCGGCGGCATCTTAGCCAGGTTTGCGGCACGCCGCTTTGTCGGTGAGGAGCAGGAGTTAAAAATTGTAGCGAAAACCAGTTCTTAGAGGAGGAATCCCATGTCTCTGGCCGTCTCAAAGGTTACTAAAAGATTTCGCGCAGTTACAGCGGTTGATAATTTAAGTTTTACAGTTAAAAGAGGTGCTCTCTGCGGGTTTTTAGGGCCGAACGGGGCCGGCAAAACCACTATGATGCGGGTTATTTTAGGGATTCTGCGCCCGGATGAAGGAAAGGCACTTTGGGAGGGAAGGCCCCTGCCTGCACACGGTAGGGGCCTTTTCGGGTATCTGCCGGAGGAAAGGGGCCTTTACCCGAAGATGAAAGTTAACGAACACTTAGAGTTTTTAGGCCGCATCAACGGCTTGGCTCAAGCCGCGGCCCGCGATAAAACTAAGTATTGGCTGGCTCGTTTTGATTTGGGCAGCGTGAGCGAAAAAAGGATCGAAGAGCTTTCCAAGGGCAACCAGCAGAAAGTGCAGATTATCGGCACTCTGCTGCACGAACCGGAATTATTGATCCTGGATGAACCTTTCGCCGGTTTGGACCCTGTGAACACGGCCCTTTTAAAGGGTGTGTTGAAAGAACACCACGAAGCGGGTAAAACCATTATATTTTCCAGCCACCGCATGGAACAGGTGGAGGAAATCTGCAAAGATATTGTCCTGATCCACGAAGGCAGGCTGGTTTTGGACGGTAATTTAAGGCAGATTAAACGCTCCTTGGGGCGCCGAATTTTGCGGCTTTCCTTAGAAGGCGATCAGGATTTTTGGAGGGGGATTTCCGGGTTAAGGCTTTTGGAAGGCCGCGCGGATTACCAGGAATTTCGCCTGCAGGAAGGGCTGGATCCCAGAAGTGTCCTTGAAGCCGCAATGGCGGTGGGTGAAGTGGTCCGCTTCGAGCTGGTTGAACCATCCTTAAATCAAATCTTTGTGGAGAAAGTTGGTGTGGGGGCATGAGTATGATTCCCATATTGGCGAAAAGGGACTTTTTATCCCGGGTCAAAAGCGGCGGCTATATTATAACGACGGTTTTAGGCATCTTAGTTTTTGTCGGCATCACGTTCGTCCCGCCCCTTCTGCAGTATTTGGAAACCAGTTTGTTTGCCGCCGGCGATCTTAGGCTTCTTGTCTACGAACAGCCGGGCGCAGAAAGTTTCTTACCCTTTCTCTTGGAGGTAAGCGAAAGCCGTAACATTGACTTAGAGGATGCCGGGGATTTAAGCGAGCGGGAGGCGTTTCGCCGCGTATTGGCTGAAGGTTTAAATGGACTTTTACTGATTGATCCCCCTTTATATACGTTGGTGGCGCAGGATGCCTCCAATATGGGTGTCAATACTCAAATCGAAGGGCTGATTAACAGTGCCTTAACCAGGGCTAACGCGGAAAAACTGGGGCTTTCCGAATCAGATATGGTTAATCTTTTTCAACGGGCAGAGCTGCGGATCAGGCAGGTGGACGCGCACAGCGAAGCGGGGGTGGAAATAGATCAGGCCAGCCACACCCAATCTCTGGTCTTGGCCTATCTTTTACTTTTCATGATCTACATGGCTTTAATACTCTACGGCAACATGGTTGCCTCCGGTGTGGCGGTAGAAAAGAGTTCACGCATCATGGAAGTTATGGTCGCCACCGTGCATCCCCTGGAGTTGATGATGGGTAAAATCATCGGTATAGGGGCGTTAGGCCTTTTACAGTTTGCGATCTGGATGGCAGTGGCCGTCGGCATGTCAGCCCTGTCAGCGGGTGGTATGTTTGGCAAGATGGCGGAACTGGGTTTTTCCCTTGGCTCCATTCCCTTAAGCAGTGTCCTGTGGTTTGGCCTTTTCTTCTTTTTGGGTTTTTTCTTTTACGCCTCTATTTTTGCCGCAGCGGGGGCAGTGGTCTCCCGGGTAGAAGAGGTGAGCCAAGTTGTCACGCTCATTATGATGTTCATCATTGTGGGCTTTTTTGCCGCCTTCCTTTCCTTCACCAACCCCAACAGCACTTTCGCCGTGATCGCTTCCTTTATCCCCTTTACAGCGCCGATGGTCATGTTTGCCCGCATGGTTTTAACTGACCCTCCGGCACTGCAGGTTGCTGCGTCAATCCTCGTGCTTTTAGTTTCCGTCGTTGGAGGCGCTTGGCTTTCATCTAAAATCTACCGGCTTGGGGTTTTACTTTACGGCAAGAGGCCCGGCGTGCGGCAGATCGTGAGCCTTCTGCGGGAAGGGACTTAAAATGCGCGTTGAAAGCCTTTTTTATAAAGTGCCTGATTCCGGTTCAACTTCGCCTTCTCTCACTTGGGCCCTGCGGTCGTTGGCGGAAAAAGGTTCCTTAAAAGCGGTGGTAAGCGGGATTTGCGGCACTACTTTATTTTTAAAATTAGGCGGGCGGGAAGTAGGCTTCAAACTGCCAAAAGAGCACGATGGGGGTTTCTTTACAGTGGGCACGGCCGTCTGGCTTGCACTGGCGGGGGAAAACAGTGTTGTTGTGCGGCCGCTTGAAGTTGACTTCACCGACCGGGGAGATGTTTACAGCACTGCAAAACCGGCGCAGGTTCTAGAGCATTTAGGAATTCAAGCAAGCCCGGCGGCGGTATCCGCTGCCGAAGCCCTTTTGGAAAACGGCTTGCCGCTTGCCCCAGATTTTATTAAAGCACTGCTTCCTTGGGCCGGGCCGGGCCGCCTGAATGAAGCCGTGCTTCTTTTAAAAGCAGGTTTCCCCCTTACTCCTGAACTTGTAGCCGCGGCGGAAAAGTTGGGGAACACCCTTGTTTTTCCCGCGGTAAAATCCCATCTGAAAGACTCGCTGCAGGAGCAGCTCTCAGCTTATCCCAGCCGGCAAAACCGCAGCCTTTTAGGTGAGGAAATCAGCGAAGGGCCCCTGAAAAAAAGCTTAGGCGAGCTTTTTGCTCAAGAACAGCTGGCAAATTCCTTGGCCGGGCAACACAGCTTGGCCGGCGTCCTTTTCGCCCTGCCCTTTCTTTTAGGCGGGGATCTTGCCGCCGCCTGGCTTCAGGTTACCGAGGATCGCGCCGGCGGCTTGGCAGAAGACGCAAAGGATTATACGGTGTTTTTTAAAATACCCACGCAAAATTTGGGTGAAATAGTAGGTAAATTGACGGCCCGCGGTAAAAAGGTGGGCCTCCTTCTATACACGGAAAAAAGGGAAGGGCGCCCGCCGCTTAAGGCAGCGCTGGCAGCTTTAAAGCAAAAATTAACCGAATCGGGCTGGCAGCCCCAAAGGCTCGCCGTGGCAGAAGAGTTCGAGAGGTGGTTTGCGTGGAAATGAAAAAAGCCGCTGCCCTGCGCTACAGGCCGGCTGAAAACAAAGCACCACAAATTTTGGCCTCAGGCCGCGGCCTACTGGCGGAAAGAATAATAGAAGAGGCGGCTAAAAGCGGCGTGCCCCTTTTTAAGCAGAAAGAACTTGCAGAGGCTTTAGCCGCGCTGCCTGCCGGTTTGGAAATACCGCCCGAGCTTTATGAGCTAACTGCCGGCATCTTTGCTTTTATCCTGAGGCTTGACCAAGAGAAAAGCGGCGGCAAAAGCGGTCAGGGGAATGGCTAAGGTTAGGCCGATACTGCCCGCCATCGCCCGCACTACTTCCGTTGCGATAAGATCTAGATTTAAAATTTGGGCCCAGTTGCTTTCATGGGCATGGAATAAAAGTAATAAGGGCAGTGAGGAGCCGATGTAGGCTAAAATCAGGGTGTTGGACATGGTGGCGATGAGATCGCGGCCCACACGGAGCCCTCTTTGAAACAGCGTTTGAAAGTCGGTTTTGGGGTCCGCTTCCTTAATCTGCTCCATCGCGGAGGCAATACTGATCCCCACATCCAAGATTGCCCCTAAAGCGCCGATGATGATGCCGGAAAAGAGAAGGCCTTGAAAGTCGATGGAAGAATCCATAAACTGCAGCATCTGTGCTTCTTCGGAAGAGAGGCCGCTTAAGTAGCCCCCCTTACCTATTAAAAGGGCTAAAATGCCCGCAACCACAAGGCCGCCCACGGTACCTAAAATAGCGGCGATGGTTTTTTGGCCGTAACCGCCGATGAAAAAGACAAAAAGGCCGGTTAAAAGGGAAGAAATTCCGACGGTAACCAAAATCGGGTTATAGCCTTTGAGGATTAAAGGCAAAATCAGCGTGGCAATGGCTAAACCCATGCCGACCAGGGAGATCAGTGCTTTCGCACCTTTTAAGCCGCCGATGATTAAAACGGAGATGATAAATAAGCCGGTGATCAGCCAGAGGGATTTGCCCCGGGCAAAGTCAGCCAGGTGGTACTGCGGCACCCCGCCGCTGAGATCGGGCTGCAGGAGAATGCGGTCCCCTTTCTTCACTTTGATATCAAAAAAAGGATGGCCCGTTAGGATATTAATAAAAGTAACAGTTTCGTTTTTGTGCCCCCGGCCTGTCAACTCGGCAGTTACACGCTGTGCTTCCCAGCTTTCGTCCTGCCCGGGCTCCAAGGCGGCCGGGACTGCCTCCCGCACCGTGGCGGGAACTAAAGGTGCATCTGCCGCGGCAAGGCGCGGGGAACAAAATATAAGCAGTAAAATAAGGGCGAGACCAGAGATCTTTTTCGGCAAGGTTAAAACCTCCGTTAAATGAGTTATTTTTTATTATACCGTGTGGGGGGCGCCAAAACAAATGTTTTCTGCCGGGAGGTGAGAGCGGGTTAAGACATTAAGAAGTTCTAAATAATAGTGTTACGCAGGCAGGATTTGGGTACCTGAAGGAGAATTGCGTTCCAAGTGGCACAATTGATTTTAAACAAATGAAAGGAAGCTGAGAGAATGGCAGAGTATTTAATTTACCTGGCACCTGTTAGTGCGGTGATCGCCTTAGGGTTTGTCGTTTATAATTGGCGTACCGTAATGAAGCATGAAGAAGGCCCCGCAGAGATGGTAGAGATTGCTCAAGCGATCCGTGTTGGGGCCAGAGCCTTTATGAGGCGGCAATACCGGGCAGTAATCTTATTTTTCTTGGCGGTGTTCGTTGTTTTATACATTGCGGTTTGGGTCACCGGGGCCGGCGGGCTCACAGAAGGTTATTTAAACGCTTTTGTACCCTGGGCTTTTCTTTCCGGGGCGGCTTTATCAGGCTTTTCCGGTTTTCTAGGTATGACCATAGCTACTTATGCCAGTTCCAGAACTACCAATGCTGCCAGAAACAGCCTTAACAAAGCGTTGAGGATAGCGTTTGCCGGCGGTTCGGTCATGGGCCTGGTCGTAGTCGGTTTAAGTCTTTTAGGTCTCAGCTTTTGGTATTTTTTCCTTAATAGCTTTTACCTCCAGCGCGGTGTGGAGGAAGTTGCCCGCATTCAAATTATTACAAGTACCATGCTTAACTTTGGTATGGGCGCCAGTTCCATGGCACTTTTTGCCAGGGTTGGCGGCGGCATTTTCACCAAAGCAGCCGATGTGGGCGCCGACTTGGTTGGGAAAGTGGAAGCGGGCATTCCCGAAGACGACGCAAGAAACCCTGCTGTTATCGCTGATAATGTAGGAGATAACGTAGGAGACGTGGCAGGTTTAGGCGCGGATTTATACGAATCCTATATCGGTGCTATCGTAGCTACATGTGCTTTGGCCGTTTCCGCGGGTTTTGGCATGCGCGGCGTAATTACGCCTTTGGCTTTGTCAGGCGCCGGCCTCTTGGCCTCTATTTTTGGCATGCGTTTTGTCAGAACCGGGGAGGATGCGGAACAAAGTGAACTGCTGCGTGCCCTGCGCCGCGGGGTTTTCACCGCTGCCGGCGTCATTGCAGTTGTCAGCCTGCCAATACTTGTCAGCTCGTTAGGCTGGGCTAACATTGGCTTGTACTTTTCCGTTCTTTTCGGCCTGCTTTGCGGGATCGGCATCGGCCTGATTACTGAATATTATACTTCGGCCGAATATGCCGCAACGAGGAGCGTGGCGGAAAGTGCCGAGACGGGGCATGCGACTGTAATTATCAGGGGGATGTCCATCGGCATGGGCTCACTTGCCCCCTTTACATTTATAATTGTACTCACCATTGTAGCCAGTTTCTATATTGCGGGCGGAGCGGGCAATTTCAGCCAGGGGCTTTATGGTATCGGTTTAGCGGCCGTGGGCATGCTCAGCACTCTGGGTATTACCCTGGCGACAGATGCTTACGGGCCGATCGCGGATAACGCGGGCGGAATTGCTGAAATGAGCCATCAACCGCCCATCGTCAGGGAAAGGACTGACGCCTTGGATTCCCTCGGCAATACTACTGCCGCAACGGGTAAAGGCTTTTGCATCGGTTCAGCGGCCTTAGCCGCCCTGGCCCTTATTGCAGCTTACCGCGATCAAGTGCTGATGATTTCAAAAGATATGGATATAGTGTACGATTTCAGCCTGCTGAATACCAACGTCTTAGCCGGCCTGCTGTTAGGCAGCATGCTGCCTTTCGTATTCAGTTCTCTGACAATGACTTCAGTTGGGCGCACCGCGCAAAGGATTGTAGAAGAAGTGCGGCGCCAGTTTAGGGAGATTAAAGGCCTCTTAGAAGGGACCGCGCAGCCGGATTATGCCTTATGCGTAGATATTTGCACACAGGCGGCACTGAAAGAAATGATTACCCCTTCCGTTATCGCCATCTTAAGCCCCTTGGTAGTCGGTTTAATCTTCGGCGTGGAAGGTGTTGTGGGGCTTTTGGGCGGCGGCCTGCTCTCCGGTGTTGCCCTGGCGGTTTTCGCCGGGAATGCGGGCGGGGCATGGGACAATGCCAAGAAGTTTATTGAAGACGGCAACTACGGCGGGTCCGGCTCCGAAGCGCACATGGCCGCCATCACCGGTGATACCGTGGGAGATCCCCTTAAGGATACGGTAGGCCCGGCCTTGGATATTTTAATCAAATTAATTTCCATGGTTTCAGTAGTTTTTGCTTCATTTATCGTCAAGTACCACTTGTTTTAATTTGGAGTGCAGTTTTTCTTGACTTTAACTTTTAAGCTCGATATAATATATCTTGCCGTGGCGGTGTAGCTCAGTTGGTCAGAGCATACGGTTCATACCCGTAGGGTCGCTGGTTCAAATCCAGCCGCCGCTACCAGGATAATAAAAAACCCTACGCAGTTTGTAGGGTTTTTAGCTTTTTAATGGGAAAATTTAGGAAAGTAATTTGCGGCAGCCACATCCTTCGACAGACTGACCCCGTTTCGTTTGATATCATGGGGACAACCGGTTTTTTGGGGATGATGTCATGGGCAACGCTATTTCTTTTGCTAGGAGAGCCATGCGATTTCGCCCGGCGGCCGCCGCGGCCAAATGGGCGCAGTCGCCGCTTGCTTGGAGCCTCTTAGGGTTTTTATTGGGGCGGGCGGCAACTTTTGGCGAAATGTGGCCCTTCGGTTTGGCCTTTGCTGCCGCTTTGCGGGCGACAAACCGCCGCAGGCGGGCTGTTTGGCCTTTTCTGGGGGTTGCATTCGGTTTGATCTCGGCTGTCGGCATTCGTTTCGCCCTGCCTTATTACGCGGTTTTGGCCGCTTTATGGCTGGCGGGGGAAAAACCGTTCGCAGAAACCCGCTGGGTCTGGCGGCTTGCCATCGGCTGTTTGATTTTGAAAATGCCCCTCCACTATTTGTTGCATCCCGTGCCCATGGTGTTGGTGGCGGGGGTAGCCGAGTGTGTCTTGGCGGTGGTTAGTTTTCGCCTCCTTTATTTTGCGGTGGCCCAGCTTTCCCAAAGAAAATTGGCCTTTGTGGAAGTCTTCTGGCTGCTTTCCCTGCTGGTTATGGCGATCTCCCTGAATTGGCGTACCGGCGGTTTCTCTCTGCGAATTTTCCTCTTTTTTTATTTGATCGTGATCGGTGCCAAGGTGGGCGGGTTGGGGGTTTCCTGCATTCTGGGGCCCGCTTTGGCTTTCCTCGGCTTAATGTTAGGTGAATCTGCCGCGACTACCCTTTTAATCGTTGTGGGCAGCCTGTTGATTGGTGTTTTGCGTAAATTCCGCTGGGGCCCTTATGTTGGGGCGGCCCTGGCGGTTCTTTTTTCGGTTAATGGCTCTGCTACCCCGGCAAGTATACAGCTTCTGCTTGCAATCTGGGGGGCAGTTTGGCTTGCCCGCTGGGTTTCGCCCCTGCGCTTGAAGCATCTGGCCAGGATAATACCTGGCACACAACCGTTCCACGACCGGGAAAAAGGTTATGGGCGCCATTTACGGCGGGTTTTGGATCAGCGAATAGGCCAATACCTAACTGTTTTTGAAGAATTGGAAAATACAATGGCCGGCGTGGATGATCCCATTATCGGTAGGCAGCTGGAAGGCATGACGGAATTTTTGCAGACGATGAAAAATGCTTTTGCGGCTGATGTGCAGTTTATGAAGCACTTTGAGGAAAAAATGTTGAATAGGTTTGCCACCGAGGATCTTGACTACATTACGGTAATTAAGACCCTGGACGGCTTTGACGTCTTCGGCGCTTTGAAAGAGCCGTGCGGCGGCCGCCGGTTCTGCCAAAAAGTGGCCGACTTTTGTAGCGGTACTATTGAATCACAGCGCTATAGTGTGGTAAGCTGTAATTGCCTGCAGGATGTCAAATGCGGTTTTCGAATCGCCCCCTGCCCAAACTATAAGCTGGAAATAGGGAGGGCAAAAGTTGCCCAAGAAGAGATATCAGGCGACAGCCAGGTCACTTTCGAAATTGCCGGCAGCAAAGTGGGCATTCTTTTAAGCGACGGTATGGGGGTGGGCTTAAGGGCCCACACCGAAAGCAGTGTGGCTGTGCGGCTTTTGGAGCGGATGATCAAAGCCGGTTATGATTTATCGATGGCTGTTTCTTTGATTAACCGCCTGCTGCTTTTGCGCAACCAAGATGAAATGTTTGTTACCATCGACTTGGTGGTAGTCGATCTGTTTTCGGGCCAGTTGGAATTTGTTAAAATTGGTTCTGCCCCAAGTTTCATTAAACGGGGGCGGGAAGTGGAAATAATCCACAATCACGCCCTGCCCGTGGGAGTCTTATCCCAAGTTGATGTGGAGACGGCCAGAAAGGCTTTAAAAGAAGGCGAACTCCTTATTATGGCCACAGACGGGGTGCTGGACGTGCAGCGCAACATTGTCCGAAAAGATGAGTGGATGAGCTGGAATTTAAAGCGCCTGCGCAATTCGGGTGATATGGCCGCTTTGGCAGAAGAAATCCTGGCCGAAAGCATTGAAATTGCCGGCGGCAAGATCCAAGATGATATGATGGTGGTAGTGGCAAGGTTGGTAAAGAAGGATTGGGAGATAGATGCCTACAGAAGGTCAAAATTTAGCAGGGAAAGATTTAATGCCTGAATTTATCCGTAACTTGGAAGCTCTTTCTCTTGCTTCCCAAGAGCGGGTGCTGATTGCGGTGAGTGGCGGGCCGGATTCTATGGCGCTCCTTCACCTTTTTTTACGTTGGGATTTAAGCCGGATTGGTGTCTTCCATTTAAACCACGGCTTCAGGGAAGAAGCCTATCGTGATGCCGAGCTGGTGGAAGATTACGCGCAAAAGGCCAAAATCCCCGTCTATATTGCCAACTACGATGTGACGGCCTATTTAAAAGAAAGCGGCCAAAGCCCGCAGCAGGGTGCCAGAAAGATCCGCTACCGGCTTTTAAAAAAGCACGCTGCAGAGAAAAACTACTCACGTATAGCATTGGCCCATCATGGGGATGATCAAGCCGAAACAGTCTTAATGAGGCTGATCAGGGGCAGTGGGCTGCATGGTCTGGGGGGGATCCCCCTCAGGCGGGGCCCTTTTATCCGGCCGCTTTTAACCGTTTACAAAGAAGATATTTTAGAGTATTGTAGGGTGTATGGTGTTCCTTACGCGGAAGACGCAACTAACCTGCAGCCGATTTATCTGCGCAATAAAATCCGTAATGAACTGATCCCTCTTTTGGAAAAGGAGTACAACAGGGAGATCAAAGCGCTGCTCTGTCAAACCGCGGAACTGGTGCAAAGAGATGAAGAAGAGCTATCAAGGCTGGCAGCGGAGATCTGCCGCCGGCATATGTCTTGGCGAAGCGGCCGCTTAGCTTTTCGCCGCAGTGCCTTTGCCGGGCTTTCCGTGGCCATGCAGCGCCGCCTGCTTAGGACACTTATTTATAATTACCGGGGGCATCTTTTGGGGGTCGGCTTTAATCATATCGAAGATTGGCGGCGTAAGCTTGAGGAGAAATCTGTTTTTGAACTGCACCTACCCCACGTTCGGGTTTTCGCCAATGCGAATTATATTTTTGTGGGGGATTATGAAGGAGTTAAGTGGGAAGAAGGGGTATTGGAAGTTCCGGGCAGCTTTGAAACAGCGGGGTTTACTATTGAGGCCGAGCTTTTTGCAGCCGAAAATCTGCCGCAGCGGCCGCCCAATGCAGAGGATTTTGATTATAATTCTTTAAAGTTTCCCCTCCTGATCCGAAGGCGGCGGCCGGGGGATCGCCTCGAGCCCTTTGGCGGCCGCGGCAGTAAAAAGTTAAAGGATCTTTTGATCGATGCCCAAATCCCGGCGGAAGAAAGAGACTGCCTGCCGCTTATTGCCGCCCAAGACGGCATTTTATGGATTCCTAACGTGAGGCGCAGTAATATTGGGGCTTTACAGGCCGGGACTAGGCAGGTTGCCCGCTTGATTTACCGGCCGAAAAGCCCATCTGACCGTTAAACATTGTAACACTGGTACCCCTATGTTATAATAAGTTGGCATACCAGTGTTTAAAATGCTCTTTATTTTGGAAAGGGAGGGCAAACATGAATAAATTTCTACGTGGCATCAGTCTGTACTTGCTAATCGCTATCATCGCAGTTTCTATAGTAAGCAGCCTTTATACACCGGGCGGTTCCGCAAAAGAGCTTTATTATTCCGAATTACTGGAATATATAGAAGATGATAAAATTGCTTCTGTCCGCATGGTGGGGGATCAGCATATAGAAGGTAACCTGAAAGACGGTACTTCCTTTGTCTCGCTGGTTCCTCTGGGTAAGATGTCGGACATAGCTGATCGCTTAGAAGCGCTGCATGTTCAATTGGAGGCGGAACTGCCGCCAACACCCCCGTGGTGGGTGGCACTCCTTCCGAACATCATTTTTGTGGTCCTGTTGGCCCTAGTCTGGTTGTTCATCATGAACCAGATGCAGGGCGGCAATAACCGGGCTTTATCCTTCGGGAAAAGCCGGGCCCGGCTGCACACGGACGATAAACCCAAAGTTAATTTTGGCGATGTGGCGGGTGTTGATGAAGCTAAACAAGAATTAATGGAGATTGTGGAGTTTTTGAAACAGCCCAAAAAGTTCAAAGATTTGGGCGCTAAAATCCCGAAAGGAGTGCTGTTAATCGGCCCTCCGGGTACGGGTAAAACCCTCTTGGCCAGGGCAGTCGCGGGCGAGGCGGGCGTTCCCTTTTTCAGCATCAGCGGTTCTGAATTTGTGGAAATGTTCGTCGGTGTCGGTGCTTCCCGGGTCAGGGATCTGTTCGAGAACGCAAAAAAGAATTCACCTTGCCTGATTTTTATTGACGAATTGGATGCCGTGGGCCGCCAGCGGGGAGCAGGTTTAGGCGGCGGCCACGATGAACGGGAGCAGACCTTAAACCAGCTGCTTGTGGAAATGGACGGCTTTGAAGTTAATTCCGGCATCATTATTATGGCGGCTACTAACAGGGCTGACGTTTTGGATCCGGCGCTTTTACGGCCGGGCCGTTTTGACCGCAAGGTTTTAGTTGATCGGCCTGATCTCCAGGGCCGGAAGGCTATCCTGCAGATTCACAGCCGCAACAAACCATTGGCCCCGGAAGTGGACATTGATGTTTTGGCCAGGCGGACGCCGGGCTTTGCCGGGGCGGATTTAGAAAGCCTTTTGAACGAAGCAGCTATTTTAGCCGCCAGAGCAAACCGCAAAGTGATTGAAATGAAGGATGCGGAAGAAGCCATTGACAGGGTCTTAATGGGACCTGAAAAGAAAAACAGGCTTTTGACGGAAGAAGACCGCACCGTGTTTGCCTATCACGAAGCAGGGCATGCCGTGGCAGCTTACTTTACCGAACACGGCGACCCAATCCACAAAATCACGATTATCGGCCGCGGTTCCGCGGGCGGTTATACGATGATGCTGCCGGAAGAGGAACGTTTTGTTACCAGCCGCTCTAAACTCTTAGACGATCTTGTGGGCTTGCTCGGCGGCCGGGCCGCGGAGGAAATTGCCTTGGGCGAAGTGAGTACAGGTGCCTATAACGACTTGGAAAGGGTAACCCGTATCGCCAGGAAAATGGTTATGGAGTGGGGAATGAGCTCTAAATTGGGGCCTTTGACCTTTGGGCGCCCCAGCGGCGAAGATTTGGTGTTTTTAGGCCGGGATATTTCCCGCGAACGCAATTACAGTGAAGAGATTGCGGCCGCCATTGATCAGGAAGTGCGCCGCCTCGTGGACACAAGCTACGAGCAGGCTTTGGAAACACTCAACGAGAACAGAGAAAAACTGGATGAAGTAGCCCAGGCGCTTTTGGAGCGGGAAACACTGACTCAAGAACAATTCGAGGCGATTATGGAAGGCCGCCCGGTAGAATGGCCGAAAGAAGACGAGGTCACCAAACAAGCGGCCAGCGCATATAAAGAACAAGAAGAAGTAGAAAAAGTCCGCACTGAGCACCGCAGGCGCTCTAGCCAGGAACCTGTCGTTGGCGAGGCCTGATTTTAGGCTGGGGGGTAGTAGCACATGTCTGATAGGCTGCTTTTAAAAAACATGGTTTTTTATGGTTACCACGGTGCTTTTGCCGCGGAAAGAGAATTAGGGCAGAATTTTGCTGTGGATTTAGAGGTCTACTGTGATTTACCTCAAGGCGGGAGCGATGATCCGGAATTGGGTTTTAATCCCCTGGACGCTTACGCAGTAGTAAAGGATATCGTCGAAGAACGGGAATTCCAACTGCCGGAGACAATCGCTCGCGCAATTGCCGATCAGATTCTGGCTGCCTACGATCTGGAAAAAGTAGTTGTGCGGGTGCGTAAATCAGTTGTCCCCGTTGGGGGCCCTCTTGACTATTTGGAAGTGGAGATCACCAGAGAAGCTAAGTAAATAAAATAAAGCCCTTCCCGCCGGGGAAGGGCTTTATAGTTTGGCTCAATCACGTAAATGTGCCGGCATATCGCCTAAGACTACGGTAATCAACAGTACCTTGCCATCGCGATAGACTGTGATTAACAATTCATCTCCCGGCTCGTGGGCAGTGACTTCTTCGGCCACATCGTTTAGTTCGTAAACATCCCGCTCGTTAATCCGCCTGATTAAATCCCAAGGCTTAAGCCCGCCTAAATCTGCCGGGGAGCCCTTGACTACATCGGAGACAATTACGCCTTTTTCGTCCGGGATCCGCAGCTGCTTAGCAATGGAATCTGTCAGCTCTTGGTACCAAATGCCGAGCCACGCTTGAGGCTCCAGCTTATGGTCCACGCCGCCTGTTTCAATTAACTCATCTAAAACTTCTTTAGCCACGTTAATGGGAATGGCAAAGCCGATTCCTTGGGCTTGGGCATGGACAGCCGTGTTAATGCCGATGACCTCGCCGTTGATGTTTAAAAGCGGGCCGCCGGAGTTACCTCTGTTAATTGCCGCATCCGTCTGCATCAGGTTTTTATAAACTTGGACAGCGCCTGTTTCCGGGTTTCTAATGTTGATTTCCCGCCCCTTGGCACTGAGCACGCCAACGGTAACCGTGTGTTCGAAATCTCTGCCGTACGGGTTGCCGATAGCAATGGTCCATTCTCCAATCCGCGCTGTATCAGAATCACCTAAAGAGACTGTAGGGAATTTTTCGCCGTTCTTATTGCTGATCTCGAGTACCGCAAGATCCAAGGTGCTGTCTGCGCCGAGGAGCTGCGCTTCATATTCTCGCTCTAACCCCGGTGCATCGACCACCACCGTTATAGTCTGCCCTTCTCCCATATTGCCCACGACATGCTGGTTAGTAAGGACAATTCCTTTTTCATCGATGATAAAACCGGACCCGGCACTGGGTGGCTGGGTGCGCGGCTGCGGTGTGAAGAAGGGATCACTGAACCAGTAATCGAAAAAGAAACTGAAGGGATCTTGAGGGGCTTCCCTCCTTGGCTGCCGCGGTTCTTGCACCTCCGGCGCAGGCCACTCCACATAGATAAAGACTGTCGCGGGGCTGGCCAGCTCGGCAATGTCCGCAATAATATAAGGGTTGTCTGCCCCCGGCAGCAGGGGGGAAGCAACGGTTTCTGTGCCGGCGCCATAGACGTAATCCGGCGATAGGTGGGCTATTACGGCACTTATCGCCAGAAAAGCAACTAATACTGTTAAAAGACGCTTTTTGGCTTGCATAATAATCCTCCTTTATTTCTTCAATATCAAAATTATACTAGTAGTCCGCACTTCTTACAAGGGGGCTGTCATGAAATTTTCTGTAAATACTGTTCAATGGGGCGGAAAGGATATTACCGCTGTCGAGATTTATAACACTCTGCCTTCTACTAATACTTTCGCAAAAGGGCTTATCAAAGCCGGCCGTCCCCACGGTACGGTGGTTTGGGCTTTAAACCAAACCGAAGGCAGGGGCAGGCGCGGACGCAGCTGGTCTTCGGATTGCTCGTCGCTTACCTTCAGTGTCTTATGGCGCTTTGCCGATTACGAAAAAATGAGGCTGCTGCCCCTGGCCGTGGGTTTGGGGCTGGTGAAAGCACTGCAGCAAACAGCGGAAGGGATTAAAGTTAAGTGGCCCAATGATCTGTGGGTCGGTGAAAGGAAACTGGGTGGGATTTTGGTGGAAAGCGTTAGGTGTAAAAATGAGTTGTGGGCCGTTGTGGGTGTGGGGCTGAATATCTTTGCCGCAGGCACTGCTTCTTTTCCCGCCAGGATTTCGCTGCAGGAGGCAAGCGGCGGCGTTTTCTGCCGTTTCGCCGTTTTAAGCCTTGCCTTGGCAGGGGTGGAACGGGGGCTTACTTTGACAAAAGATCCCGGTTTAAACCTAAACCGTGAGTTTATGCGCTACGGTAACTTTCTTGGCAGACAAATTATAGTTAAAAAAGGAGACAGCTCTATTTCGGCTGTGGCAAAGCAGGTGCTGCCCGACGGGCGCCTGTTAATCGAAACGGAGGCGGGCTCTTTCCCCATTCTGGCCGATGAGATCAGCCTGCGCTTTTCCGGTTGAAATTAAATAAAAATGTGGTACAATAAATGAGCACGGGAGAATCTGAGTACCTGGTGGGCTCCGCAGGCTTCAAACCTGTTTGGGGGGTAACAAGGGTTATCCTCGGTGGGTTCGATTCCCATATTCTCCCGCCATTTTTATTCTTTCAGGGGACGTCTGCCCAAAACGCGCACGTCTCCTTTTCTGATGGTTGTGCCTCTGGCATCGAAGTACTCCAGAAAAGCCAAGGCGAATTTACGGCTGGTTTTCAAGCGGTCCCGAAACGCGGCTAAGGGGAATTCGCCTTGAAAAGTTGCTTCTGTGAACAAAATTTCCCGGACTTCCTTTAAGATACGCGGTGTAGTGACCGCATCCGCGGCTAAAAGGACCAAACTGCCCAAATGTTCAGCACCGTAGATTAACTCCCGCTCAAACCCAAGCTCTTCTAATTCCTTTAAAGAAGGCGGCTCGTAGGGGTTTTTTTCGATCAATTCGCTGATTTTCTCTAATTGTTCTTTCTCCTCCCGGGAAAACGAGACTTCATGTGTCTTTAACCGCACCGTGCCCTGGGCTTCCGCCAAACTCGTAATTTTGCCCAGCACCGCATCGAAAAGCCGCGGGGGGATGCCTGCCGTTGCCCGCAGGGTTTCTTTTTGCAGGCCCGGTGCCAGGGGGTTTTCTTTGTGGAATTTCTCTACCGTTTTTTCTAAATGCTTTCTTAGTTTTTCATATTGGCCCGGCGCCATCAGATATTCACTCAGCAATATAAGTTGGGGATGGAGGGGCAGGCCTTTTTTCTTAAATTCGGCCTGTGTCCAAAAGGTGCGGTCTTCCGCCACCAAAAGGCTCAGCTCTTCTTTGCCCGCTACCTGCTTTTTGGCTAAGGCCGCCAGGTCTAAATAGGCGGCGGGTTTTTCAAAGGGGAAGAGGTGGTTGAGCCTTTTTGGGCCGATTAACCTAAGCTTGCTTCCCCTGACCGGAATGCCTTCTTCGATGAAAGTGCCGCCGCCCAGGGTGTCCTGGAGCTCACTGTGGCGCAAGATGAAGCGATCGCCGAATGCGAAGTGGGCCGGTACCTCCAGCTCCAGTTGGGCAAAGCCCGCCGCCCCCGGGGCAATTTCCTCTGCTCCCAAGATTTTGACGCGGGTTAATGTTTCCTGCGTGCCAACATAAAGTTTGATCTCCTGCTCGCTTTCCAGGGGGCTTGGTGCTCCCGGCAGCATCTGCACACCGGCGTTGATTAGAGAATAATAAGGGCGTTTAGCCGCCAGGCAGAGATACATCCCCCGCTCTATTTCATCTTTTTCCACGCCCGTTAAATTAACCGCTAAGCGGGAGCGGGGCACACCTATTTCAATTTCCTGCGTTTGAGTCTGCAGTCCCCGGATGCGGGCTCTGCGCCCTAAAGGCTCGATCATAACCTCGCTGCCCACTTCGAGCTTACCGTCAATTAAGGTGCCCGTCACTATCGTGCCTGCACCTTTGATTGTAAAGACGCGATCGATCCAAAGCAGGGGATCTCCGTGGTCTTCCGCCGGGGCCAAGGAGGAAATCACCTCATTGATTTTTTCCTTCAACAACCCTATATTCTGCCCCGTCGCGGCGGATACGGGGATGACGGGCAGATCGGCCAAAGTTGTAGCTTCCAAATGTTCTCTAATATCCATTTCCACCAGGTCAAGCCAATCCTCTTCCACCAGATCGGTTTTGGTTAAGGCCACAACGCCTTTCGTCACGCCGTAAAGATGGAGGATATCGACGTGTTCCTGTGTCTGCGGCATCCAGCCGTCATCGGCGGCAATGACTAAAAGGACAAAATCGAGCTGGCCGATGCCCGCCAGCATGTTTTTAACTAAGCGGTGATGGCCGGGTACGTCCACAACTCCCACATTGCCGCCGGGAAGCGAAAACCAGGCGAAGCCGAGATCCACGGTCATGCCGCGGGACTGCTCTTCCCGCAGGCGGTCGGGGTTAATGCCGGTCAGTGTTTTAATCAAGGTGGTTTTGCCGTGATCGATATGGCCTGCCGTGCCCATTATGAACATGTATTGACCCCCCTTTCCAAAATCTTAAGCAGCGCTTCTTCTTGCTCCAAAAGCACTGTCCTGGGATCAAGCCAGACCTGATCCTTTAGGATGCGGCCCATGACCGCAGGTTCGCTGCGGCGCAAAAGCGCTGCCAGTTCGCCCCCTGATAAAGTGGGGCTTTGTAAAACTAAAGACCAGGAGGGTATCGTCTCGCCCGGCAAAGAACCGCCGCCCATTGTGGCGCGGCTGGGCTTAATTTCACCCGTTAAGCCCCTGCCCAAATGAGCCAGCCAGTTTTCCGCCCGGGCCTTAATTTCAGCGGCGGGGACAGAAGCCAACTGCCAGAGGGGCAGCTTTCCGTACTCTTTGTTGAGGTAGATCTCTAAAACCGCCTCTAAGGCCAGAAGCGACAGCTTATCAATGCGCACGGCTCTTAAGAGGGGTTCTTTTTTGATGATCTCGATAAGTTTTCTTTTACCGCTGATGATGCCCGCTTGGGGGCCGCCTAACAGTTTATCCCCGCTGTAAGTTACGATGTCACTGTGTTTTAAAGCGGTGGGCACTAAAGGTTCTTCAAAGGGCTTAAAAGCACCGCTGCCGATATCTTCGATCAAAATCAGCCCCCGCTCTTGGGCAAGCCGGGCCAGGTCTTCTCTGGCTGCGCTTTCCGTAAAACCGATAATGCTGTAGTTGCTGGGATGGACCAGTAAAATTGCTTTTGTTTCGGGCGTGATTGCCCGTTCATAATCTGCCAGGCGGGTGCGGTTGGTGGTGCCTACCTCTTTTAAGATACAGCCGCTTGTGGCGATAACTTCCGGAACTCGAAAGCCGCCGCCGATTTCCACCAATTGGCCCCGGCTGACGATCACTTCACTGCCCGCGGCCAGAGATTTTAGGGTAACGAGTACCGCCGCGGCGTTATTGTTGACAATTACTGTATCTAAATCTGCCGCCGCCTCTGCGTTAAGCAGGTTAAAAAGCGCCGCCGCAGTGGTGTAGCGGCTGCCCCTGGCACCGGTTTGCAGGTTCAATTCCAAGTTAAAATAACGGGAGCCCAGATGAAAAAGGCGCTCCAGCGCCGCCCGGGGCAGAGGCGCCCTGCCTAAATTGGTGTGCAAAAGCACGCCCGTTGCGTTGATTACTTCTTGGGATTTTTGCCGTTTAGATTTGGCTAAATACTTCAGCAGCCCTTCTATTATCTCTATTTCGCTCAAGGGTGCCTGCCTGTCTTTGATTTTATCCCTGACTTCGCTTAAGAAAAGGCGAATCAGATGTGTGGTTTCTGCGGCGGAAAGCCCTAAAGCCGCATCTTGGACGCGGCTGTCGGCTAAAAGAGTATCTACTGCAGGTATTGTACGAAACAAATCAGACATTTAGCTTCTCCCCTTTGCCCTCTTTCTTTCAAGATAGTATTAGACAAGGGGGGAGTCAACCCTTTTATCAACTTACTGCGGTTTTTCGGCCAGTGCTTTTTTTAAAGCGGTTAAACCCCGCTTTTTCGCCGCGGGGGATAATTTATCGCTTGCCGCAATTGTCTGCATAGCCCCTTTAATCATTTCCCGCCTTTGGTTTTTAGGCATTCTTTTCATCTAAGAAACCTCCTCTGCCGCTGACAATCAGTATGGCTGAAAGAAGATAAATTATCCAAAAAGATACAAAACAATGTAGAGGGCGCCTAAATAACCGGCCAGATCGGCGGTTAAAGCGGTCGGCAGCGTATGCCTTGTTTTTTTGATGCCGACGGAGCCGGCGTAAACTGTCAAAACATAAAAGCTTGTTTCCGTACTGCCCATAACAGTACTGGCTAAACGGCCGTAAAAAGAATCAGGGCCGTAAGTTTCCAAGATTTGAGTCAGCAGGCCCAAAGAGCCGGAACCGGAGATGGGCCGCATTAAAGCTAAGGGCAGCACTTCCTTAGGAAAGCCCAGCCAAGCGGTTAAAGGGTTGATAAAGTCAACAAGTTTACCTAAAGCACCCGAGTGTTCGAATATTTTAATGGCCACGAGCATGCCAATCAAGTAGGGTAAAATTCTTAAGGCCGTCTGCCAGCCTTCTTTTGCTCCTGCAACGAAACTTTCGTAGACGGATTTTTTTCTGCTTGCGCCCCACGCCGTGATGCCCAAAAGCAAAAGGGGGATGGCCCATTTGGAAATGCCTTGGATTAGGTTTACCATACAGTCCTCCTTTAATAAAAGCGCCGCAGGATGCGGTCAACAAGGATAGTTACGCCGGTGGAACAGGCGGTAGCCACAATAATGGGGCCGATAACCTCTGTCGGGTTCAACGAGCCGTGGGCCACCCTTAACGCCATAATGGTACTGGGGACCACGGTGAGGCTGGAAGATGTAACCGCCATAAAAGTGACCATGGAATCGGAAGCCCTTTTTTTGTCGCGGTTCAGCTCCTGTAAATAGCCCATGGCCTTCAGCCCCAAAGGTGTGCAGGCGTTGCCCAAACCGAGCAGGTTAGCACTCATGCTTAAAAGTATGGCGCCCATGGCCGGGTGTTTGGCGGGAATGTCCGGGAATAAGCGGCGGGCCACGGGGTTCATCAGGCGTGAAAGAGCTTCAATTAAGCCCGCGTCTTGGGCAATTTTCATCATCCCGGACCAAAAAGAAACTATACCGATGAGGCCTGCCGCCACTAAAACCGCCTGTTCGCTGCCTTTAATGATCCCTTCCGTCACTAAATGGATCTGGCCTCTGCCGGCGGCTGTAATGACGCCTGCGGCAATCATAAAAAACCAAATATAATTGATCATAAGCTCCCCCCTTCCTGATCAATACTTATGCGCAAAACAATGGAATTAAGAGCAAATTAGCCATTTTAGCCTCAAGGGGCGGAAAAAGGCATTTAATTGGCCTTTTGACGTTCCCTGACCAAGTTTAAAGAACTTGCATAACCGGGTCTAAGATGTGCTATAATAACCTTAAGGTCAGTAATGGTCAAGAAGGAGGGCGCCAATGGGTACTCTGGCAGATCATATCGAGGCTTATATCAAAAAAATGCTGCGGGACAGCCAAACAAACAGCGTGGAATTGAGCAGGGCTCAGCTGGCCGACGTGTTTGCCTGTGTCCCTTCCCAAATAAATTATGTCTTGACAACCCGTTTTTCCCTGGAAAGGGGCTATATCGTTGAAAGCAGGCGGGGGGGCGGCGGTTATATCCGCGTGGGCCATGTGCATGTGGGTGACAGTTTCAACCATGCCATCCGCCTTTTGCAGAATATCGGCTCTGAATTAGATGAAAGAGAAATGGAAGATATCTTAGCCAGGTTGGAGGACTATCAACTGATTACCCGCGGCGAGCGGAAGACGATCAGGGGGATAACACAGCAGGAAGTAGGTACGGTAGCGCAGGGAAAGGATATCCTGCGGGCCAGCTTGGTGCGGGCTTTGGTTTTCTTTATCCTCAAGTCGACAGGCTGACTTGGGGTCGAAAGTAGTTGCGGCGGTTATAAACCCGAGGGGGTGAAAAGATGCTCTGTGAAAAATGTGGCATTAACGAAGCCACGGTTAGGTTTGTTAAGATAGAAAACAATAATCAGACGGAACTGCATCTTTGCCAAAGTTGTGCGCAGGGTTATACCGGCTTCAGCGTCGGTTTGGATCTGGAGAATATTCTTTCCAGCCTGTTTCAAGAAGGCCCCCTGCGCAGCAAAATCAGGCAGAAAGAAAAAACATGTGAACTGTGCGGGCGCACTTTAGCCGATGTCCAAAAGTCGGGCCGCTTAGGCTGTAGCCAGTGTTATGAGACGTTTAGAGACGAATTGAACCCGGTTTTAAGGCGGGTCCACGGCTCAGTAAACCACAACGGGAAAATACCTGCCAAAGGTTATGCGAAGCTGCGGCTGGGCAGGAAAATAGAGGAAGCGAAGAAAAAGCTGCAGGAATGCATCCGCACGGAAAATTATGAGCAGGCGGCACATTACCGCGATGAAATTCGCAGGCTTAAGCGAGATTTGACGCAGGGGGGGAAGGGCGATGAAGAGGGCCGTTAGCTCCTGGATGAAAAAAAGCGGGCCCGAGGGCGATATTGTCCTGGGGACCAGGGTCCGGTTAGCGAGAAATCTCCGCGGGATACCTTTTCCCGCCGTCGCAAAGCGGGAACAGCTGCGGCAGGTTTTAGCCGCGGCGGAAAAAGTGACACCCTATCTGCAGGGATACGGGGATTTTACCTACCGGGAAATGGCAACAATTGATTCTCTTCAGAGAGAACTTTTGGTTGAAAAGCATTTGGTCAGCCCCAACCACATCGCCAACCCGCAAAATCGCGCGGTTATTTTAGCTGAGCAGGAGAGTATCAGCATTATGGTCAACGAAGAAGACCACCTGCGGATTCAAGTGCTGAAGCCCGGGCTGCAGCTGGCGGAAACGTGGCGGGCGGCAACGGCAATAGATGATGTTTTCGAGGAACATTTGGATTACGCTTTTCACAGTGAAATGGGCTATTTGACCAGCTGCCCCACTAATGTGGGAACCGGCCTGCGGGCCTCGGTAATGTTCCACTTACCTGCCCTCAGAAGGGTTAAAAAAGTGCAGGAAGTGTTGGGCGCCGTATCTAAGTTCGGTTTAACCGTACGGGGGCTGTACGGCGAGGGCAGCGATGTTTGGGGCAATATCTTCCAGCTTTCCAACCAAGTTACCCTGGGCCACAGCGAAGAAGAAACGATTGAATATTTGGCCCGTTTTGCGAGCCAAATTTTGCACAGCGAGCGCCAGGCCAGGGAATATTTAATGGAAAGCGGCAGGCGGCTGGCAACAGAAGATTGGTTATACAGATCTTACGGCATTTTGACTAATGCCCGCAGTATTACAAGTCGAGAAGCAATGGAGCTTTTATCAAACCTTAAACTAGCGGTGGATTTGGGGGTTATTGAACAAGCGGCCCCTGATGCCATAAAACAACTGTTGGTACAAATCCGCACGGCACACCTGCAGCATCTGATGGGCCAGCCCCTACCGGTGCAGGAGCGGGACCGTTTGCGGGCCAGTTTGATTAGGGAAACCTTACAGAAATAATAAAATATTGAGTTTTGGAAAAAAAGAAAGTGGGTGGGAGTATGTTTGGTCGTTTTACTGAACGAGCCCAAAGAGTAATAGTACTATCTCAGGAAGAAGCCAGGCGCCTGGGCCACGGCGTGGTGGGGACAGAACACCTTCTGTTGGGCTTGATCGCGGAGGGTTCGGATGTTGCCGCCAGGTCGCTGCTTTCCATGGGAATCAGCATTGATCAGGTGCGGGATGAAATTGAACGGATGATCGGCAGAGGCGGGCAGCCTTCCCAGAAACAGATCGGTTTCACGCCCCGCTCTAAACGGGTTTTAGAATTAGCATTCGATGAAGCGCGCCGCTTAGGCCACACCTATATCGGCACAGAACACCTTTTGTTAGGCCTGATTCGGGAAGGGGAGGGTGTTGCGGCCCAGGTTTTGCAGAATTTAGGCGCCGATTTGGGCAGAGTGCGCACGCAGGTTACAAGCCAATTGGGCGGCGGCGGCCGGGCTAAAGCTCAAAGGCCTAAACGGAGTAAAACCCCGACACTGGATCAGTTCGGTCGTGATTTAACTTCCCTGGCGGAAGAAGGCAACCTGGATCCGGTGATCGGCAGGGAAAAGGAAATTCAACGGGTTATCCAGGTCCTCAGCCGGCGGACAAAAAACAACCCCGTTTTAATCGGCGAGCCCGGTGTAGGTAAAACCGCCATCGCCGAAGGGCTGGCTTTGAAAATTGTCAACAACGATGTACCTGAAACCTTAAATGACAAGCGCGTTGTGAGCCTTGATTTAGGCGGGCTTGTCGCCGGCTCTAAATTCAGGGGAGAGTTTGAAGAGCGCCTTAAAAAGGTCATGGAGGAAATCAGGAGTGCGGGCGATGTAGTTTTGTTCATCGATGAAATGCACACAATCATCGGTGCCGGCGCCGCGGAAGGTGCCATTGATGCGGCCAACATCTTAAAACCCGCTTTAGCCAGAGGCGAGCTGCAGGCCATCGGTGCCACAACTTTAGATGAATACCAAAAGCATGTGGAAAAAGATGCGGCTTTGGAGAGGCGTTTCCAGCCCGTTATGGTCAATGAACCTTCCGTGGAAGAAACAATCGAAATCTTAAAAGGCCTAAGAGATCGCTATGAGGCCCACCACCGCGTGAAAATACACGATGAGGCTTTAGTGGCCGCAGCCAAATACGGCGACCGCTACATCAGCGATCGCTTCCTGCCCGATAAAGCCATCGACTTGATGGACGAGGCAGGATCAAAGGTCCGCTTAAGCGGCTTGGTGGCGCCGCCGGAGCTGAAAGATCTGGAAGCTAAAATTGAAGAAGTAAAGATCGAAAAAGAAGCGGCCATCAAAAACGAAAATTTTGAAAAGGCGGCGGGCTTAAGAGATAAAGAACAAAAACTGCAGGAAGAATTGGAAGAAAAAAGGACAGAATGGCGCAGCAGCCACGGCCGCGATGAAGCGGTTGTCACTGCAGAAGACATTGCGGATATAGTTGCCGGTTGGACCGGCATCCCCGTAACGGAATTGGCAGAAGAAGAGACGGTGCGCCTGCTCAATTTGGAAGAAGTCTTACACGAAAGGGTCATCGGCCAAGATGAGGCCATCGGTGTCGTTTCGCAGGCTGTGCGCAGGGCGCACGCCGGCTTGAAAGATCCAAAAAGGCCCATCGGCTCCTTTATCTTTTTAGGGCCCACCGGCGTGGGGAAAACCGAATTGGCCAGGACTTTGGCAGAAGCCCTCTTTGGCGATGAAGATGCCACTATCAGGATTGACATGTCAGAATATATGGAGAGGCATGCGGTAGCACGCTTAGTAGGTGCACCTCCGGGGTACATCGGGCATGATGAAGGCGGCCAGCTCACCGAACAAGTGCGGCGTAAGCCTTATTCCATAATCCTGCTCGATGAAATTGAAAAAGCCCATCCGGAAGTCTTCAATATCCTTTTACAGGTTTTGGAAGACGGCCGTTTAACGGATGCAAAAGGGCGCACGGTGGACTTTCGCAACACAGCGGTGATCATGACTTCCAACGTGGGTGCCCAGCAGATTCAACGCGATTCGGGCATTGGCTTTAGGACGGTTGTGGATGAGCAGAGCGATTACGAAGCCATGAAAAGCAAAGTAACGGATGAATTAAAGCGCACATTCCGGCCGGAGTTTCTCAACCGGGTGGATGAAATTGTAGTTTTCCATGCCTTGAATAAGGTCCATATCGGCGAAATTACGGAAATTATGCTGAAGGAGCTGCGGGAGCAGTTGGCGGGAATGGACATTACGTTGTCCGTAACAGACGCTGCCAAGGATCTTTTGACCAACAAAGGGTTTGACCCTGACTTTGGCGCCAGGCCGCTGAGGCGGGCAATCCAAAGGTATATTGAAAACCCGCTTTCTGAAGAGATCTTGAAAGGTACCTTCGGTGAGGGGGGGACTATCACCGTCGACAGTAAAGAAGGGGAGTTTATTTTCTACTAAATTCGACAAACCGCTAAAGGGGTGCACAACAATGGGTTCTCCGGTTGTGCACTCCTTTTTCTGATGTTATAATTAAAAGAGATAATTAATTCAGCAGGATAGAAAGGATGCTCCGTGGCCAAAAAAACTGTTCTTTATGTTTGTCAATCGTGTGGTGCGGAAAGCCCTCGTTGGATGGGCAGGTGCCCTCACTGCGGGGAATGGAATACTTTAGTGGAAGAAAGCAGGGCAGAGGCTAAGAAGGGCTCCCGGACGTGGGTTCAAACAAGCACCCCGCGCCCCTTAACCGAAATTGAAGACGGGGGGCAGATCCGTTTCAGCTGCGGCATTGAGGAACTGGACAGGGTTTTAGGCGGCGGCTTGGTGCCCGGCAGCTTAGGTTTAATCGGCGGGGATCCGGGCATCGGGAAATCGACCCTGCTTTTGCAGATCGCCGGCCAAGTGGCCAAAAAATTAGGCCCCGTCTTGTATGTAACGGGGGAAGAGTCTTTAGCCCAGTTGAAACTGCGCGCCGTGCGCGTGGGCGCGGTGGAAGAGCGGTTGATCGCGGTCAGCGAGGCCAACGCGGATGCGGTCTGCCAAATTATAGAAAAGGAAAAACCGGTCCTGGCCGTGGTTGACTCCATCCAAACCATGGTGGTGGAGGAACTTACTTCCGCCCCCGGCAGCGTAGGCCAGGTTAGAGAAAGCACGGGCCGCTTTTTGCAGGCGGCTAAAACGGGGGGCACGGTAATTCTTTTAGTAGGGCATGTTACTAAAGGAGGCTACTTGGCCGGGCCGAAGGTTTTGGAGCATGCAGTGGACTTCGTCTTATATTTCGAAGGCGAATTACATACTTCTTTCCGGATAGTGCGCTCCGTTAAAAACCGTTTCGGTTCTACCAACGAAGTGGGCATTTTTGAAATGGGCGCTGCAGGCCTTTCCCCCGTCGCCAATCCCTCTAAGTTCTTGTTATCCCAACGGCCCAAGGAAAGCTCCGGCTCCGTTGTTGTGCCTTACATGGAAGGCACCCGCCCGCTTTTGGTCGAGGTCCAGGCTTTAGCAGCCCCAACGCCGTTTGGCGGCAGCCCCAGGCGCCAGACGACGGGAGTAGATTACCAGCGCTTTTCCATCATTTTAGCTGTTTTGGAAAAAAGGCAGGGCTATCCCCTGCAGAGCCACGATGTCTTTTTAAATATTGCTGGCGGCTTGAAGCTGCAGGAGCCGGCCTTGGATTTAGGTATGGCCGCGGCGGTGGCGAGCAGCGTGGAAAACAGAGTCATCGATCCTGCTTGGGCTGTTTTGGGTGAAGTTGGCCTCTCGGGGGAAATTCGGGCAGTGCGCGGTGTGGAAATGAGGCTTGCGGAACTGGCTAGGCTGGGCTTTGCCAGGTGTGTTTTGCCCAAACACAATGCCATAAAAAAAGCACCCATCGAAGTTGTGGGCGTGGCCACCATTCAAGAAGCTTTAAAAATCTTATTGGGAAAGAAGAGGTGAGTGTGTGCGGGAGGATGAGATGGTTTATAAGAGTTTGGAATTATTGGCGCCGGGAACTCAACTCTACGAGGGCTTAGAAAACATCCTAAAGGCCAAAACAGGTGCCTTAATTGTCTTAGGGGACAGCGATGAGGTACTGGAGTTGGTGAACGGCGGCTTTAGGATCGATGCGGAAATGCACCCGGCTGCTTTGTACGAATTGGCTAAAATGGACGGAGCGCTTGTGCTTTCCAGTGACGCTAAAAAAATATTATATGCTAACACCCAGCTGACACCGGATGCCATGATTCCCAGCAACGAGACGGGTACGCGGCACCGGACCGCGGAACGGGTGGCAAAACAAACGGGCCAGCTGGTTATTTCTATTTCTCAAAGGCGTAATGTAATTACTATTTATAAGGCGGCCTGGAAATACATTTTGCGCGATGTCAGCGTTATTCTTGCCAAGGCCAACCAGGCTTTATCCACTTTGGAAAAATACCGCAGCGTTTTCCGCCAGTCCCTGACGAATCTGAGCGCTTTGGAATTTGAAGATTTGGTCACTTTAATCGATGTTGCCACCGTTTTACAAAGAAGCCAGATGGTAAGCAGGATTGCGGGGGAAATCGAGCGTTATGTAATTCAGCTGGGCTCGGAAGGCCGTTTAGTCAGGATGCAGTTGGAAGAGTTAATGTCTGATATTAAGGACGAAGGTTTACTCGTTTTTAAAGATTATTTTAATCAAGCGGAAGAAAGCCCCGGCGAGGAATGGGAAAAGATAGAGGAGTGGGACTCGGAAGATCTTTTAAACTTGAATTTAATGGCCAAGGCTCTAGGCTACGGCGGCGGCGTAACTGCCCTGGAGCAGGCGGTGGCACCGCGCGGTTATCGCATCTTAGCGAAAATACCCCGGCTGCCCATGCCCGTTGTGGAAAATTTGGTTACAAAATTCGGCGAGCTTTCCACTATCATGGATGCCTCAATAGAAGAATTGGATGATGTTGAAGGAATCGGTGAGGTTAGGGCCAAGGCGATCCAAGAAGGCCTGCGCCGTTTACGGGAACAGGTCTTGGTGGACAGCCATTTTTGATTCAGCGCAGGTGAAACATTCCTAAGGTACTCATGCGCTGATCTTCTTTAAGTATAATCTCGTCAAGGCTCAAGCCTAAAGCGTTACACAACCCGGTTAAATAAAAAAGATTTTGACCCAATTCCACTTCCAGCACTTCTCTGCAGTTATCGCACAATTGGCCTTCCAGGTGCGATTGGATGTGTTCACGCACATCCTCGAAAGTACAATCATCGGGCAAAACTTGTTTGGAAGCATCAATGCTGATACAGCCGCAGTCTGTCACTGCCCTAAATAAAGCCCGGTTGACTCGGGCATTAGTTTCTTGGAATTTGGATACAATATCTAGAATACTGTGATGGCGTACAAGATATTTCTTTACATTATCTTGAAAGTAATGGCAAGGACTTATTTGTTTTGTCATTTCGATCCTCCTTCCGGCCGGAGCATGACGGTCCTTCTTCCATTATAATTCTTCCGAAAATCGGTTGTCAAGGTTTGAATGGGTGCAAAAACCCTAGCTTTAATTGACTTTAGGTGAAGAAAGTGGTAAATTTAGTATAAGAACCTGATTAATTAAAAATGGCTCCATTTTGAAATAAATGCCTTTTGAAAACACATTGGTGGAGCTAACGAAGGGGGTTTCTTGGTGTACAACGTTGGGGATAATGTTGTGTACCCGATGCACGGTGCCGGAATTATCAAAGCTATCGAAGAACGGGAAGTTCTGGGCGAGAAGCAGAAATATTACATCATGGCGCTGCCCATCGGCGATATGCAGGTGATGATTCCCATGAACGCTGTTGATGATGTGGGCCTTCGCCAGGTGATCACTGAAGAAGAAACTCAACGCGTTTATGAGATTTTACAAGAGGAAAAAACCGCAATGTCCACCAACTGGAATCGGCGCTACAGAGCCAATATGGAGAAGATAAAA
>JBHGWS010000076.1:0-8670 GCA_041936745.1 Candidatus Darwinibacter acetoxidans
GCCGACCTCCACTGCCCGCACCCCGCTGGCCGTGTATAAAGCGACCGCTAAAGCATGGCCGGGAAATTGGGTTTTCGGCATGTCCGGTAAAATCTTACCCGCATCCACAAAGACCGCATGGCCGCCAATCGGCCGCTGCACGGGAACACCGCCTTCAATGAGTAAATCACCCAGAAGTTTCACTTGGCCGATGCGTGTGCGTAAATAGTCCTCTTTGACAACTTCTTTTAAACCCCTGGCCAAGGCCTCCATATCGCGGCCGGCTAAACCGCCGTAGGTGGGAAAGCCCTCTAAGGGCACAATCATGGCTTGGCACTTTAAATAAAGTTCTTCATCTTCCTTGATGGCAAGGATCCCGCCGATATTCACAAGACCGTCCTTTTTGGCGCTCATAGTGAAAACATCGCCCAAGGCAAACATTTCTAAAATAATTTCCTCAATGCTTTTAGACTCACAGCCTGCCTCCCTCTGTTGAATGAAGTAAGCGTTTTCGGCAAAGCGGGCGCTGTCTAAAACCACCGGAATATTATATTTCTGCCCCAGTGCGTAAACCTCTTTCATGTTTGCCAAAGAAACGGGTTGGCCCCCGGCGCTGTTGCAGGTAATAGTGTTGACGATACAGGCTATGTTTTCGGCCCCTTTTTCCTCGATGAAGGCTGCCAGCTTAACCAGATCAAAATTCCCCTTAAAGGGGTGTTCCAGCGAAGTATCATAGGCCTCTTCGATGACAAAATTGACCGGTATGGCCCGCGCCAGTTCAATATGGGCTTTGGTAGTATCAAAATGCATATTGCCTAAAACGTACTGCCCGTCCCTTTTTACCAAAATGGGAAAGATGATCTGCTCCGCTCCCCTGCCCTGGTGCGTTGGCAGCACGTATTTGTAGCCGGTTAAATCTTGCACCGTTTCTTCCAGGTGGTAAAAATTGCGGCTGCCCGCATAAGCCTCATCACCGAGCATTAAACCGGCCCACTGCCGATCGCTCATAGCACCGGTGCCGCTGTCGGAAAGGAGATCGATATAAACCTCATCACTTCGCAGCGAAAAAGGGTTGTAGCCGGCGCGGCGGATACTTTCTTTTCTCTCTTCCTTTGATAAAAGTTTCAACGTTTCCACCATTTTAATTTTATAAGGTTCCGGTAAATAAGATGTCATGTCATTTCCCCTTCCTAAAATTAACCTTACCTTAACTAATATTCCGTTTATCAAAGCCCTTTTCCTTTAACAAAACGGCTAAAAAAAGAAACGACAGCTTTCACCCTGCCGCTTCCCGCTTAAACAGCTAACTTACATTTTCCAAGGATTGATAAAGCTTCTCCGCCTCCCGGCGCACCCGCTCGTCCCAATCATACGTTGGTTCTTCCAAACTTGCTTTAAGCACTGCCGCCGCTGCCGCCGGCTTTTTGTTTTTCACTAGAAGCTCTGCATAAAGCAGGCTGAATTCCCCTTCCTCCGGCTCCAGCTCCCACGCCCTTTCGGCGTAACTTAAAGCCTTTTTGCGATCTCCCCGGCCCACCGGCTTAGGCGGCATCTCTTGATACATCTGGCTTAAGACATAATAAGCCCAGCTGTAGTCGGGATCCAGCTCCAAAACATGCTCCAGGCGCTCCAGCATGGGATTCATAAGAAATAAACTCTGTAAAATCCCCTTGGCACGCCCAATCTTCCCCATTAATGCTGCGGCCCAATAGTGGCCGTGAGGCGAGGTCGGCTCTAATTCAGCGGCTTTTTCCGCCTGTCTTAACGCCTTTTCCCAAAGCTCAATTTGTTCATCTTTCGCCAGCCAATCGCCATAAGAAAAACTAACCTCGGCATAAAGGCATAACAGGCGGCTGTCCGCCGGCTCTGCCTCAAGGAGCCTGTCCAAAATACCATGGGCTTGAAGAAGAGCCTCTTTTCCACCGATGTTGAGCAGCTTTTCCGCTTCTAACACGGCAATTTCGCTGGCACCGGCAGCGCTTAGGCCAAAAAGCAGGAAAAATACAACTGCAAGCCCTAAAAAAACTTTACGCAAAGAGATCACCCCTTAAAAGGTTCCCTGCTCGGTAAAATGTGGACAATCAAATAAAAAATCATTAAAGCCGTGATCGGTTCGAAAATACCGAATAAGATCCAAAGGCCCGGTTTCGGCCATTCCTTGTTCCATGCCTGCGTATACAGATAAATCGGCACACCTATCCGAAAAACAATCAAAGCAATGGCAAACAGGCCGCTTAAAAACTCCATCTGCTCCCCCCTTTACATGACAAAGAGATAAATCATCAGAAAGTGCAGTATTGTACCGACGCCGACGAAAATGTGAAAAACTTCGTGAAAGCCGAAGCGGTTGGGCTTAAAGTTAAAGATTTTGGTGGCGTAAATCACTGCCCCCAAAGTATAGGCCGCGCCCCCCGCTAATAATAAAACCAAGGCAGGCTTTGCTAAGCTTTTCCAAAGCTGGCCGAAAGGTATGACGGCCAACCAGCCCAAGCTCAAATAAAACCCCGCGGTTAAAACCCGGGAGATATCGACCAGCCAGACTTTCAACAGCGCACCGACGGCGGAAAGCACCCAAACAGTAACTAACATGGCCCATTTCCAAAGCCCCTGCAGGCCGTAGTATAAAACGGGCGTGTAAGTGCCGGCAATTAAAAAATAGATTGAAATATGGTCAAGCTTACGCAAAATCAGCTCCCAGCGGGGCGTGGCCCGAAGCCAGTGATACAGGGTACTGGCTCCATACAACGTGATAATGCTCAAGCCAAAGATCAAGCCGACTATAACAGCCCCCGCCGAACCCCACGCTTTGTGTAAAAGAAGGCCTAACGCCACAAATCCCCCTAAAAACATAACGAAATGGGTCAGGGCGTTAACAGGCTCTTTCATCCTCCATCTGCTCTTTTTATTTGGTTTCAAGTTTATCCCCCTTTGAAATAAACGCAACCTCACTTAAGCATGTTCCCGATTTTCGGTGAATTGTCCTGCCTAAGGGAGGACAATTGCCCCCAGCTTAGAATAATTAAAGTAACCTGATCCGAAGGAGGGCTTTGCTTTGACTGATACAGGCATGATTCTTTGGGCCCAGCAGTATGCAGCTCCCGCTCTTACGGCTTTCTTTAAAGCAATCACTTTTCTAGGATCTTTAGAATTTTATATGCTGGCTATTCCTATTATCTACTGGTTGGTGGATAAACATTTTGGTTTCCGTTTCGCCGTTTTCTTTACCCTCTCCGCTTATATTAATTCGGGCACCAAATTCATTTTCCGTACCGAACGCCCTCCCCTGAATTTGCGTCTGGTTTCGCAGGAGGGTTATTCTTTCCCCAGTGGGCACGCCCAGGGCAGTACAGCCTTTTGGGGTTTTTTAGCGCTTGAGCTAAAAGACCTGAAGGCTTTTGTTTTAGCTGCGGTAATGATTCTTTTGATCAGCTTTTCCCGCATCTTTTTAGGCGTCCATTGGCCCATCGATATTTTAGGCGGCCTGGCAATAGGCCTTCTCCTGCTTTTCGCCGGCTTAACCTTAAGCTCTTTCGACCCGCTTAAAGTACCCTTCAGAAGCTGGCTGATCGGCTCTTTTGCCACAGCCGCCTTTTTGTATGCCTTACACCCCGCGGGAGATGGCCCCATGACCGTTGGTTTTCTTTTGGGCGCTTTACTTGGTTACCGCTGGGAAGGACTTTATGTCGATTTCCAAGAAGATGCGGCAATCTGGCAGAACATCGTTAAAGTGATTTTAGGCATCGGCGTGCTTTTTGCCCTGCGCATCGTCTTAAAGCCCGTCCTCGGCTGGCTGCCTTTAAACTTAGCCACCATCAGCCGCTACGCCTGCTTGGGGCTTTGGGCAAGTTTCGGTGCACCTTTTGTTTTCATGCGGCTGCAGCTTTATAATGAAAAGCCCCTGACAACCGATCTCTGACAGACTTAAAGGAGTGGACATCATCTCTTACAAATTTTACGAAGATCCATACCAAAAAGAGCTTGAAACAACCATTACAGCCTGTAAAAAAACTGATGGGGGCTTTCTGGCGGTACTGCAGGAGACGATTTTTTATCCAACCGGCGGCGGCCAACCCCACGACACCGGCTTTATTAACGATCTGCCCCTGTTGGATGTCTTTGAAAAAGACGGTACGGTTTATCACCTGCTGCCAGAAGATCCGGGCTTAACAAAAGCAGCCTGCCGGCTTAACTGGGAGCGCCGTTTTGATCACATGCAGCAGCATACGGGCCAGCATCTTTTATCCGCCATATTTTTAGATGAATATGGCTGGGCAACGGAAAGCTTCCATTTGGGCCAAGAGTACTGCAGTATTGATCTGGCAACGGCCGCCTTAAGCAAAAAAACGCAAGCGGCTGCAGAAGAAAAAGCTAATGCCTTGATTACGGCCAACCTTGCCGTTAAGGCCTACACCGTCGGAAAGGATGATCTGGAAAACATACCCGTGCGTAAGCTGCCGCCGGCTGTCGAGCGAATCCGCATCGTTGAGATTGACAAAATAGATTATTCGCCCTGTGCCGGCACCCATGTCAGCCGCACGGGCGAAATAGGTTCTTTAAAGATTTTAAGGGCCGAGAAATATAAGGGGATGGCCCGGGTTTACTTCCTCTGCGGCGGGCGGGCCCGGCGGGATTACGGCATTAAGCATGCTTTGATCTCAGAATTGACAGCTTTATTTTCCGCCCCCTCGGCAGAACTGCTCCACAGGGCAGAGGCAGAATTAGAGCAAAAACGAAGCCTGGAACATAAGGTGCAGAAGCTGCAGAGCGAGCTTTTAAGCTGTAAGGCGCAGGAAATCGCCTCTGCCGCCGACACCTCACCCCTATTTATCGACCTGCCTCAAGGCAGTGTAGAGCAGGCGCAGGAGCTTGCCCGCAAGATTTTCGAGTTGGGATCTTTTAGTTTAGTAATCACTGTGGGGGATCGTTTAGTTTTAGCTCATAACCTGGCCGACTTTTGCCACTGCGGCGATTTGGTAAAGGAAAAAGCTCTTCCCTTGGGAGGCCGGGGCGGCGGCAGCCGCTTCAGTGCCCAAGCCTATTTCCCCCAACCGGAAGGGCTGAAAGAGTTTCAAGCTTATCTTAAGAAACATTTTCAAATACCCAGCTAACTGCAGGAAAATCAAGCCCCGCAGGGAAATATTACTAAAAGCAGTGAACTCACCCAGGTAGTGGAGGCTATTATGAAACAAAAACCAGGCATCTGTGTTGTCCCTATTGTCGTCATTGGAGCTCTAAGCAGTTTTATCATTTACTATCAGACTCAAAACAGCAGGTTGGCCGCGGCTTTATTGGCTTTAACCGCCTTAGGCGGCATTCATGCTTACCTCCAGTTCCGCCGCCAGCAGGCGGAATTTGTGGAAATGCTCCAGGTTCAGCAGGCCAGTATGTCGGCCTTGGTTGATTTGGCCCAGCTTCGGGACGAAGAAGTAACGGGAAGGCATTTGAACCGCCTGGGGTTTTATGCCGCAATCCTGACTAAAGAACTGGGCTTACCGCCGGACTTGCAGGAAAACATCGCCAAAACCATTGCCCTGCACGACATCGGCAAAGTGGCCGTCCCCGATTACATATTGAATAAGCCGGGGCCTTTAAACCAAGAGGAATGGGCTTTGATTCAACAGCACCCCTTAACCGGTGCCTCGGTTTTGGATTCCATAACCGCGGATATTAATGTGAGCAATACGAAAATTGCCGACTATTTAACCATTGCCCGGGAAATTGCCTTAAACCACCACGAAAAATGGGACGGCTCCGGCTATCCGCAAGGCTTAAGCGGTGAAGATATCCCTTTAAGTGCCCGTATTGCCGCGGTCTGCGACGTTTATGATTCCCTGCGCAGTGCCCGGCCTTATAAAAGATCTTTTTCCCACCGAGAGGCCGTTGAAATAATCAGAAGCGGCAGGGGCACCCATTTTGATCCCCACCTGGTCGATGCCTTTGAGCGCTTGGCACCCCGTTTTGCCAGCATCTGGGACACACACGGCGAATGAATATCTTAATATTTGCAAAAAAGGACTTCCTTTCACAAGGAAAACAAGATCTTACGGCGAATACGTTAATGTACCATTTGGTTTGAGGGGGTAGCCCGATGAATAATATCCTTTTATTATTCGCTCTAGTACACCTCCCACTCAGCGGTATAAAACTCTTTACTTCACGACGCCTTTTAAGGCTTGCCACACCGAGATCTAAACTGATTATCTTTGCCGCCCTGCAGGGGGCCGCCATCACTTTGCTTGATCTGGCCCTGCCCCATTTAGCGCCGAAAGTGATACTGCTCACAGTCACCAACATTGTCCTCCATCTGTCGCTTTTTGACACACCTCTCTTTCCCGCGGCTTTGTTTGCCGTTATCTTCCCCATCAGCCTCGGCCTCTTAGGCGAAATAATATTTATTTTCCTGCTTCGGCTGCCGCCGGACATCCCTCTGCACCGATTTTCACCCTCGTATGCTTGGATTTCCTCTCTTCCAATTACGCTTTTGGCCTTAGCCCTTCTTCTGCTGCCAAAAAGAAAAAGAAAAGACAAGAAATTGAATTTGTTAAAGTCCCGGCCAAAAAAAACAGGCCCGCAGCCTTACATATTTTACATGGGCGTAGTAATTTTTCATTCCCTCTGCTCACTGCACTGCGCTTTGGGACTGCAGACAAGCCTGCGGCTCCCTTCCGTTTATTTGTATTCCAGCGTAATCGTTTTTCCCGCACTCGGCAGCGCTCTGCTTAAATTCCTCGAAAACTCGCGCAAATCCGAGAAAACAATCCACTATCACGCGGTGGAAAACCGTATCCAAAAATCCACGGTGCGGGCCCTGCGCAAAGAGCGCCATGATTTTTTAAACGATCTTACTTTAATTTCCACCTACCTGCAGATGGGCAGGCTGGAAGATGCGCAAGAATGCATCAGATCCACCGCAGCAGCCCTTTCCGACCGATACGATCATCCCACACTGCCTGACGATGTGTGGTTTGCGGTTTTAGGCATGAAACAAAATGAGGCTGTCCTGCGCGATATAGATTTTGCCATCCAAATCGACGCCGATCCTCCCGCGGATTACACGGACCAGCGCCTGCTGTTAAAGGTCATTACTAATTTAGTGGATAACGCTTTTACCGCCGTGGCAGAAAGCCCCCGGCCCCAAGTCCGGTTGTTTTGGAGTGAACAACCTAACGGCACTTACCTGCTTTCAGTAGTAGATAACGGCCCTGCCATACCCCCGGGGGTAGGCAATAAGATTTTCCAACCGGGTGTTTCCAGTAAAGGGGGCAATTCAGAAAATACAGGCTGGGGTTTGACCATCTGCAAGCAGATCGCAGCGGATTTAGGCGGTTCCTTAGCTTATACCAGTACGGAAACGCAGACGTCTTTCGATCTAATTCTGCCCGCGGACAAGCAGGCCCGCCTGAAGCGGACCGCCAGCGTTTAATCGCGCAGGGGCACCAACTCCCCCGGCCCTTTGTAAATCGTTCTTGGCGGAATGTAACCGCGGAAGGAAGACAGAGGGTAAACCACGGCGCCCCGGCCGATAATTGAGCCCGGGTTTAAAACCGCATTGCAGCCCACTTCCGCGCCATCGCCCATGATTGCGCCCAGTTTGCGCAGGCCTGTTTCAATTACTTCCTCACCGATAACCACGTTAACAGTGCCGGGCAGGGATCTGAAATTAGAAATAATTGCCCCCGCACCTAAGTGCACTCCGCGGCCTAAGACGGAATCCCCCACATAATTAAAGTGAGCGATTTTAACCTCGTTAAATAAGATGGCATGCTTCACTTCGCTGGCTGTGCCAACAACCGCATGATCGCCGATAATGGTGTTTTGGCGCAGATAAGCATTCGGCCAAATTTCACAGCCGGCCCCAATTAAAACAGGCGCCTTAAAACGGGCGGTATCGGAAATTTCAGTACCCTGACCCACCCAGACACCTTCTGCTATCTGTTCATATTTCTTTGGATTGCTCAAAAGGATTTCTTCTATTAAAGCGGGAACCTTCGCCAGGATCTCCCACGGGTACTTTAAGCCTAAAAACGCTTGCGCGCAAGGACAGTCCTCCAAAGATAATAAGTTTTCCGTTTTCAGCGGCATTTAAATTCCCCCTTGTAAGATATAGTTAGGGTTTCGGTTCAAAACCTCACCCGAACGTTCCTTGAAAATTTAAGATTTTCGTTCGGTAAATCAGTTGACACCTTTAGGGCTTTTACCCTAAAAATCATGATATAATCACTCTTGTCAGAGAGATAGATGTGCGTTCCTCCTGGATCCCTCGACTGAGGACTTATCCGTGAAAAAGCGTGTCACTCCACAAGAATGATTCGATGTTTAGCTGGTTGGGCCACCTTTTGGTGTTACCCGTTTCAAATGCAAGGTTGTTCGACATTCTCCCTTAGTGGATTCTCTGATTTATCACCATTTGAAAGGTTGTGTTAATATGTCGCAATTCCAAGATGACTTTGTAGTAGGGATTGACGTATCCTCGCAGTTCTCGGTCGTCGCAATGCTCGAACCTTCCGGAAAGATGATTCGCAAGCCGTTTCGAGTGGAACATAGCCCGGACGGGTTCAACAAATTTCTTGAGATTCTAAAAAAAGAAGAAGAGCGGTTGCAACGAAAGCCCATCTACTTCGTAGAATCTACGGGTATCTTCCATTTACCGCTCTTCTTCTTTCTGAGATCGAATGACCTCAAAGGATTTGT
>JBHGWS010000077.1:0-2638 GCA_041936745.1 Candidatus Darwinibacter acetoxidans
ATCGAATATTTGAGTTTCAGAGATTCTTTAACGGCGCTTTTCAACAGGGCTTTTTTAGAAAAAGAATTCGAAAGGCTGGATGATCCCAAATACTTCCCCCTCTCGCTCATCATGGGTGATTTAGATGGGCTTAAACTGATCAACGATGCTTTCGGGCACCAAGTGGGTGATCAGGTACTGGTTGAAATTGCAGCCATCCTGCAGAGAAGCGTACGGAAAACGGATCTTGTGGGCCGCTGGGGCGGCGATGAGTTTTTAATCCTGCTGCCTCAAACACCCATGGTTGAGGCCTTGAAGATCTGCGAACAGATTAAAGAAAGCGTAGGTGGAGCCAAAATAGCTGAAACAGAACTGGGTATTTCCCTCGGTTGTGCAGCCAAAACAGATCCGTTGGAAAAACGCCAAGAAACCCTGCGCCGAGCGGAAGACCATATGTATAAAGCTAAACTCTTGCAAGCTAAAAGCTACCGCAACGTTGTCCTTACTTCTATAAAGAACACCCTTTTTGAAAAGAGCTTAGAGACGGAAGAGCACGGCGAGCGGCTTGGCCGCCACTGCCGGGCGATCGGTGAAATCCTCGGATTATCCGGCCTGCACCTGGCTGAACTGGAAGTCTTTTCGATGCTGCACGATATCGGTAAAATAGGCATCGATGAACAAATTCTGCAAAAACCGGGGCCCTTAACAGAAGAAGAATGGAAGATAATTAAGACCCACCCGGAAATTGGTTATCGAATTGCCAGCACAGTGCCTGAATTAGTCAATATCGCCGATTATATTCTAACTCACCACGAAAGGTGGGACGGCAAAGGATACCCCAGAGGCTTGGCAAAAGAAGAAATCCCTCTGCTCGCCCGCATTCTAGCCGTAGTAGACGCTTTCGACGCCATGACCCACGACAGGATCTACCGCAAGGCTTTAGGCAAAGCGGAGGCAAAAAAGGAACTGCGCCGCAACGCGGGAACTCAATTTGATCCTAAGATTGTGGAGATCTTCCTCAATTATTTGGAAAAAGAAGAACGAAAACGTTTGGCTTAAGGTCCATTTACGTTTCGGGAATTAAGGGTGCTGACTGCCGCAGACGGTACATGTAATAGGGGAAAAACGTAAGCTAACAGGCGAAACCACGGATTCGCCTGTTTTTTCATGCCGAAGGCCGCACTTTTTGCCTGTCTGCATTTGTGATAATATACTTTATCTTTAGTAAAAATTCGGCAGGATTCTGATTATTTTTAACTGAATTGTTTTTAAACATCTTAGAAATCTTTCCCAATTAAGGAATTAAGCGGCTGCAATTACCAAATGGTTGAAGACCGCGTAGATTGATAAAACTGTCGGCTTCGACTCCACGTTTATATATTTATCGAAATACAGGTGCATATCCTGGCAAACATAGCGTTAGCGATAAGTACATTTGCACCTTTATAAAAAAAGGAGGTTAGTCAGTAATGTTTAGGCACAGAAGAAAAGTTTGGCTGTTATCCCTTTTAGTAACGGCCATCTTAACTGCAGGCTGCCTGGGCTCCCCCTTCAAAAACCACGATTTAACAATAACCCTACAGGGTGAAGGAACGGTCACGCCTGCTGAGGGGGTACACCGTGTCAGGCATAATGCTTTACAGGATTTGACCGCCGAACCGGCAGACGGCTGGCAGTTTATCAAATGGATTATAGAAGATGATGATAGTAGCAGCGAAATAGAAGACGGTGAAACAACAATTCACGTTGATCAAGATGTGCTTGTTACCGCCATTTTCACTAAGATTACAGAACCGCCGGCAGATGATGAACCTACAAGTTATACTTTAACTGTTGAAGTGCAGGGAAATGGAACTGTCACGCCAAATGCCGGAGCACATGATTTTCCGGTAGGCGAAGTAGTTGAATTAAAAGCGGAACCAGGTGAAGACTGTACATTCGAAGGCTGGTTCATTACAGGTGCCGATGGCACCGTTGAAAAAGCTGAAGAAGAGATTTCAATAACGATGAGTGAAGATAAGAAGATCACAGCTGTCTTTTCCAAAGCCGGCTGCCCGGCCCAAACAGTTAACCATATTTTGAGTGTGGAAGTCCAGGGCGAAGGCACTGTTACCCCTCAGGCGGGAACCCACGAATTGGAAGAAAATCAAGAAGTTAGCTTAAAGGCTACGCCCGCGGCCGGTTGGAACTTTACCCATTGGATCATCGTAGATAACGCCGGCACCAAAGAGTACGAAGAGCGGGAAATACATTTAAAAATGGCAGGCAGTATCAAAGCAACAGCAGTATTTGCTGAGCAGATCATACCGCCCACTTTTTACACCCTGACTGTGAGTACCGAAGGAGAAGGCACGGTAACACCGGCTGTGGGAACACATGAAATCTTAGAGAATGAACAAACTGAATTACAGGCAAACCCCGCGGAAGGCTGGGAATTTGTAGAATGGATCATTGAGGATGAAAGCGGAACTGCAAAATTGCAGGATAAAAACATTTCTTTGACAATGGACAGCGATAAAAATGCTCAGGCAGTTTTCAATAAAATCGTAGTCCCGGCCACTTACGTCTTAACTATAAGCATAGAAGGGCAGGGCAGTGTAACACCGGCTGCTGGAACACATGAGTTCCAGGAAAACAAACAAGCTGAATTGGCAGCTAA
>JBHGWS010000078.1:0-5077 GCA_041936745.1 Candidatus Darwinibacter acetoxidans
GGTATCGAGGCGATCGGAAAGCGTACCGAACAGAGGCAGCATGAAAAGGGCCAACACGTTGTCAATGGCCATGATCGCCCCCGCCAAAGTATCCCCAATTTCGTAAGTGTGTTTTAAAATCAAAGGAATGATGCTGTCATACAACTGCCAGAAAGCCGAAATAGACATAAACGCCAGGCCGATAAAGAAGGTTCTTTTGTAATTAAGTTTCAAGGCTGTTCTCCTCTCTAAGCTGAGATGAGTAAAGTTCGGGTCTCAATTTTCTTCGCCATAAGCGGGCAATTCCCTGCCGGAATGGCCGGCCTATAAATTTCGCGAAATTTAATTTAATGCAGGGAGGATTTGGCCGCTGACTAGCGAAGATAATAATCACTACTGTTATCTATTTGAAACTTTTGATCTAGGAGGAAAGAATCATGAGAGAGTTTCGGGCCGGCTGCCAAAGGCCGCCGAGCGGGCCGACTGAGCCCGCCAAAATTGACAAAACAGACACTTTAGAAAATGAGAAAGGAGAAGAACAAACGATGATCCAAGTAGGAAAACCGGCACCTGATTTTACGGCCCCGGCGTTTTACCAAGACAAATTTGTTGAAGTTAAGCTTTCGGATTACAAAGGAAAATGGGTTATGCTCTGTTTCTACCCGGGAGACTTCACTTTTGTTTGAGCAACGGAAGTTTCAGCAGTTGCTGAAAAATACCACGAGTTTGAAGAAATCGGCGTTGAAGTTCTTTCCATCAGCGTAGACAGCATTTTTGTCCACAAGATCTGGAATGACAATGAACTTTCCAAGATGACCGGCAAAGCTATCCCCTTCCCCATGCTCTCTGACCAAAGCGGTGCAATCGGCAGGCTGTACGGAGTGTATAACGAAGAGGAAGGCGTAGAAAACCGCGGCCGCTTCATCATCGACCCCGACGGCATCGTCCAGGCGTTTGAGGTTATGACTCCTCCCGTTGGCCGCAACGTCCGGGAAGCCATCCGCCAGTTTAAGGCTTTCCAGCTGGTCCATGCTTCCCAAGGCACGCAGGCAACCCCCGCCGGCTGGCAACCGGGCAAGAAAGTTTTACGCCCCGGCGTAAACTTAGTCGGCAAAGTGTGGGAAGAATGGCAGGTAAAAGAAGCTTTTGAAGACTAAAATCCAACCCGGCCCCGGCCGGGTTTTTCTTTGTGCATTCAAAAAAGCTCAAAGGTTAACCTAAAATGAGGTGGTTTCCTATGAGCTTGCAAATCTTGATCCTAGGCGGCGGCACGGGCGGTGTGGCTGCCGCCAATATCTTGGGAAAAACTTTAGGCAAAGAACACGAAATAATCCTCGTTGATAAAAATGAAAAACATCTTTTTTTGGCGGGCCTGCCTCTTTTAATAGTTGGGGCGCGCCAACCTTCCCAAATTACCCGCAGTTTAACCGGGCTGAAAAAGAAAAACGTCCGCTTTCTGCAGGCGGCCGTTACCGCCTTTGTGCCGGAAAAAAAGACAGTGGAAACTGAGCGGGGCCCCCTCCGCTACGATTACGCCATTATTGCTTTAGGCGCAGAAAGAAGGCCGGAAACGATACCCGGCCAGGCGGAAAGGGCCTTCAACCCTTATAATTTAACGGAAGCTTTACTGCTGCAGAAAAAGCTTGCGGACTTTTCCCGCGGCCAAATCACCCTTTTTATCACCAACCTCCCCTTCACGGGTACCATCGCCCCTTATGAAATTATATTTCTTCTCGATGCGTTTTTTCGCCGCAAAAAGAAAAGAAACGAGGTGCAGCTCAATTTTGTTACACCGGAACCACTGCCTCTAGGCACTATCAATCCATTAGTAGGTAAAAAGGTGCAAAAAATGATGACAGAAAGGGGCATTAATCTCTATACGCAGGCTAACGTCCTTTCTTTGGACAGGAAAGAAAACAGCCTCATTTTAGACGGCGATGTGCAAATCGCCGGCGGCCTCTTTATAGGCATCCCTTCTCATTGGGGCCCGGCGCCTTTTCGCAAATCCTTACTGGCCGGTAAAAACGGCTGGCTGCAGGCCCACCCCCTCACTTTGGCCACGGAGCTGGAACACGTCTACGCAGTAGGCGATGCAGTAGGCATTACCTCGCCTTTGGAAGGGGCTTGGCTGCCTAAGACAGGCTTTTTCGCCCACTACCAGGCAGAAGTTGCAGCCCGCAACATCGCCCTTTTAATCAGCGGTAAAAAACCAGCCTTCCGCTTCCAAGGCGGGGCTAAAGGCGCCGCCATGCTCACGGGTTTAAATAAGGGGCAGTTTGTTTCTTTAAATGCCTACGCTGCTCCCGCCCGGTTAAAGCTGTCCGGGGAAACCCGCTTCGCCTATCTTGCTAAGGCCCTTTTTGAAAAGTATTGGCTGACAAGTTGGTTCTAAAAGGCGCCAAATTTCATATTTAAGAATAAGGCTTTTTAGGGAGGGCGGCAGGATGAACGCTAAAAGGAACTTGGTGCGCTTTTTAATTATCGCAAGCCTCTATCTTACGCTGCAGAGATACCTGCACCCCTTGTTATACTCATCACCCCCGGTTTTACCCGCTTACCTCTGGCACGAAGAAGGCTGGGTGGCAGTGCCCCAATCTTCTCCTGCCCCATCCTTCCATTCAGCTCCGCCGCGGCCTTTTGCCCTCGTTAAAGAAGAGGAACTGCCCTGGTATTTGGAGCCTCCTTTAGATTTAAGGGATCTGCGCACAAGATATGATGCCCCCCTTTTCATCACCGGTTTTTCTTTAGGCCTGAATAACCCCCTTTTGGACGAAGAGCATAATATCGCGCTTGCCGCAGGCTACTTGGCCGGCACAGTAATTGAACCACAGCAAGTTTTTTCTTTGAATAAAACCTTGGGCCCCCGCACTAAAGCGAGAGGTTTTGGCCCGGGCCCCTTTTATGTAAACGGCCAGCTGCAGGCGGCTGTAGGCGGCGGCATCTGCAAAGTTGCCACCGCTTTATACAATTTAGCGGTTTATGCCGATCTAGAGATTATCGAGCGCCACCAGCACAGCATGTCCGTCTCTTATATCCCGCCGGGCAGGGATGCCACCATCCTTTGGGCTTCTAAGGATCTCCGCTTCCGCAACGATAAAGCCGGCCCCCTTGTTTTGTGGGCAAAGGTGTGGGGCAAAACGCTTTTTGCCGCCCTTTACGGCAGCTACTATCCGCCCTTGGTGGAGTGGCAGGCGGAAAAAATTGCCAATACGCCCACCTGGACCATTCGGCGGCGAAATATAAGCTTAGCCCCGGGTGAAACCGTTTTTAAAGAAGGGGCACCGGGAATGGCGGTGAAAAGCTGGGTTAATGTGAGTTATCGCGGAGAAATGCCCGTACAAAAGCTTTTTCACACCGATTATTACCGGCCACTGCCTAATTACTTAGAAATCGGCCCTTAATTAAAAGTACCAAAATCTAACATTTAAATTAAAGATAATAATACTTTAATTTAAAGAATGATAATGGGAATCACTTGCAATTGATTTTTCCTTATGATAGACTATAATTAATCCCAAGCGGATTACTCGGGATTATTACTTCGCAAGGAGCTGATGCAAGTGTTTAAACAAGCCGAACTTAAGTATGATTTTGCAGCTCTCGAGCCGCATATCGACAAGTTGACTATGGAAATTCATTACGGCAGGCACCATGCAGCCTATACCAACAACTTAAATGGCGCATTAGAGAAACTCCCCGCCTTACAGGGAAAAAGCATTGAAGAAATTTTAGGCGATCTGCCTGCCATCACCGATCCGGCACTGCGCACTGCTGTACGCAATAACGGCGGTGGATTTTATAACCACAACCTCTATTTCGGGATTCTGGGCCCTAACGGCGGCGAACCGACAGGAGATTTGGCCGGGCGTATCGAAGAAGACTTCTCTTCTTTTTCTGCTTTAAAGGAAGAATTAACGAAAGCGGCCCTGGGCGTTTTCGGTTCGGGCTGGGCTTGGCTCTCTTTAGATGCGGACGGGAAACTGCATGTAACCTCCACCCCCAACCAAGATAACCCCTTGATGGAGCCGGAGAAGAAACTTACTCCCATCTTGGGCATCGACGTTTGGGAACACGCCTACTACTTGAAGTATCAAAATGTGCGGCCCGATTACGTTAAGGCCTTCTTCAACGTAGTTGATTGGGCAGCCGTTTTGAAACTTTATGAAGAAGCGAAAAACAAATAAGCACACGCTGCAAGAGCCGCTCGGCAACTGCCGGCCGGCTCTTTTTTCTTATCTTTTTCAATCTTGCTAACGGAATAAGACAACAGAGCGGAGGAAGCTTTCCGCCGTCGGTATATGTACGGGATCAATAAAGCCCAAGATTACCTTGGAGTTTTCTAAAAGTACCGCGGGCTCAAGCCTGATTCCATCTTTAGAGGTGTGCAGCAAAAGAAGGAGATCATCAAATTTTGGTTGAGCCGCCCAACCATCCCGCGCCCCGAAGATCATCAGCTCAATAGCCTTTTCCCCATTAAAATATTCTAAAACTATCTCACCGTACTGTTCAAACATTGATTCGTACCTAACCCTGATCCCCCTTAATTCAAAACCGCCGGGAAACGGTTTTTCCACATCGTACCAGGGTACGAGTTCTTGAAATTCTTCCTTAGTCAAGCTTTTTACTTCCGGTTCCGCGGTAAAGAAAAGCGGCGGTGCTTCACTGAAGTCCAATCCGGAAAAATCCGGCTCCAAGCTGAATTCCCTCAGAATTTCTCTTGAGGCTACATTTCCTTCTTCATCGTAGCTGATCCGCTTTACCGATACGAAAACATCGTCCGCCTGCCACATCTCCGAAACCAGCGCACCTGTTTCCTTTAAACGGACCTGCCAGTGGCTTGTTTCCCACTCCCCAATCACTTCTGTGCCTACTTCCTCTACTTCAAACAGCTCCTCCAAGTCCCCTGCGGCCAAATGATCCACCAGTTCGTCCAGGATAAAATCCAGGGCATCACCCAGATCCCAAAGCAGGCCGCTCATTTCCATGTACATTTTGCCATCCTTGATATATATCTGTGTAACAAACTCTTCGCCTTCCGCTTCTCGGACCACAGTATAAGAAGCGTCCGGCAGCGGCAGGCCGTCTGTAGTTTCAGAAA
>JBHGWS010000079.1:0-7944 GCA_041936745.1 Candidatus Darwinibacter acetoxidans
AAGTTTTCTAGTGAATATGTTTATTAAAGAATACTCCGGCAGGCTGTCCGCCTTTTGCGGTTGTGCTATTGCCGCCGGTACGGGTGCCAGTGCGGGCATCGTGCACTTAATGGGTGGCGGTAAAAAACAGATTGAAAGCGCAATTAACAACATGGCGGCGAACATTACCGGCATGATCTGCGATGGCGGCAATTATGGCTGTTCACTGAAAGCAGCGACCGCGGCGCGAGCAGCCGTAATGTCAGCTTTTCTGGCCATGGCTGATCGAACCGTCCCGGCCAACGCGGGGATTGTGGGGGTGACGGCAGAAGAAACAATGCGAAACATGGGCAAAATTGCTGCCCCGGGAATGCAGGGAACGGAAAAAGTGATTATTGAAATAATTAGGGAAAAAAATGAGTAAAAAAATGAGGTGGAGAATTGAAAGTTTTAATCAGTGCTGATATTGAAGGTGTTGCGGGTATAGCTGCTTGGGAAGAGGCGAGAAAAACCTCTGCCGGCTACGCTTATTTCGCAGAACAGATGACAAAAGAAGTTGCCGCGGCCTGTGAGGGCGCCAACTTGGCGGGGGCCCAGGAAATTGTAGTCAAGGATGCTCATGCGACTGCCAGAAACATCAACCCCGCTTTACTGCCTAAAAACGCCCGCTTAATCAGGGGCTGGAGCGGCCACCCTTATAAGATGATTACGGGGATTGATGAAACCTTTACTGCCGTTGCCTTTATCGGTTATCACTCTTACGGCGGCTCCGATGCAAACCCATTGGCACACACAATCAACAGTTCCGTAATTAACTACATTAAATTAAATGGAGAATTCTTGAGTGAATTTGCTCTCCACGCTTACTTAGCCTCTTATCTGGGCGTGCCCGCGGCTTTTATCAGTGGTGATGCGGGTATTTGCGCCGAAGCCAAAAGATTGTTTCCTAATATTACAACGGTGCCTGTCTTCGAAGGAGTTGGTGCCGCAACGATCAATATCCACCCGGATAAGTCGGTTGAACTGATTAGAGAAGGCATGCGGCAGGCGTTGGCAGGAGATTTGGAGCAGAACCTAATTGAGCTGCCGGGAGAATTCAGCCTGGAAATAGCTTATAATTTCCATGGTGATGCGTATAGGAATTCGTTTTACCCGGGGGCGAAAAAGATCTCGCCAAAAAGCATTTTGTTGGAGGCCACAGATTATTTCGAGATTGTCAGAGCGGCATCTTTTCTGATTTAATTTAGCTGCAGAAGGCACCTTTTTTGCCGCGGTGCCTTCTTCGTTTAAAATTGCTTAGGAGTATTCTTGTAGTCTTTAAGGAACGGCTTTGGAAAAAGGGACCTTCCCCAATATTTAGCGTTATGCGATATGTGGTGCAATATCGAGGTGAGTGTTGTGAACGCGGTTTTGCTTGGAATCGGAATTGTCCTTGGAGTTTTTAACATGGTGTCCCCGAAAGCACTGCGAACCAACATTATTAGGCGTTTGTTTTTCATTCTAGTTGGTGTTCTTGTGGCGCTCGTTTTGGATCGAACTTTTCTGCGATTAAGCGGCATCGGCTTTTTGTGGTCAACCTTATTGGGTTTGAGTTACTTGATAACCCACCTCGTTGCAGGTGGTGGCAGCAAGTTACGAAGGGCTGATATTGACGCGGGTCTTCCGAAGACAATCCTGCTGCTGTATTTGGTTGAATTGCCGGGTGAGGAGTTTCTCTACCGCCTTACCATTCTTTTGCCGGCCAGGGAGTTGTTTGGCTCATGCTGGGCCATTTTCATCAGTACACTCATGTTTTCGATGTTGCATCTTAAAACCTGGAACAAGAGATCAGTGTGGATCGGCTCAACCATCCTTGGACTTAGTTGTGGTATTATTGCTTTATTGACCAACAGTATTTTAGCCGCGGTTATCGTCCACAACCTGAATAATTTCGCCCTTTTCACCCTCATCGGTAAACGCAACGTTTTCCAACCGGGGGTACCAGCAATATGAAGGTCATAACACAGGCGTTTCCGGCACCACGGCCTACGGTGCCGACGGGGAATGAGTGCCGCGGCCATGCTTTTGACAGCGTGAAACAAAGAAAAGGAAAGATCACTAAGGGAGGTGGAGTCGAACGGGTTCGACAACAAGATGATGGAAAAACAAAACGTGCAAAGGGCACGCTTTTTAGCCAGAGAAACTCTGACGCTGCTGGGAAGAGCGGAAAAAGAATTGAAACGGGCCCGCAATTGGGGTATTTACGATATTTTAGGCGGCGGATTTTTTGTCAGTTGGATTAAGCGAAATAAGGCGAAAAAAGCTGAAAGTTTGTTGGTGGAAATCAAGGGAAATTTGAATAAATTGCAAAAATTAGTTAAGGGGATTTCAACAGAAAATGCCCCGCGTCTTGACGTTTCTGAGTTTCAATGGTTTTTGGATATTGCCGTGGATAACGTTCTGACAGATTGGTTGACGCAAAAGAAAATTCAGCAAAGCCTCAGGGAAGTGGAGCGGATTTCTACTCAGATAAATAGATTATTGACAAGTTTACAATAAAAAGGGAAAAAAGTGGCTGAATTGCCTCAGTTGGGGAAAATTCACTCGGATTTTGTCGGAAAAGAAAGGGATTTAATAACATTGTCCCGAACCAAAGGAGTATCATATCGGTTCGGGCGGGATTTAACGCTGCGTTAGCGGGGTGTCAACCATGAAAACTTTTATCCGGCGGATCTATGTTTTGGGCCTGCTTTTCATTTTGGTCGTAGGCTTAAATATTTTTTTCAGCCACCGAAATCTTGAATCACAGCTGCGCCGAGAAATGGAGCGCAGTATTTCGTTTAAGCTGGAACAAATTACCGAACAGGTCAGTTTTGATCTGGCTCGGGTTGAAAACACGCTGCACGCAGCAGAAGTGATCGCCAAAACCGCAAAAGAGGACGATGAAATTCTCAAAGCCTTCAGCGAATTGCTCAAGCCGCACGAAACATACCTAGCCATTTTCATGGGATTTCCCTCGACAAAGTCCATTTATGCCAACGATTGGATCCCACCGCCGGATTTAGACGTGACGACAAGGCCTTGGTATGAGGCGGCGGTTAGAGAAGGCAAACTTATTTTAACCCCACCGTATCTGGACATCGCAGAAGACAGGCTGGTATTTACCATGGCTAAGCCGGTCTTCGGACCGGGGGCGGAACTTATGGGCGTTGTAGGTATTGATAAGTCAATTCAGTGGATGGTGGGGCTTTTGGAAAGAGAAAAAGCCTCAGAAAACGGGCATTCCTTTTTCTTCACTCCGGAAGGCAGGATCGTTCTCTGCGCCTGCCCCGATTACGAAATCAACCGAAACCGGAATATTGCTGAATTCTCAGATCTGGATGATTCTTCGCTCTGGCAAAATCCCAGGGGGCTTAAACAGGCTACCCTTCACGGCAAAGAGGGTTATTTTCGCTGGGAGGTGCTGGAAGATCTGGGATTAATAGTGGGGACTTTCGCCCCTTTGAGCGATTTCATCGATTACGGCGCTTTAAACCTTCAGTTCCTGGCATCCGTACTTATTTTATCCGTTGTTATCTTTTATTTGTTCTTCATACTGCAAAGACAGCATGTCATTAAGCCAATCCGCGAGCTGGGGGAAGATATCATGGCCATCTCACCGGACAATTTGGCTTACCGGCTGCCAATTCACAAAGGCCACTTTTTCCCATCACTGCGGCAAACCATTAACGTCATCCTCGAGGAAAATCAAGATCATTTTGAAAATATCATGCAGCAGCAAGAAGAGCTTTCCGCAGCTTATGCCCAGCTTGTCGTCCATGAACAGCAGCTGCAGACGCAATACGAAGAGATTAAAGAACACGAAGCCCATATCCGGTTTCTGGCCGAGCGCGATCCTTTGACAGGCCTGTTTAACCGCAGGAAATTTGCGGAAAATCTCCAAAGCTGTCTGGATAAAGGCAGCAGCGGCGCAGTCTTTATGGTCGATATTGATAATTTCAAGAATATAAATGACACGCAGGGCCATGTTTTTGGCGATCAGGTCCTTCGCTTTGTTGGGGCTTTTTTAAATAAAAATTTAAAGCCGAATGCAACTGCCTACCGCTTTGGCGGTGACGAGTTTCTTTTGCTCGTCAAAAAAGAAACGGCGCCAAAGAATCTTGGACAAATTTTTCAAAGTTTAACGAAGGGTCTGGCTGAGACGACTGAAATCGCCGGCCGCCAGATAAACTTGGCGCTCAGCGCCGGGGTAGTTTGTTACCCCCTGCACGGTAAAACCGTTGATGAACTGCTGATTAAGGCTGACATCTCCCTGCACAATGCGAAACAGAGAGGGAAAAGCCGCCTGGAGTTTTTTGAAGGGGGCATGGCGGCCACTTTTAGTAAGAGGATTGAAATAGAAAATTTGTTGGCAGAAACTTTAAAAGAGGAAAATTTCACACTGCTGTATCAACCGGTTATAAAGGCGGATACGGGGAAGATTGCCTACTACGAGGCTTTAATCCGGATAAAAGGGCAGCCCATGCCCGCAGCTGATTTCATTCCTATCGCCGAAGAATCGAATTTAATCCTGCCCATTGGCCGCTGGGTTATCGCAGCTGCCATTAAACAGCTTACTGAGTGGAGAGAGCGCGGCAAAGATCTACGGCCGATTTCTATCAACGTCTCCCCAAAGCAGTTTTACGATGCGTATCTGGCTGATTTTCTCAGCAGCCGGTTAAAGGCAAACCAAATCGAGCCTGCTTTGATCGAAATGGAAATTACGGAAACCGTTTTTATAGATAGTATGAAAGAGGCAGTCGGGATAATTAAGAATTTAAAGGATTTAGGCGTCGTAATCACACTCGATGATTTTGGCACCGGTTATTCTTCCATGAATTATATAACAAGTATTCCCGTTGACCGAATTAAATTGGACAGGCGCATAACAGAAAAACATGCAGAAAACCCCGCCGTTATGGAAGGGATAATTTCTATCGCTCACGGCTTGGCAATGGATGTGGTTGGTGAAGGGGTGGAAAAAGCCGAGGAAGCTAAGCTTTTACGAGAAGTGGGCTGCGATTACCTGCAGGGTTATTTTTTTAGTATGCCTCTACCGCCGGAAAAAATCGAAAAGATCACAGATCGGGATTACAGCAAGCTCTTAGGTTGGTAGACGGCAGTAAATTGGCCGGCGGTATTTATTTTCACAAAAAAACCTCTTGACAAACGTTTTGTTCTAACGTATGGTAAGTACAATATCTAAAAGCTGTGACCAAGAACCAGTACCAACACAACTTATCCTTCAGAGAGCTTTCGTGTGGTGAGAAGAAGGCAGGATAAAAGTGTTGCGAATTCGTCTTGAGAGCTGCCCGCTGAAAGGTTAAGGCCCTGTAGGCGGTGCCGGAATCCACCCGTTAACACCGGAGAAGCAATGATGGTTGCTTACTGAGGCTGTGTATTTTACAGCGAAGACAAGGTGGTACCGCGAGATCAAGCTCGCCCCTGTTAAAACAGGCGGCGGGTTTTTTTATTAGAAAAAAAGAATTAGGAGGATATCAATGAGGAAAAGAAAGGTTTTAATTGTAATTTTGTCCGTTGCCGCAGCCCTGCTGGGCCCGCTCTGCCAAGCGCAGGCCGGTAATCCTACCATTGGGATAATCCAATATGTGGAGCACCAGGCCTTGGATGCTGCCCGGGAAGGTTTTTTGGCCGCCTTAGCTGATAACGGGTTAAAACCGGGGGACAGTGTGGAAATTGACTATCAAAATGCCCAAGGTGATGTGGCAAATTTGGCCACTATCAGCCAGCGCCTGGTGGCGAAAAAGGTAGATTTAATTTTAGCGATCACAACTCCTGCGGCCCAGTCTGTTGCAGGGGCCACCAGTGAAATTCCAATTTTAGGCACGGCTATCACTGATTATGAGGCGGCCAGGCTTGTGGACTCCAACAATGCACCCGGCGGCAATATCAGCGGTACAAGTGATCTTAATCCCGTTAAGGAACAAATCGAACTTTTAGTGGAATTGGTGCCCGGGGCCAAAAAAATCGGCCTGCTTTACACATCGAGTGAAGATAACTCGGTTTTGCAGGCCAGGTTGGCAAAAGAAGAAATTCTGCGGCTGGGGTTGGACTATGTTGAAATAACAATATCTAATTCCAACGAGGTCCAGCAGGCCGTGCAGTCAATTGTCAAACGGGCTGATGCTATCTACATTCCGACGGATAACATTTTCGCGTCCGCAATGCCTATAGTCCATGGAGTAACTTCTCAATCCAAGACGCCGGTAATCTGTGGTGAAGCGGGCATGGTGGCGGCGGGGGGCTTGGCAACGCTCGGTATTAACTATTATGATTTAGGTTATCAAACTGGTTTAATGGCTCTAAAAGTTTTGGCGGGGCAAGAACCGAAAAATATGCCCATTGAATTTGCCGCCGGCTTCGATCTGGCGATTAACCGCCTTGTTGCTGGGGAGATAGGCCTTGAAATACCTGCCGAGCTGCGGAAATATATGTTTGATGGTGACTTCTAGGCAGTGAGTTGAAAGGATGGGGAATGGAATGTTGCAGATAATTTTCGGTGCCGTCATGTTAGGCCTGCTTTGGGCTTTGATGACTATGGGCGTCTTTATCACCTATCGCATTTTAGATATAGCTGATTTAACAGTGGAAGGCAGCATTACCTTGGGAGCGGTTATCGCGGCTCAAGCTATCTATTCCGGCTTAAATCCTTTTTTGGCAACCGCGCTTGCCCTTGGCGGGGGTATTGCAGCAGGCTTAACAACGGGCCTTCTGCACACTAAGTTAAAAATACCTCCGCTGCTTGCGGGCATTTTGACTATGATAGCCCTCTATTCGATAAACTTGCGGATTCTGGGCAAAGCGAATTTATCTCTTTTGCGCTTAGAAACGGTGTATACATTGGTTGGTAAATTAGGCATCGGCACGGGAGCCCTCTCAACCCGCTGGGGTGTTGGCTCAATGATGCCCGTTATAAGCTTGGCGGCCTGCATGGTCTGTGGTGTGGGGTTTTTTCTCTATTGGATTTTCAGGACCGAAATTGGCTTTGCGCTGCGGGCAACGGGCGGGAACCCGCAAATGGCACGGGCCCAGGGGGTTAACACAGATAAAATGATTGTCTTAGGCTTAAGCATCAGTAACGGCTTAGTTGCCCTAAGCGGTGCTCTGCTTGCCCAGCAGCAGAGTTACGCCGATATTCAAATGGGAACAGGCGCAATCATCATCGGCCTCGCCTCCGTGATTATCGGTGAGGTGCTGTTTGGGCGAAAAAGCTTGGCCAGATGCCTGCTTTCAACGGCCCTAGGCGCGATCACTTACCGCCTAGTCATCGCCTTAGTTTTAGAAATGGGCATGCCTGCACACGATTTAAAACTTTTTACAGCGATTACTGTAGCCGCGGCCTTGGCACTGCCTTTGTTCAAAAGTTATTTAAGGCCCATTGTCAACGGCCTGAAAGGAGCATAATAATGTTAGTCTTAGAGCAGGTAGAGAAAATATTTGACAGCGGGACCGCAACCGAAAAGATAGCTTTAAACAATCTGAACCTGCATATTGAAGAGGGGGACTACGTCACAATCATCGGTAGTAACGGTTCAGGCAAGTCAACGCTGCTTAACTGCATCACGGGGGTTTATACCGTTGATCGGGGAACTATTGCAATCAACGGCCGCAATGTAACAGGCATTTCTGAGCACAAACGGGCCGCGGTTTTAGGCCGCGTCTTTCAAGATCCGATGGTGGGCACAACACCGCAGATGAGTGTGGAGGAAAATTTGAGCCTGGCCGCAAGGAGGGGTGTAAGGCGCGGCCTGGCCATGGGGGTTGGGCGCAGGGAGCGAGCTTACTATAAGGAACTTTTAAGCAGTCTTGAATTGGGCTTGGAAACTCGTTTAAATGACCCGGTAGGCACGCTTTCCGGGGGCCAGCGGCAGGCCTTAAGTTTACTCATGGCAACGGTTAAGCAGCCGAAACTACTGCTTTTAGATG
>JBHGWS010000080.1:0-6591 GCA_041936745.1 Candidatus Darwinibacter acetoxidans
TGATCTAGGCTGGGGGCGCTTTTCAGATAGGCGGAAAAAACGCCCACAGAGGCTCCCAGCAGTGTGGAACCTAAGATTACAATTACATAAATTAAGACTGAGCGCCTTTTAGTCCTGGGTTTTGCCACCCTGACACCTCCCTGGAATAATTCATTACTTATTATATCATACAGTTCGTTAAATAGTCGCTGTCAAATAAGGGTCAAGGCCAACATAAGATGACTTGAGAGGGGGTTTGTTTTCGTGGTACACTGGCAGTGGCAGAAAAATCCCCGCGGCGGCCGGGGCAAAAAAAAGCCCGGCTGGCGCGTCTACATCGGCCTAGTCCTTTTTATAACAATCCTGTTTTCCGTAGTTGCTTTAATGATTGTGGAAAGGCGTTTGGCTCCGGTGCTGCACGCCTGGGCCGAAACCAGGGCAGTCAGTATCGCCACCAGAGCCATTAATATCGCTGTGGAAGAAATGATGGCAGTCAGCCTCAGTGAAGCGGCTATGGCCGTTTTAATCCGTGACAGCGAGGGCAACTTACAGGGCGTGCAGTATGACATGGGTGAAGTTAACCGCATTTCCAGCCAAGCTACCCATAAGATCCTGCAGACTCTAATCAATATGGGGGAAGAAATTTTCCCCATTCCTTTGGGCCAGATTACCGGTTTGGATTTTTTGGCCTCTTGGGGGCCTGGGATCCCGGTACGGATGATTCCCGTGGGCGGTTTAACAACGACACCTGTGGCCAGTTTTGAAAGCGCCGGTATCAACCAGACCTGGCATCGGGTGCTTTTAGACATTCAAGTGAGAATTAGGGTAGCCGTACCCTTACAGGCCGAGGAAATTCTTGTTTCCACGCGGGTACCCATTGTGGAAGAAGTTTTTATCGGCGCTGTTCCCACTTGGTACTTTGCCGGGCGGGACAATCTGACTACGGGAGCGGGTAAGATTGAATTCCCCTTAGAGTAGGGCTTCTGCTTTCTTAAACCTGATTTTTCCTATCTAAAATCAAAGTGGCCGGCAGTGTTATTAGGCAGATAGCAAGCGCTATAATTTGGCTCAGCACAAACGGGCCGTACAGTTTACTGTGCTGGCGGATAAAATCCAAGAAAAACCGCACAACGGAATGGGCCAGAAGAACGCGCAAAAAAGCGTAACCGGGGTAACGGGGGCTTTTAGCCCATTTCCAGGCGAAAGGTAAAATCAGCAGCGAAGCCAAGACCTCATAAAGTTGGCTGGGATGCACCGGCACCGGCGTGCGGGGGAATTTAACGGCCCAGGGTAGATTGGTAGGGGGACCGTAAAGCTCGCCGTTTAGAAAATTCCCCAAGCGGATAAACACGTGCCCCACAGGGAGAATGGGAGCGGCCAGATCTGCCAGCTGCCAATAGGCAAGTTTATGTTTGCGCACAAAATAGATGCCGGCGACCATAATTAGAAGAATGGCACCGTGGGAAGCCATTCCGCCGCGGGCGAAAATGTCTTTCGGGTGTTTTAAATAGTGTGGCAGATCGGGGATTATTGCGCCAATGCGGGCCCCAAGCAGGCCCGCTACCGCACCCAGATAAAAAAGGCTGTCGATGGTTTGGGCTTTCAACTTGTGGATTTTGGCGAAATGATGGATGATAAAATAAGCGGACAACAAGGTTAACGCCATAAGGATGCCGTACCAGTAAATATCCAATGAACCAATACTAAATGCGATTGGGTACAAGATGCTCACCTCTGTATTTTTGTTCGTCTGATGCTAATTCCACCTCTTGAGGAAAATACCTGCTTTTGGCTGGAGGGTTCATGATGAAACGAATCGTATTAACCGGCGGCGGCACCGCAGGGCATGTAACGCCGCACTTTGCCCTGCTGCCCGCCCTGCGGCGGGGCAAATGGGACATTCATTATATCGGTACATTTGACGGCATTGAGCGGGAACTGATCGAAGGGAACCTGCCTTATTACCCCATCAGCGCCGGCAAGCTGCGCCGCTACTTTGATCTTAAAAATTTCAGCGATCCCTTTCGCGTCTTGCATGGATTCTGGCAGGCAAGAAAGATCTTAAAGGGGCTTAGGCCCCAGGTGGTTTTCAGCAAAGGCGGCTTTGTGACCGTGCCTGTTACGGTGGCGGCCTGGTCCTTGGGCATTCCCGTCATTTTGCACGAATCTGACCTGACGCCGGGGCTTGCCAATCGGCTCAGCCTGCCTTTTGCCCAAATCTTGTGCCTTACCTTCCCCGAGTCTTTAGAATATGTAAAAAAGAAAGCGGTTGTGACCGGTACGCCGATTCGCAGTGAGATTACGGCGGGCTGCCGGGAAAAAGGCCTGCAGCTTTGCGGTTTTTCCAATGATCTTCCCGTTTTATTAATTATGGGCGGCAGCCTCGGCTCAGCTGTGTTGAATGATATAATCCGGGCCAACCTTAAAACATTAACGGAGCGCTATCAGTTAATCCACCTCTGCGGCAGGGGCAATTTGATGACAGGCGCCCCAAACCGGCACTACTGCCAATTTGAATACGCCCAAGAAGAAATGCCGCATCTTTTAGCCGCGGCGGATTTTGTTGTTTCCCGGGCAGGCGCCAACTCCATCTTTGAGCTTTTGGCCTTGGCCAAACCGAATATTTTGGTGCCTTTATCCAAAGAAGTAAGTAGGGGAGATCAAATCCTTAACGCCCGCTCTTTTGTTAAGCAGGGCTTCAGCCTGGCTTTGGCGGAAGAAGACTTAAGTTTAAAGGCGCTGCTTGCCAAGCTGAACAGTTTGGCCGAAAACAGCCAGGCTTTCATTCATAAAATGAAGGCATCGAAAATGGGCGATGGCACTAAAAATGTTTTGGAAATAATTGAAGGGTATGCCAACTAAAAGCCAAGCCGCCAAAAGGCGGCTTAGGTTTTAGCCTGCATTAATTTTTCGGAAGCCTCCCACAGCCCACGAACGTTACGGTAACTTAAAGCAAGTAAAGTTCGGGGTGTTTAAGCCGTACTGCCACTTGCCGTGGCCGGTAAACTGAAAATCCGCTGCTCGAAGGTGAAACCGTCTTGGGGCCCCAGCGGATATGGTATTCCGCCGTATTGGACGGGGATCGTCCGCTACTGACGCCGATTTTTACCTTTGCCGGCAGCCGCTTTTTAAAAGTCGAGTTTCACAAAATTTTCTTGCTGGTAAGTTGTTGAATAAAAGACAGATTCTGCAAAACGGGCTTTTCCTGCTAATGGTTCCTGGTGGCGGTTTATTAAAAACTGCTAAATGGTGCATCTTAATGGGAGGGACAAAAGGAGGGAAGCAATGTTTAAATGCCCGTTTTGCAATCAGCCTATGGATGAATTGGACCCCGGTGATCACATGGGCTCCAGTGATCTTTATATCTGCGGGGCCTGCCAGGTGGAACATGCGGTTTATTGGCAGCACGGCGACGGCGCGCACCCCTTGGAGGACGAGGAAAAGTAAAAAGAAAAGGGGGCGCGCCTGTGCTCAGCATAATTGCCGCTTCTATTCTGCCCGGTATCTTTTGGCTGTGGTATTTTAACCGTTACGATGTAAGGGAGAAGGAACCCCTCTCTAAAATAATGTTGTGTGTCCTCACGGGGGCTCTGGCGGTTTTACCCGCTTTAATTTGGGAGGCGCCTTTTCAAAACCTGCTGCGGGCACCTGCCGGTTGGGGGCAGCGCCTGCTCATCTCGTTTTTTGTTGTCGGTTTGGGCGAGGAGTTTTTTAAACTTCTCGCCGTTTACTTGGCGGTCTTTAGGGCGCCGGAATTCAACGAGCCCATCGACGGCATTATTTATTCCACAGCAGCCGCCGTGGGTTTTTCCGTTGTGGAAAATGTCCTTTACATCTCCGCCTTTGGTTTGAGTATTGCGCCGCTGCGGGGAACTATAGCATCTTTGGCCCACATTGCCTTTTCCGGTTTGGCCGGGTTTTACCTTGCCAAGGCCCGCTTCACGGGCCAAAGCGGCCATTTAGGGCGGGGCCTGCTGGCAGCCGCTTTTCTGCACGGCCTTTATGATTTTCTTTTGATTAGCCGCCTCGCTTCACCTTTCGTTATCGTAGTTTTGGTTGCTTTTGCCCATTATCTTCTGCTGCGGGCAATCCGGCGAGCCCAAAACGCCTTGGGGTAGTTCTTGGCATTCCGCCCTTCCTGTGCTAAAATAAGGGCGAAAGGATGTGACGTCATGGCAGGGCATTCCAAGTGGTCGAATATTAAGCGGAAAAAGGCCAGGGAAGATGCAAAACGGGGTCAAATTTTTACCAAGGCCGCTCGTCAAATCACTGTGGCTGTCAGAGAGGGCGGCTCAGATCCGGAGACTAATTTTCGTTTGCGTTTGGCCATCGATGCGGCGCGGGCAGTAAATATGCCTAACGATAATATTGAGCGCGCCATTGCCCGGGGAGAGGGTGGGCTGGACGGAGCAGATTTTTCGGAAATATTCTATGAAGGCTATGGGCCAAATTGGGTAGCTGTTCTACTTTACACCCTGACCGACAACCGCAATCGAACTGCCGGCGAGCTGCGGCACCGTTTTTCCAAATATGGGGGGAACCTGGGAGAAAACGGCTGTGTGGCCTGGATGTTTAAGCGCAGAGGCCTTTTAGTTGTGGAACGGGAAAAAGTGGACGAAGATGAAGTTATGCTTCTGGCTTTGGAAGCGGGGGCCGCTGATGTGGTAGTGGAAGGCGATGTTCTGGAGATCCACACGGAACCGGCGGACTTCAGCCGGATTAAAGAGGAACTGGAAGAACAAGGCCTGGAGTTTCTCGGTGCCGAAATCAGCTTCATTGCGGAAAACAATGTTGCCATTTCAGCGGAACAGGAAAGCAGCGTGGAAAAGCTCATCGAGTCTTTGGAAGATTTGGACGAAGTTCAGGAGGTTTATTCCAATTACGAGGTTGTATAATTTGGGGAAAGAGGGATAAAAAGGCAATACCGGGGCATACTCCTTTGTTAAAGGGGTGGTTTTATGCGCCGGGCCGTTGTCCTCATACTTTTAGCCGTAATTTTTTTCACACTTAGTTTTATTATAGCTCGGAAACTTTTCCCCATCGTTTTGTCGATTTAGCTTGCTGCAGCGCCCCGCCGGGGCGTTTTTACTTGAATTAATTCAAGCCTTTTGGCAAGGGATTAATTTGGGCTATGTCGAATACTCATTCGGAGGAAGTGATGCAATGATTATTCTGGGGGTTGATCCCGGCACGGCCATCACCGGCTACGGCGTTGTCAGGCAGGAGCAGAATAATAAATTTAAAGTCCTGGGCTACGGGACAATCCGCACGAACAGCGAGCAAGCCAACCCGAAACGGTTGGAAATAATCTATGACGGGCTGCAGGGGCTCATTAGGGAGTATGAGCCCGACTGCCTGGCCATAGAAGAAATATTTTTTAATAAAAATACGGCCACGGCTTTAGCCGTCGGCCAAGCAAGAGGCGTTGCCATGCTGGCAGGGGCACACAGTAAAATTCCCATTGCGGAATACACCCCGCTGCAGGTCAAGATGGCCGTGACAGGCTACGGCCGGGCCTCAAAAGGGCAGGTAGGTTATATGGTGCGGGTTCTTTTGGGGCTGGCGGAAATCCCCAAGCCCGATGATGCGGCGGATGCCTTAGCCATCTGTTTATGCCATGGTTACAACGCTAATAATTGGAGGGGGCAGGCATGATAGTTTCACTGAAAGGACGCTTGGCGGAGGCGGCGGGGACAACAATCGTTCTCGATGTAAACGGAATATATTATGAGGTTAATATAACGGAGGCGGTCAGGCGCCAGCTGCCACCTCTGGGCTCAGAGCTAAAAATCCACACCTATCTGCAGGTGCGGGAAGACGCCATGATTCTTTACGGCTTTCAGTCCAAGGAAGAGCGCAGCCTTTTTCAGCAGATTATCCAAGTTGCGGGCATCGGGCCGAAAACCGGCTTGGGAATCCTTTCCGGCATCAGCCCCTTGGAATTTATGCGAGCAGTTGAACAAAGGCAGTTGGGGGTTTTAACGAGCCTGCCCGGCATTGGCAAGAAAACCGGTGAAAGGATTCTTTTGGAATTGCGCGGTAAATTCAAGGAGATCCCGCAAATTTTCGAAGAGGCGGGGAAGCTGCCGCCGGCGCCGGGAGCCATTTTTGAGGATGCTAAAGCCGCTCTGTCAGCTTTAGGTTATTCCGCCGCCGAAGCGGAGCGCATGGTGCTGGCGGTTCAGCCGGAGATTGGAGAAGCATCTGATTTGCAGGAAGTTTTGAAAAGAGCACTGGCCAACAGCGCCAAAAGAGGTGAGAAGGCATGGAGGAAGAGCGAATAGTCAGCGGCTGGAAGCGGCCTGATGATTGGGAGTTAGAAGCATCCCTGCGGCCGGCGACGCTTGATGAATACATTGGGCAGGAGAAAGTAAAAAGACATATGGACCTTTTTATGACCGCGGCCCGTCAGCGGGCGGAAGCATTAGATCACGTTCTTTTACACGGCCCCCCCGGTTTGGGTAAAACCAGCTTGGCTTACATTATCGCCGCTGAAATGGGAGTGGGCATTCATACAACGTCCGGGCCCGCTGTGGAAAGGCAGGGGGATTTGGTCGCCATTTTAACCAGTATGCAGGCGCGCGATATACTTTTTATCGATGAAATCCACCG
>JBHGWS010000081.1:0-16866 GCA_041936745.1 Candidatus Darwinibacter acetoxidans
TAGATGACTTCTTCCCCGGCGCCCTGGAAGCGTATACGTATAAAGGTAAGCTTTACGGCGTGCCCATGTCCATGACAGTGCACGTCATGCTGTTGAATCTGGATCACTTTGAAGAAGCAGGTGTCGAGCCGCCGGTTAACGGCCAGTGGACCTGGGCTGAATTCGTCGAAAAGGCCAAAGCGCTGACTTTCGACAGCACGGGGGATGGCGTGATCGATAAATACGGCTTCTCCACCTATATCCTAGAGGGTTACTACGAAGCCTGGCCTTTCTTTTACATGGACGGCGGCGAGCCCATCGTCGGCAATGAATTTGGCTTCAATTCGCCGGAAGCGGTCAAAGCTATTCAAAAATTAGCTGATCTGAAATTGGTGGAAGGCGCCGCACCGGTTGAAATGGGCAGCGCCGATGTAGGCGGGGTCTTTGGTGCCTTCGCCAGGGAAGGGGAGCGGCATGTGGCCATCGAGCCGTGGAACACCTGGGCGATAGCAACTGTGACAAGCGAAGGGCCCAACTACGTGCCAAACATTATGGTCGCTGAATACCCCAGCGGTGAATTAGGCCATCCCGTCACATTAGGCGGGGCAGGCGGCTGGGTCGTTATGCACCAGCGGGATCGGGATAAACTTGCCGTGATCGTTGAATTAGTGAAGTTTTTATCCACTGCCCAAGAGCAGTACACTTTCGCCACGGAATACGGTACTTTCCCGGCCCGCAAATCGGCGGAGGCAATGGATCCCTTTGCGGATAAACCGCACATGAAAAGGGCGGCTGAAATGGTAGCACACGCAGTACCGATGCCGGAACACCCCAACTGGATTCAAATTGATGAGCGCATTCAAGCGGAACTGCAGCTTGTTTTCGCCGGTGAAAAAACCGCGGAGCAAGCAATGGAAGACGCTGCGAAACAGGTTCAGCGCCTGCTTCGCTAAAGCGGAAAAGGTAGGGGCGTTGGCACCGCCGACGCCCCCCACCACAGGAAGGGGAATGGCCGGTGTTTAGACAGATGTGGCAGAAGCGAGCAGGGTATCTTTTTATCCTGCCTAAATTTATTCTCTTTACGGTATTTGTCCTAATTCCCATCATTTGGTCCGTAGTTGTTTCCTTCCAAGAGTACAAAATTTTCGGCACCGAATGGGTTGGGTTTTTAAACTTCGGCGATGCCCTCCGGGATGATTTATTCTGGACCGCCGTTGTCAATACTCTGCGTTATGCAGTTGTTGTCATGCCGGCAACGGTAATTATCGCACTGCTTTTAGCAACGTTAATCCACCCTCTGCGCAGAGGCTCGCAGACTTTTTTCCGCGCCGCTTTTTATCTGCCTACGGTGGCCTCCAGTGTAGTGATTTCCATGGTGTGGCGCTGGATTTTCCAAACCAGGTTCGGCCTGGCTAATTACCTTTTAAGCTTGGTTGGCTTAGGGCCCGTTAATTGGCTACACAGTTCCGCCTGGGCCTTAAGATCGGTGATCATTATGTCGGTGCTGACGCCGCCCGGCGTTGGCGTCATCCTTTATTTAGCCGCCATGGGCTCCATCCCGGAAAGTTTGTATGAAGCGGCGCGGATTGACGGGGCGAACCGGCTGACGCAGTGGTGGCGGATTACGCTGCCGCTTTTAAAGCCCACGACGCTCTATTTAATGATCGTTTCCACCATCGGTACCTTCCAAGTTTTTGATCAAGTTATGCTGATGACGCAGGGCGGGCCCGGTTACGCCACTACGACTATCGTTCACCGCATTTACAATGTGGCATTTCGGGATTTCCAATTCGGTTACGCCGGCGCCATGTCCATGTTCTTATTTGCCGTGATTATTTCCCTGGCTTTCATCCAGTCCAAGCTGGTAGCCAGCGATGTGGAATACAAGGGGTAGGTGAATTTTATGCTGCAGAGGATGAAACTGTCCCGCTTGGGGCTTGGTGTCGTTTACGGGATTTTAATTTTATGGGCGCTGATTTCTTTAATACCCCTTTATTGGGTTTTCACAACGGCGCTGCAGCAGCCCGCTGAAGTGGCCATTATGCCGCCCAAATTTATCCCTTCCCTCTTCAGCCGCTATCTGCCGCTTCGCTTGGCGGGGGAGCGGGAGGCGGCAAAAGATTTAGTCGACGGCGGGCTGCACAGCCTGCGGCTGCTGTTTCGGGCCACCCGCATTAACAGGTGGTTTTTAAACAGCCTGCTGATTTCTCTTTTGGCAACTGCGGGCATCTTGTTTTTGGATTCCCTGGCGGCCTTCAGCTTCGCCAAAAAAGAATTTCCCGGCCGTGATTTTCTGTTTTGGCTCATGGTCAGCACCATGACAATTCCCGGCCAGGTGCTTTTGGTGCCCATGTTCATTGTCGTCAGGGAATTGGGGATCAACAACACGCCGTGGGCAATTTTGCTGCCCCAGCTTTCCATGGTTTTCGGCGTTTTTTTGCTCCGCCAGTTTATGCAGACCATCCCCACCGAATTAATGGAAGCGGCGCGCATTGACGGAGCAGGCGAATTCGGCATTTATTGGCGGGTGATGCTGCCTTTGGCCAAACCGGGATTGGCAACTCTCGCCATCTTAACTTTTACTTCCAGTTGGAATTCCTTCTTATGGCCTTTAATCGCGGTCCAAAAAGCGGAATGGTTTACCCTGCCCGTGGGGCTTAAGACACTGCAGGATCAAAATTTGGTCAACTACGGCTTATTAATGAGCGGTGCCGCCGTGGCGGCAATCCCTATGATTATCGTCTTTTTAGCCTTCCAACAGTATTTTGTGGCGGGGCTGACACTAGGCGGTGTGAAAGGTTAGAGCAGGAGTTTTGCTGGTTATAGAGAAATGAACCGGAAACATTTAGAAATAGGGGTTGAAGATGGAAAGAACACCAGTACAAAAACTAGTCCTTGCCGGTTTGTTTCTCGCTTTAGGTTTTCTCATGCCCTTTTTGACGGGCCAGCTTCAAGCTTTGGGCCAACAGCTTTTGCCCATGCACCTGCCGGTACTTTTAGGCGGTTTCGTCTTGGGCGGGCCTTTAGGCCTTGCCGTGGGCTTGGTCACACCGATTTTACGCAGTTTAATTTTCGGCATGCCGCCTCTTTTCCCCACGGCCGTGGCCATGAGTTTTGAATTGGCGGCTTATGGTTTTTTAACGGGCTTTTTCTATGCTGTATCGCAAAAAAGCACCCGGGCGGTCTACGCCAGCTTAATTGGGGCAATGATCGGCGGCCGCATTGTCTGGGCCGCGGCCAGCCTTTTGCTTTACGGTTTGGCCGGCCGGGCTTTTACCTGGCAGGTCTTTTTGGGCGGTGCGTTTTTAAACGCCGTGCCGGGAATTATCGCCCAGCTTATTTTACTGCCTCCTTTAGTCCTCGCCTTGAAAAAAGGCAATTTTCTGCACAAGAGCTGAGTCCGCCGCCGGGCGGGCTTTTTTTAAGCAGGCTTTCAGGCAGCGGCGGTGAAAACCTAAAAAAGGATAAATTTTGCAGGACAGATAGAAAAAGGCGGGATTAGGCGAAGATATATAAGAGCGGGAATATACATAGGTTGAGAAGCCAATTAAGGAGAGATGGCGATGCGCAGATTTTTATTGGTAGGCCTTGTTTTATCGGCTCTTTTATTCGCCGGGTGTGACAGCGATGTTTTTTTGCGAGTAGATATCCCAATTGTCGTGAAACCGGCGCCCAGGTACAGAGCAGAGGTCAGCGGCTACGTTTCTTATGATTATTGGACGCGTCATGTCAAACTAACTGACGGCTATAATTACGGCCGCTACTACGAGCCGTTAAGCGAGGCGAAAATTACCGTGCGGGAGACAGGGCAGGTAACCTATACGGACCGCAACGGGTATTTTCACTTAAGAGGCGTGCCCTACGGCTGGGTAACACTTGTTGTGGAACACCGCCGGATTAGAGAGAAGGTATCCTTTTCTGCCAGGTCGTATTGAAATAGAGGGGCTGCCCCCTCTATTTCAGCCGGCCTTCTTTTGCAAGCATTCGCTCGGCCCGCTCGATGGCGGCCCGTACTAAAGAGCCGGCCTCGCGGGTGGTGATGTTCCCCCAATCTCCGTCTTTCACTTTATCGTAGAAACCAAGTTCCTCCGCCAGTTCGTACTTTAAACGATCGGACATGATTCCCCGACGACGCGGCATGCTGGTCATCACTCCCGCCTATAGGTTGGGCGCGGGAGTGCTTAATTATGCTGGAAAACACTCCAAAACCACTTTGGTAGACATCGGATCCCTAATATGTTACGATCTAATTACAAAGACAGGCATTTTTTGAGAGAAAAGGATATGATTATGAAAGCGGAAAAAGTGGGCACTGCCCTGCAGGATGTTGGTACTGAAAAAAGAACGGCTTTAGATTATGTCCAGCCGGGGAAAGAAGACGACCGGGTAACCGGCCGGGTCAGCGGGAAATTACCCCAGGGGATCACCTCTTCCATGCTTTACTCGGATGTGGTCCGCATAGCCTGGCCTTCTTTAATTGAACTGACTTTAACCCAATTGACGTCCATGGCGGACTTAATGATGGTGGGCCGGTTGGGCCCTTGGGCTATTACGGCTGTAGGTTTAACTGTACAGCCGAAATTTTTACTTATGACGATGTTTATGGCAATGAACGTGGGTGCAACGGCTCTGGTGGCGCGCTACCGCGGTGCGGGCAAGCCGGAAAAGGCTAACGAAATTTTACGGCAGGCCCTGTTATTGACTTTTACTTTATCCGCCTTGGCTTCCGCCCTCGGTTATATTTACTCGGAAACTTTAATTAAATTTATGGGTGCCGCGGAGGAAGCGACCTTGGCCGGCGGTACAACTTACCTGCAGATTCAAATGCTTGGTTTTGTGCCCATGGCTTTAACTACGACGATTACAGCCACCCTGCGGGGTGTGGGCAATACCCGCGTTGCCATGATTTATAATTTAATTTCTAACATTGTCAACGTGGCTTTAAACTACGTTTTAATTAACGGGCACTTCGGCTTTCCCCGCTTGGAATTGGCCGGGGCCTCTTTAGCCACCATCATCGGCCAAGCAGTGGCCTTTGTTTTGGCTGTAGGGGTTGTTTTACGGGGCAGCCATTATCTCCATTTGAAGCTGCGGCAGGGTTTCAAACCTATTTGGAATCATTTGCGCAACATTTTCGACATCGGCATCCCCGCCATGATCGAACAGCTGGTTATGCGCACCGGTAATATCGTGTTTGTTAAAACGGTGGCTTCTTTAGGCACGGTGGCCTATGCCACGCACCAGGTCAGCATGAATATCCATGCTTTATCTTTTATGACGGGCCAAGCCTTTGCCGTTTCCGCGACTTCTTTGGTGGGCCAAAGTCTAGGTAAGAGGCGCCCCGACATGGCGGAAAGCTATGCCAACCACACCAGGCGCTTAGGTATGGTAATTGCTTTTGTCCTCGCTTTTACAATTTTCTTTTTTGGCCGCCAAATAGTGGGGTTTTATACGGATGATCCCAGGATTATCGAAGAAGGGGCCCGCATCCTCAAGTTAATGGCACTGATCCAACCTTTCCAGTCGTCGCAGTTTATCTTAACGGGCGCTTTGCGCGGTGCGGGGGATACGCGGGCGACAGCTGTCATCATTTTCCTGACAGTGTTTTTAGTCAGGCCCAGTGTTGCTTGGACTAACGTTAACATCTTCGGCTGGGGTTTAATCGGTGCTTGGCTGGCCATGGTCGCCGATCAGCTGCTTCGGACAGCGCTGGTCCTCCTCCGTTATTATTCCGGCAAGTGGAAATTAAAGCGTTTCAAGTGAGGGATAGTTTGTGAATGACGGTTGGCGACTTACCATTTTAGCTTTTGTTGTTGTTTTTATTACCGTTTTAGTGCTGTTTTGGGCCGCTCCCTTGAATCTTGAAGGGGCCGATGATGTGCGGGCTTACTTTCCCGCTTGGGCCGGGGCCCAGTATAAATTTGCCGGTGAGGGGCTGGAGTTCGCGGCCTTCAGCCGCAAAATTACTTTTGCCGAAGATAACCGGCTGCAGATGGAAGATCTGAGCGGCACTAACTTGGCCCAGGTGGTGGAATGGGGAAAAGAGGAAATCAAGATTATCTACAGCCGGGAAGAGTTTTATTTAAATGAAAGCCTTTTAAACGAAGAACCGACGATGAATTTAATTCTGCTGAAAGCTCCCCTAAAAGAAGGAGCTGTTTGGCAGGATGACTTCTTTACGCGGCAAATCACGGCCGTTGATCAGGTGGTGACTGTCCCTTTGGGTACTTTTCGGGCAGTCGTGGTAGTCAAGGCTGTAGGCGAACACTCCTCATTTTATGAATACTACGCTAAAAACATGGGCTTAATTAAAAGAGAAACGATTTTCAGGGCTGAAAACAAGCAGCCCCGCGTAGTTTCCAGCCTGAAAGAAGTGACAATTACCCCTCAACTGCCCTAAGTTGAGGGTTTTTTCAAAGGTGGTGGAATTTTTGTATATCGTTGGTATTGATGTGGGCGGGACAAATACGGATGCGGCCTTAATTCAAGGCGGCAGGGTAGTCGCCATGGCCAAAACGGCCACGGATCACCAAAGGCTTTTTGCCAGCACCAGTAAGGCCTTAAAAGAAGTTTTAAAAGATTTTCCCGGCGGAGAAGCAGTCGAACTTCACTTATCTACGACACTTTCCACTAATACCATTGTGGAAGGGCGGGGAACAGCCACAGAAGTCGTAGCCGTGCCCGGCCCGGGAGTGAATTTGGCTTCTTTAAAATTTCCCTTTGCAGTAACCGAGTTAAGCGGTTATATAGATCACCGGGGCAGGGAGGTAGCTTCACTTTGCCGGGAAGAGTTAGCCGAATTAAAAAAAGCTTTGGATAAAAGAAATGTCCCGGCCGTGGCGGTGGTGGGCAAGTTTTCCCACCGCAACCCAAAACACGAAAAAGAGATCGGCGCCTTATTCAGCACTTCGCAAAGGGCAGTGAGCTTAGGCCACCGCCTTTCGGGCAGGGCGAACTTTCCCAGGCGGCTCATGACCGCTTATCTAAACGCCAGCGTCTCCAAACAGCAGAGCGATTTTGCCGCCATGTGGCAGGATTTAAAAGAGCAGTCGGCGGTGCCCTTACAAGATATTTACATACTCAAAGCGGACGGAGGCACTATGACACTGCCCGATTCAAAAAAGCGGCCCGTGGAAACAATCCTGTCCGGGCCCGCGGCCTCGATTATGGGGGCCAGGGCTTTGACGAGGCGGCGGGAAGAAAATATGGTTATCGTCGATATTGGCGGTACAACCACAGATATTGCCGTTGTCGTGCAGAACGAGCCTTTATTTGAGCGGAGCGGCGCTGTGATCTCGGGCTACAAGACCTTAGTACCCGCGCTGCTGACCCGCTCGGTCGGTTTAGGGGGAGACAGTGCCGTAAATTACAAAGAGGGGCGTTTTCTAATCGGGCCCCAAAGGGCCGGCAGGGCCGTTTGTTTAGGCGGGGAAAAAATCACGCCGACAGATGCAGCGGCGGCTTTAGGCTTAGCGGCAGTGGGCGATCAGAGCCTTGCTGTGGCTGCCTGCCGGAAGTTCGGCGGGGAGATCGGCTTAAGTTGGCAAGCAGCGGCTGAGGGGATTATTGGGGCTTTCAGCGCTCAATTGACCGCAGCCGTTAAAAAGGTATACGGTGAGTTGGCCAACGAACCGCTCTATACTGTGTCGGAGATTTTAACGCCTCCTTCCTACACACCCCAGGTGGTTGTGGGCCTTGGGGCACCGGCACCGGTTTTCATACCCCGCCTTGCCGAGGATCTCAGCCTGCCTTATGAAGTACTGCCTTTCACTGCCGGGGCAAACGCGGTAGGTGCTGCGGCCGCCAGGCCCACAGCGGGCCTGACGCTTCATGCCGATACGGAACTTGCCGTCATGACGGTGCCGGAGATCGGTTACAGGGCAGAAATTTCCCGGCCGCTGTTTTTTGATTTGGAAAAAGCCCGCCAAGAGGCGGCGCTTAAAACTAAAGAATATGCCAAGAGCCTGGGCCTTCAGGCTGCCGATGAAGTTTACGTTGCGGAAGAAGAAAGCTTTAACATCGTCCACGGCTTTCGCACGGCGGGCCGAATTCATATGGTCCGAACACAGCTGCGGCCCAAAGTGCTCAGGATTGCAGGAGGTGGTTTGGATGAAGAATAAGAAAAGGACAGTCGGTTTAATCTTTTTCCCCGCCTTTGACTGGGCAATCAGCCCAACGCACCCGGAGCGGGAGGAGCGGCTTTTATACACGAGGGATCAGATTGTGGAAGAGGGCCTCTTGGACAACCCCCAAATTAAAGAGTTCCGGCCCAGGCTGGCGCGGGATGAAGAGATCCTGCGCACCCATATTTTCGTCCCCGGCTTAAGCCGCCATGTGACCGAATCGCATAGGATTGCCGTCGGCGGCACTATTGTGGCGGCGGATCTGGTTTTAGACGGGGAAGTGGACTGTTCTTTCGCTCTTTTAAGGCCCCCCGGCCATCACGCCAACAGGGTAGTCCACGGCTCCCGGGGCTTTTGTACTGTGAACAATGAAGCAATTATGGTTGAACATATCAGAAGCAGGCTCGGTAAAGACACAAAAATCGCCATTGTGGATACGGACGCCCACCACGGTGATGGGACGCAGGACATTTTTTATAACGATCCGGGCGTTCTTCATATCTCTCTGCACCAAGACGGCCGCACACTGTACCCGGGGACGGGGCATTTAAATGAGCGGGGCGGGCCGGCCGCTTACGGCCAGACGGTGAATATACCCCTGCCGCCCCAAACGGGCGATGAAGGTATGCTGATGGCGTTAGAGGAGGTAGTGCTGCCTATCTTAGAGGAATGGCAGCCCGATTATATTATTAATGCCGCAGGCCAGGACAACCATTTCAGCGATCCCCTCACCAACATGAATTTCAGCGCCCAAGGCTACGCCAAACTGACGGAACTTTTGGCACCGGACATTGTGGTCTTAGAAGGGGGCTACTCCATCGAAGGGGCACTCCCTTATGTCAACGTCGGGCTGCTTTTAGCTTTAAGCGGCCTGGATTATTCCGGCGTGCGTGAACCGGACTGGCAGAGTAGGGCTTTAAAGCAGCCCCGCCGGGTCACAAACCAGGTGGCCAAGGTCTGCCGGGCCGCGCTTGATCAATGGAAAACGCGGCATGATGTTGATTTAGAAAAGAAATTTGGCAAAGATTTTTACGAGAGGCGCCGCAGCATTTATTACGATACGGATAATATTGCCGAAAGCCAGCAGGAAATAATCAGGCTGTGCCCGAACTGCCCCGGCTGGCGCCTGATCTTTACCGCCTCTAACGTAAACCGGGGGCTTACAGCGGGAGTCCACATACCTTGGGGAATCTGCCCAAACTGCCGGGGCGAAGCAAAGAAGCAGTATAATAAGGTGGCTGTGAACGCAGAAGTGGAGCGGGCCATTTGGCAGGAACCAGAGAAAAACTCCTACTTTTCGACGAAGAAGGGGGAAAGCTGACAGGATTTTTGTACTCTTTCCTCGAATTACCAAATACGGTTTTGATTTGGGTAGGGAGTGGGGGTAATTATGACGGGGAGAATTCGCCGTGGTTTGTTTATCGTTGTGGACTTTTTTTTAATCAACGCCGCTGCCTTAGGGGCCTATCTGCTTAGGTTCGACGGCATTTCCGCGGAGCACTGGCAGGTGCATTTTCTAACTTTTGTGCCGGCTACTCTCGTACGGCTTTTGGCCAATCACTTCTTCGGACTTTACCATCAAGTCTGGGAATATGCCTCGGTTGACCAATTAATCAAGATTGCCGCTTCTGTCACAGTGGGATCAATAGTTAATATCGCCATGTTTGCTGTTATCTACCGTTTTAATCCACCGCGCAGCATTGTCCTGCTGACGTGGCTGTTGAATATATTTTTGCTGGGGGGAGCTCGCCTGGCAGGCCGCATCAGCCGCGCCCAGGGCCTAAGGTTTTACCGCGGGTGCCCGGCCAAGCGGGTCTTAATTGTGGGCGCAGGCGATGCCGGTGCCTTAGTTGCCCGTGAGCTGCGCAACCATTACGATGGCCGCATGGAAATTATTGGTTTTATCGATGATGATCCGCAAAAATTGGGGCAGCGCATTTTCAACCGCCCTATTTTAGGCAGCCGGCAGGATATTCCCGCTGTTGCGCAAGGGCATTCGGTGGATGAGATCATTATCTCCATGCCTTCGGTTGCCCGGAAGGTTATCAGGGAGATTGTGGAAGTCGCTCAAAAAACGGGCGTGCAGGTAAAGATCCTGCCGGGGGTTTATGATTTAATCGAAGGCAATGTGACAGTGAGTCAAATACGCCAGGTAGAGCTGGAAGATCTTTTAGGCCGCGAGCCCGTTGAAGTCGATTTGGCCGGAATTAGTTCCTATCTTGCGGGCAAAGTGGTTTTGGTCACGGGGGCGGGAGGTTCGATCGGCTCAGAGCTCTGCCGCCAGGTTTTAAACTTTGAACCAAAAAAACTGCTGCTTTTGGACCGCTGTGAGAACGGGGTTTACGAAATTGAAATGGAATTAAAAGCCCAAGCGGCGGCCACAGCCTTGGTGAGCCTGGTGAAAGATATTCAAGATGAGCGATCTTTGGATGAAATTTTCAGCACTTACAAGCCTGCCGTAGTTTTCCACGCGGCAGCCCACAAACACGTGCCTTTGATGGAGACTAACCCGGAAGAGGCCATTAAAAACAATGTTTTGGGTACATACCGGGTTGCCCTGGCCGCCAAGAACCACAAGGCCGAGAAGTTTGTCTTAGTTTCCACCGATAAGGCGGTGAACCCCACGAGCATCATGGGCGCTTCTAAACGGATTGCGGAAATGATCGTGCAGTATTTGGATACCCGCGGCGCCACGGAATATATGGCGGTGCGCTTTGGCAACGTCTTGGGCAGCCGCGGCAGTGTCGTGCCGCTTTTCAAAAAGCAGATTTTAGCCGGCGGCCCCGTAACGGTAACTCACGAAGAAATGCTGCGCTATTTCATGACCATCCCCGAAGCGGTCCAGCTGATCATCCAAACGGGGGCTTTGGGCCGCGGCGGTGAAGTTTTTGTTTTGGATATGGGTGAACCGGTGCGGATCATGGATTTGGCCAAGACTTTAATCCGCTTAAGCGGATTTGAGCCTTATAAGGATATAGATATTAAAATTACGGGGATGCGGCCGGGCGAAAAACTTTATGAAGAGTTGTTAACGGCTGATGAGAAAAAGAATGTGACAATCCACGAAAGGATTTTTGTGGCGGAAAAGGCCGAATTAAATGAAGAGCTGATCAAAGGGGCGATGCAGGCCTTTTCATTGTTTGATGCGGCAGCTCTGCCCGCCGATTTACCCGGCACAGTAGCTTATATTCAAAAGTTCCTGCCCGATTTTCAACCGGTAACTAACGCTAAGGAGCGTGCTTTAGCGGAGGCCGCCGCCGGCAAAGACTAAATTTAAAGGAGTAAATTTATGCCAGATATGCTTGTAAAATTATATGAACTGCCCGACTTGGGCCCCGTACGCCGGGAGATGGCTGACCAAAACATTGTGGTGCGAAACTGTTTGGCACCGGAAAAACATATCGTGCTGGCCTGGATCGAAAAACATTTCAATGCCACTTGGGCAAGCGAGGCCGCAAAAGCCTTCGCCAACCACCCCGTCACCTGTATTGTGGCCATAGACGAAAAAAAAGAGGAAATTGCCGGCTTTGCCTGCTATGAAAGTACGCTGCGCAACTTCTTCGGCCCCACGGGTGTCAAGCCCGATTACCGCGGCCGGGGCATTGGGAAAGCCTTGTTTTTAGAATCCCTCTATGGACTGAAAAACATGGGCTACGGCTACTGCATCATCGGTGGGGCGGGGCCCGTGGACTTTTATGCAAAAACCGCCGGGGCAGTTGTTATCGAAGGTTCCACACCGGGGATTTATAAAGGGTTGCTTAGGGAATGAGTTCCTTTAACCGCGTTCTTTTGCTGACAATTTTAATTTTTGTCGTTTGGGGCTCTTTAGTTATCATTGCTTTTTTACCGGCCATGGTGACCCGCTCTTTAATCAACCCGCACGTTGACTTCGAGGAAGTTTACGCGGCTGCAGACTACGGCCTGGCAGCCAAGGAGTTAGAATTAATCACAAAAGACGGTTTGACATTAGCCGCCTGGGAAGTTGCAGTGAAAGAACCGCGGGCGGTTTTAATCTTTGTTTCCGATATGCGGGAGCCTTCCGTGACCGCCTTTTTCGGCCATGCCCGGTTTTTAAAAGAGCACGGTTATGCATCTATTTTGGTGGAAATGCGGGCACACGGGGCCAGTGAGGGAGAACAAATAGGCCTGGGCTACGCCGAACATTTGGATATTTTAGCTGCCCTCGACTACTCTAAGGCACAAGCGGCGTACCAAGGCGTGCCCGTAATACCTTTCGGCCTAGGTTTGGGCGGCAGCGCGGCGATTAATGCGGTGGGGCTTTACCCTGAATTAGCCGGCTTTATTTCCATTGCGGCCTTTTCAACTTGGCCCGATCTGTTCCGGGACAACCTTTATTTCTCCGGTGCGCCCTTTTTATTGGCGCTGGCGGAAAAGCCCTTCGCCAATTTATACATTTTATTTAAATTCGGCTGGAGTAAGCGGAATATTACGCCGCAGAAACAGATCGCCAAGCTGGGTGAGCGGCCGGCGCTTTTAATGCATTCCCAAGGAGACGAGCAGGTCTCTTATTTAAATCTGGAGCGCCTGTTGTTAAGCGCCCCTAGGCATGTGGAAGTGTTTTTTAGGGAAGGCTCCCAACATCATTTCAGCGAAAATTTGTTAGACCCGGGGCAGGATAAAGAATATGCGGCGCGGCTTTTAAGTTTTTTAGAAAGTAATTTTCCCTGAAAGAGTAAAGCAGAGGTGGCAGAAATATGGCAGAGATAAAAAAACTGAAAATAGCAGTAGTCGGTTACGGCAATTTAGGCAAGGGTGCACTGGAAGCGATTGAGGCCGCGCCTGACTTGAAATTGGCGGGGCTTGTCCGCAGAACACCCCGGCGGCCCCAAGGCCTGCAGGGCATACCGGTGGTGGCGGACATTCAAGAATTGGGCCCCGTTGATGCGGCTTTACTTTGTGTGCCGAGCAGGGCAGTGCCCCAGCTTGCCCTGAAAATGGCGGAACTGGGCATTGATACTGTGGACAGCTACGATCTGCACGGCGATGATCTGGTAAATTACCGCCTGAAATTAAATGCGGTGGCGAAAGCTTGCGGTACGAGGGCAGTTGTGGCCGCCGGCTGGGATCCGGGCACGGACTCTTTAGTGCGAGCGCTAATGGAGTTTATGGCGCCGCAGGGGCTCACGTTTACGAATTTTGGCCCCGGTTTAAGCCTCGGCCACTCCGTTGCCGCGGCGAACATTAAAGGGGTGAAAAAGGCAGTTTCTTTAACTATCCCCCTGGGAGCAGGCTTACACCGCCGCTTAGTCTATGTTGAGCTTGAATCGGGGGCGGATTTGGCTCAGGTAGGGGAAGAAATTAAGAGCGATCCTTATTTCGCACGGGATGAAACGCACGTCTATGAAGTGGCGTCAACTGCTGAGCTGTCTGATCCGGGCCACGGTGTTTCGTTGGAAAGAAAAGGAATTTCCGGCAGAACGGGCAATCAAAGGCTGCGCTGGCAGATGCAGATCAATAACCCCGCGCTCACTTCCCAAGTGATGGCCGCAGCGGCCAGAGCTGGGCAAAGGCAGGCTCCCGGCGCTTACACTATGCTGCAAATTCCGCTAATAGATTATTTGTTCGGGGAAGATAATGAATTAATTCGTCGTTTAGTTTAGAAACTGCGGAAGATCTAAGAACCACGAAAGCTTTTTGCGAAAAGGGCTTTTATGGTTCTTTTTACTTTGCGAAAAAGTTCACAATATGTTAAATATCTGTTGCTCTAACAAGGGATTTCGTAATCTTATGCGAATAGTAGATGTATAAAACATATGTGGAAACGGAGGACAATCTTATGAAGTATTCAGGTTTGACTATAGGAGTGCCAAAGGAAATTTTGGCGGGAGAGAGGCGGGTGGCCGCTACGCCGGAGACGGCTGCTGCCTTTATTAAAGCGGGTGCCAAGGTTGTCGTGGAAAAAGGGGCGGGCTTGGGAGCATTTTATGCCGATGAAGCATACGAAGAAGCGGGAGCGACCGTCTGCGATGTAACAGAAGTCTATGAACAAAGTGATTTAATTCTCAAGGTAAAAGAGCCTCAGTACCACGCAGGCTTGAAAAAACACGAAACGGAACTTTTGCGCGAGGGCCAAGTTTTAATAACTTTCCTGCATCCCGCCTCACCGGGTAACCACGAGATGGTGCAGGAATTAGCAAAGCGCGGCATTATTTCCCTGACGCTTGATTCCATTCCCCGCATTTCCCGGGCGCAGACCATGGATGCACTAACCTCCATGAGCACGGTAGCCGGTTACAAAGCCGTAATTATGGCGGCAAACCGCCTGCCCAAATTTTTGCCTCTCATGGGCACAGCCGTGGGCATGATCCAACCGGCCCAAGTTACGGTAATCGGTGTCGGCGTCGCGGGCCTGCAGGCGCTGGCTACAGCTAAGAGGCTCGGCGCGCAGGTTTATGCCGCCGATATCAGGCCTGATGCAAGAGAACAGGCTGTCAGCCTGGGGGCGCGCCTGATTGAACTGGCTATCCCGGAAGATTTGGCCGTGGGCGAAGGCGGCTACGCTAGGGCGCTGCCGGAAGAATGGCTCATTAAAGAACGGGAAGCATTGGCTGAGACTATAGCTAAATCCGATATAGTTATTTTATCCGCTTTAGTCCCGGGCCAAGAAGCACCTATTTTAATCACGGAAGAAATGATTAAAACTATGCAGCCCGGCTCCATTATTGTGGACATTTCCATTGACCAAGGCGGCAACTGCGCTTTGACTGAACCGGGTGTTTCCGCGGTCCACCACGGCGTGATTGTGGACGGCACGAAAAACATCCCCGGCACAATGCCCACAAGCTCTACTAGCATGTTCTCCAAGAACGTGCTGCAGTTTGTGAATAACTTGGTGCAGGATGGCAAAGTAGTTTTAAACACCGACGATGAAATCATCAGAGATACCTTGGTTACCAAAGACGGCGAAATTGTCCATGCAGGTACGCTGGAGTCCATGCGCCAGAGGGGAGAGATTGAATGAAAGAACTATATTTAACCATCGCTTTTTTTGCTGCCGGGCTTTTGGGCTATAAGCTGATCAGCGATGTGCCCAGCCTTTTACACACTCCGCTCATGTCCGGTATGAATGCCCTTTCCGGCATTACGGTTTTAGGGGCGTTAGTGAGCACGGCATTTGCTGTCACTACGGGCAACAAAGCGGTTGGGTTTTTAGCAATAGTGCTGGCCATCATTAACGTGGTGGCGGGTTTTTTGGTCACCCACCGCATGCTGCGGATGTTTAGAAGCGATGAAGGGGGAGGTTCTTAGATGCTGTATCTTCAAATATTGTTTATCTTAGGCTTCATCTACGGCATCCGCCTGATGAGCTCGCCCAAAACCGCGGTCAGGGGTAACCTCTTAGGTGCCCTTTCCATGCTGGGCGCCATCATCGTCACCTTAATTGCGGAAAGCATCCTTACTGTTTCTCTATTGTGGGTTGCCCTGCTTGTCGGTACCGTCCTCGGTATTTACATGGCGCAGAAGGTCCTCATGATCCAAATGCCCCAGATGGTAGCGCTTTTAAACGGCTTTGGCGGGGGCGCCTCCGCCCTTGTCGCCTTAATGGCCGTCTTTGATGCCCTTGGGGGCGCGGCGCCTTTAAATTCGTTTACCTGGTTTACAACGGGGCTTGCCATTATCGTTGGCGGCGTAACCTTCAGCGGCAGCTTAGTTGCCGCGGGGAAACTGCACGGGGCAATGTCACAGCGGCCCGTTCATTATAAGCGGCATAATTTGTATGTCTGGGCTGCTTTAATAATCATGGCGGTTGAAGTGTTCCGCCTCACCTATAATGCGGCGACACCGATGCTTAGTGCCGTGATTCTTTTGGCAGTGTCCCTCTTTTTCGGTGTTGTCTTCACCATCAGGGTGGGCGGCGCCGATATGCCCATCACCATTTCACTCCTTAATTCCTTTTCCGGCGTGGCGGGGGCAGTAGCCGGTTTCGCCCTTTACAACACGCTTTTGGTCACGGTCGGGGCCGTTGTGGGCGCATCGGGGCTGATTTTGACCCAAATTATGTGCCGGGCAATGAACCGCAGCCTGATGCAGATCTTGCTCGGGCAAACAACGGTGGCCAAAAAGGCGCCCGCGGCAGTTAAGGAAAAGCCGGCAGGGGAAAAAAGAGAAGAGCCGCCCAAGGTGGGCTGGCAGGAAAGCCTGCGCCAGGCCAGAAGCGTTGCCATCATTCCCGGCTACGGCATGGCCGTTGCCCAAGCGCAGCTGCAGGTAAAACAGCTGGCCGAAAACCTGCAGGCAAGAGGCGTTGACGTCAGGTTTGGCATCCACCCCGTGGCGGGGCGCATGCCCGGGCATATGAACGTGCTTTTAGCGGAAGTTGATGTACCTTATGATCAGCTTTATGAGTTAGAAGATATTAACGAGTTTTTGGAAACCGCCGATCTTGCCATTATCGTCGGGGCCAATGACGTAGTCAACCCCGCGGCCATTGAATCGGCAGGCACGCCAATTTACGGCATGCCAATTATCAGGGCGGATTCGGCCTCGGAAATTATTATCTGCAACTACGATACAGAGCCCGGTTACGCGGGTATTGCGAACAGGCTCTATGAAATGGAAAAAGCCCATCTAGTTTTAGGCGATGCCAAAGACAGTTTGGCAGAGCTTTTAAAGGCGCTGGCAGAAACAGAAAAGCCCGCGGCGGCACCCGAAACAGCGGCCGGGCCCGTAGAGCTTTTAGCCAAGGCCAAGCGTGTTGTCATCGTCCCCGGTTACGGGATGGCTGTAGCACAGGCGCAGGGCC
>JBHGWS010000082.1:0-8933 GCA_041936745.1 Candidatus Darwinibacter acetoxidans
TATTCATTCTTTTTCCTCCTCAGTTATCGGAAATTCTCTTTTCTATTATTACACATTACCTTTGGATTATGAGGAGAAAGTTTCCATGTTTCCTTAAACCCTTTATCCATAGGTAATGTCTTTATCTTCTATCCGGCGCCAGTTACTGAGTAGGCACCTCCTTTCACCCCGGCATGCCTTCGAGAAGATTAAAGCTGGTTTGTCATTCCCTAAGGTAGTTTGACAAAAACCAACTAATTCCTCCCTGCTTTGGAAATTTTTCCGTTATTACTATGTATTTGCCTACCCTGCTCATTTATTCTATGGATCTTTAAAAAACCCTCCTGGTTTACCTCCATTAAAAAAGACGGCCCGTAAACGGACCGTCTTCTTATTAACCTCTCTGCCTTTCTGTTTAGAATTCAACTTTCATGCCGGCGTTGAAGGTTGTACCTTCGTGACGGGCATGCTCAATACCAAGGTTAACACCGTTGGGGGCAGCAAATTCTGCGCCAACTTTGTAGCCAAGGGCATCTACGTCAAATTCAGTTGCTGAAACTTCTGCTTCCAGTTTCAGGCCTTCGATTGCTTTGACAAGGCCTAAAGTGGTGCTGGCACCGATGGTGTGCTTGAGTTCTCTTTCTTCGCCGCCTGTCCATTCGCCGACATACTTGGCGTTGATATCCAGGCCGTCAATGATTTCGATATCCCGATCCACGCCGAATGTTGTGGATTTGGTAGCAATACCGCTTAAGGCAGGTACTTCAAGAACCGTGTTTACTGCGAAATTGAAGCCTTCGTATTCAGTATCTGCGCCGATGCTTGCTTCAGCAAACATTTGGTCATAAGCTGCTCTCATGTTTACGCCCTGCTGTGCTGTTTCCAGGCTGGCAAATACACCGTGGTGTTTTGCTTTGTCTTTGTGAATCCAGTCGTGTTCAGCAGTGCCTTCTTTTGTCTTGGGAGCCACATAGTCAGGAGACCAATCTTCACTCATGAACTTGTAACCGGCTGTAACTTTTGTGTCTTTGGTAACCGCATAGTCAGCCGCTGCTTTCCACAGATTGTTTAAACCTTCTGCTTCTGTTTTGTCAGCAGCGAAGCTGCCTGCAACGTGCAGGCCCTTGATAGGATCTGCTGCAGCATCTGCTTGGATCCGGATTATTTCGTCGTCAGCAATAACTGCCGCACCAAAGTCAATGTCATCAATTACGTTAACGTCTGTTCTGAATCCCAGCACATGGCTGTCGCCCGGCAAGGCATAAAAGCCATTCAAGCCGACAACATCAAGGTCAATACCGCTAATGCTGATACCGCTTCTGCCCTTCAAGGACGCGTAAGGGCTGTAGCCGATGTTAAGTGTCCCAAAGCGGGTTGTGGCTTCAGGGCCACCGTGCCAAAACGAACCGTCAGTTTCGATATAAGCTTGTTTGAGAATAATCTTGTCCAAAGAAAGTTCAGGCATTATCCCGTCATATTTTTCATCATCGTCTTCCAGGCCGAACTCTAATCCCGCTCTTACTTTATCCTGGGCTGCAGAAACGTTAAGATCGAGGGAAAGTTCGCTCTCAGGCACAACTTCCAATCCTTCTTCATTTTTGTTCACTTCAATCTTGGTCTCAATAGAGCCACCGAAGTCGATACCGGCTGCTGAAATCGGGCCGATAGCAACTAAAGCTATGATTAAAGAAAGAATAATCGTCTTTTTCATGATAAATAATATCCCCTTTATTAAATTTTCTGTGCAGCAGTTCAATCTTTGGTGTGATTAGAGAACCATTTAGGGGAGTCTCCATGTTTCCTCTCCTTATAGCTCTCTGTGAGTCTGTCTCTTTTTATCTCAGCTGCACTGCGGCAGGTACCTTTGTATCCTGTGGGGTGCACCTCCTTCTTTAGGTGAATTTACTTGGTACCGGCCCCGCCCACCACATGCCTAACATAAGTTAGCGAAGTCGCTGTAGAATCCCTTTCATCGTGGTGGGTTCGTCTATACCATTCTCTTTAGATTTGGGTATTCCTCCTGCTAGAGGCCTTGTAGATCTTTCCATTTCGCTTGCAAGGCAAAAAAAGAAGCACCCGCAGGTGCCTCTTTCTTTTCGTCTTTAAGTTCTTAGCGTACGACCTGTTCAGTATCCTTATCAAAGATATGAATTTTGGTCATGTCCAGGCCTACCAGCAGCTTGGAGCCGTCCTGTGCATCGGTGGCAGCATCCAAGCGGGCAATAAAGGTATTTTCGCCTGCGGAAAAGTAAACGTAAACTTCTGAACCCATGGGCTCGGTGACATCTACATCAGCTTCGATGCTGGAGAACTTAGGGTCGTCCCCTACAATTTTAGCATCTTCGATATCCTCCGGGCGGATACCCAAGACAACCTCTTTGTCCACGTACTGGCCCAAGTTTTTAATCGAAGCGGCCCTTTCTGCCGGGATGTTCACTTTGAACGTCTTAGCATCAATTACGAAAGTTTCCCCTTCTTTACGCAGGACAACATCGAGGAAGTTCATAGCGGGGCTGCCGATAAAGCCAGCTACAAACATATTATCCGGATGGTTATAGATGTCGAGCGGTGCGCCTACTTGGTAAAGGTGCCCGTCCTTCATCACAACGATCCGATCCCCCATAGTCATCGCTTCGGTTTGGTCGTGAGTTACATAGATGATAGTGGTCTGCAAACGGTTGTGCAGCTTACTCAATTCAGCCCTCATCTGCACCCGCAGCTTAGCATCTAAGTTCGAAAGAGGTTCGTCCATGAGAAACACTTTCGGTTCCCGCACGATAGCCCTGCCTACAGCAACACGCTGACGCTGGCCCCCGGAAAGGGCTTTAGGCTTTCTCTCCAACAGGTTCTCGATTCCCAACAACCTCGCTGCGTCTTTTACACGCTCATCGATTTCATTTTTAGGAAACTTTCTTAGTTTCAGGCCAAACGCCATATTGTTATAAACGTCCATGTGGGGATAAAGCGCATAGTTTTGGAAAACCATGGCAATATCTCTGTCTTTCGGAGGAACATCATTTACAACGTTATCCCCAATGTAAATAGTACCCGCTGTGATCTCCTCCAAGCCTGCCACCATCCGCAGTGTAGTAGACTTTCCACACCCGGAGGGGCCTACCAATACGATAAATTCTTTGTCTTTGATGTCCAAGCTAATGTTGTCTACTGCAACAACATTGCCGAAACGTTTTGTAATGTCTTGTAAAACAACTCTTGCCAACGAACAATCTCCTCTCACCTTAATGTGAATATCTGAAATATGTCCGGGTTAAATCCGAACATATTATATTACAACCACATAATAACACAAAACTAGCAGTTAAGCAAAATAAATTTTACGAACTCCCGCCTCCGGCCTCAGCCAACTTTAGGAATGTCCAAAACAAACTTTTGAACGGCTTGGGCCACACCGTTCTCCGTATGCGCGGCAGTAATGTAATCGGCGGCTTCCCTGACGGCTTTACGGGCATTAGCCACCGCTACGCCTAAACCGGCCATTTCCACCATGGTAAGATCATTCAGGCTGTCGCCGATAGCCATGATTTCCTCTGCGACAAAACCTAAATATTGTGCTAACCATAATAGGGCTTTCCCCTTATGGGCAGCGGGGCTTGTAATTTCGATAAATTTCGCCCGGGATTGTGTGATTTGAGCCCGGCCCTGCAACAATTCTTTAACCTCCGCGGCCCAAGCCGGTATATCCCTGGGATCGCCGATTATCAAAAGTTTGGACAAACTCAAGTTGCCCGCGCGAATAAAAGCGGCCAAATCCCCCACTTCCCGCACCCTTACACCCACAAAATCGGCATACTCGGCGATGTTTGCATCGAGGCGGGAAACACAGAGTTCATCGTTGTAATAAGCGTTTATGCTCCAATTGCGCGGTTGGCCGTAGCCGGCCAAAGAAGCGGCAACATCCGCGGCAAGGGGCTCTTCGTAAAGAGTTTCGCCGGAAATTCTTTTAATCAGCGCCCCATTGTAACAAATCAAAGGCTGTGTCGGCGGCAGGCCTAAATCCCTGCCATAACGGGCTGCGGAGATAAACATCCGCCCTGTGGCAATGGTAAAAACTACCCCTTTGTCAAGCGCTTTTTTTATTACTCTTTTGTTTTCCGGGCTGATGGTCCCGTCCAAGTCCAAAAGAGTGTCATCCAAATCGCAAGCTATTAACCTAATCATTTCTAAACCTCATTTCTTCAAAAAAAAGAGGCAAAGGCCTCTTTCTACCTACCCCTTAATTCTCGAAAGAAAAATGGATTCCTCCTAAAGGCGGTGGAGGGGAAAATCTGCCTGCGGCAGTTTTTCCGTGATCTTAAAACCGGAAACACCCTTTCGGATGTTTCCGGCAGTATTTTCTTTTTTAGTTCCGGCTAAGTTGCGTCTTTAACTGCACGCACGGAAATGGAGCCGGAGCTGCTGGACGCTTTCAGAGCGATTTTTTTCCCTTGATCAGCGTAGTTGAAGGTACGTGCAACCAAAAGGCCGCCGCCACCGCCCCGCTCTTTTTGCGATATTTCCAAAGGCCCCAGATCGGCCGTAACACGCCCCACTGCAGCCCTCAAATCCACGTTCACGCCTGTTTCCGCCAAACTGGGCAGCTTGACCGCAATGGAGCCGTTAGTTGTGCGGACAGTGTAAGTGCTGTCGCCTTGGCCGGCCAACAGCTGTAGATTGACGGAACCGTTTGTTGTAGTGCAGTCGAATTCACCTGCCTGGACGCGCAGGCGGTACGATCCGTTATTCAAGCGGTACTGAATGGAATCTGCCTCCACCCGATCCATCTGGCAGGAGCCGTTGTTCGTTTTACCAAAGACGCTTTCGCCTTTAACCTGCCGCAAAAGCGCCGAGCCGTTGGAAGTTTCCAATTCCAAGGCCGTTCCCTGTAAGTCCGTAATCTGCAGCGAACCGTTATGCGACTGCAGATCAACGGCATAAAGACGGGAGCGGGGTACCATTAACTCCAAAGATACAGTAGCCCCGTCCAAAGCGGGGATCTCCAAGTTTAAATCCTGCCTTGTTTCACCGTCCACCCAATCAATATAATGCAGGCGTTTGCGGGCAAGCTCCCTGTCTTTGCCCCGCAGCCGCTGGGTTACGGTCAGCTGGTAGCCGCCTTCCGACCACCCCCGCACTTTTATCGAGCCGTTAAAGGTAGATAAAGCGGTAGGGACAACGGTCAGATCACCGGCCAGTTCACCGCGAAAAACTTGAATAAACTCATGTGCTTCTTCAAATTCAATAAAAGGGAATCTGGCGAGAATTTTCGGTATGCCGGCCAGCTTGTCGGTTGCCAAAGCTTCCGTTTTACTTTCCAAAGACCGATAAAACCGCTCAACTGCAGATTCCACCTTTTCGGCAAACTCTTCGCCCTGCTTTTCCAAACGAGCCCAAAAGTCTTCCTGCCTGCCGCCTTCGCCCTCTGCCTCCCTTTCACCGAGGGCATTGAGCAGCGCTTCCGCCTCAGCGGCAGTGATCTTGCCCTCTTCCAGCATTTTTAAAATGATTCTCTGTTCCTCCTGCACAACCTCAGCCTCCTTTCTCAGTCCGCAAAAGCTTGACGGCCTCTTTCGAGGTAATTTCCCCTTTGTCCAAAGCTTCTAAAATCTCCCGGCGCCTGTGATCCTGCCTTCTTTCCACACGGTGGCCCAAAGTTTCAATGACCGCATCCAAACGGCTGCGCACAGTTGGGTAAGAGATACTCAAAAGCCTTTCCACTTCTTTAATATTTCCCCGGGCCGTTAAAAAAACCTCAACAAACCGCCTCTGCTCCCCGGAAAGGCGGCAGAATTTACAGGCGGCAAAACTGCCTTCGATGGAAGTGCGGCAGCTGCCGCAGTAAAGCCTTGTTACCTGCATGGCACCGCCGCAGACGGGGCATTTACTTAAAATAGGGTTTGACAATATTAATCGCCACCTTAATAATATCAATGTTTTTATCTCTATATTTAAGCATCTGCCCCCATTTTAATGGCAAACATTAACATTGTCAAGTCAAAACGGGCAAAAAAAAGGAGCCGGTTTCGGCCCCTTTTTTGATTCTTAATCCCGCTTAAAATCTTATGACTAACCCCCCGCCGTAAATCAGGCCGGAACTTTTTTGTTCACCGATCTTGCCGCTGGTGTGCAGAAGAGTGCCCTGAATCCCTAAATCGTTATACACCTCGTAGCTGACAGAAACCCTGCCCGCAAGAAAGGTGTTTTCGCCCTCTTCTTCATATTTAAATTTAGGGGCATAGCTTAAATCCCCGGCCAGATTAACCTGCGGATGCAGCTGAAAATCGAAACCGAACTTACCGTAAATACCGCCGCCTTTAAACTCTTCCCCGTAATTTACTTTGTGGCTGAGCCAGCCGCCGCCTAAGTAGATATCCAAATCCGCATCGGCTGAAACCACAAATTTAGCGCCGCCGGCCATAATACTTTCGGAAAAATTCGAGCCGCCGGCCACTTCCTCTCCGTCCAACTCGACCGGATTCAGGGAAAGGAACAAACCATCGGCTAAAATTTGCGGGAAGATTCGGGCTTGAGCCGCAACTAAAAATCCCCTGTTTTCAGTTGCGACTCCTCCCAACTCGCCTTGGCCGAAAACGTAGGTGGCATCGGCTTGGAAGGAAGAAGCACCGGCAGTGAAACTGAACAAGAGCACGACAAGTATAGCTAAACCAAGCATTTTTCTGTTCATACTACCAATCCTTTCTTTAAAAGGCTTTCTTAATTGGTTCGTGCTTCTTGTTGCAAACCCTGCCGCCCCGGCAGGGTTTCCCCAAACTTGCTCGAATTAGTATTTGACGCTGCGCCAATGAAAGCGCGGAAAGGAGTGGACAGCTGTGCGAAAAAGCTTTAAACTTACCTGCCTTACCCTGCTTTTGCTCACCCTTTTTACTTTTCCGGCAGATGCCGGCTTCAAGCTCAGCCCCCAACTGGGCTTTGGAGTCACTTCCTTTCGGGGAGCCTTAAGTGGTAACGAAAACTACCGGGCCAACGAATGGTTAACCCGCCTTACCTTTACTTATGAACACAAGGATTTACTTTTCACAGGCGAATACCACAGCGGCAACGGCCTGGGCGAAGGCAGGCCGGGCCGTGTTGTTGCCGAAATAGGTGCTAATTACCTGATCTTACAAGACGATATACTGCGCGTCTACGGCGGCATCGGCTATCAGCATTTGAAAGTCGCACCGCCTCATGCCAACCTCAGCTTGACGGGGGGAGATTTCGTGGGCCAGGCCTTAGTTGCCATTGAAATCTTAGATGAATTGGACGCCACGCTGACGGTCAAAGGATCGCCTTGGTTGAAATGGCCCGAGGCGGGCGGCAAAAAAGGCGGTTCATTTGCCTATGACCTCTCTTTGGCTTACGATTTCAAAGAGGAATACGGGCTGCGGTTGGGGCTTTTGGGCGGCAGGTATCAAATACCGTTGGAGGGCAAATCGACCTCTGCGGCCTTTACCGGCGTTAACCTCGGTTTGATTTGGCGCTTTTAAAAGGAGAAGAGGGTTAACCGCAGCGGTTAGCCCTCCTGTAGATGCCGGTAGATTTCTTCTGCCAGCTTTTTACTGATTCCTTTTACCCCGCACAAGTCTTCGACAGAAGCCTGCCGAATTTTTGTTACCGTGCCGAAGTGCTGAATCAGCGCTTTTTTCCGCTTCGGCCCAACACCCGGTATGTCATCCAAAAGGGAGCGGCGGGCGCCTTTCCGGCGTAAATTGCGGTGGTAGGAAAGGGCAAAGCGGTGGGCTTCATCCCGAATCTGCCTTAAAAGCAGCAGACCCGGTGCATCGCGGGAAAGTAAAACAGGCTGGGAGCGGCCGGCCAGATAGATTTCTTCCCGCTTTTCCGCCAAAGCCAAAAACGGCATTTTAAGGCCCAATTCCGCCTTGATTTCCAAAGCGGCCCCCAGCTGGCCTTTACCCCCGTCGATGAGCACTGCTTGGGGGAAGGAGGCAAATTTACCCCCTTCGTCACCGCTTTCTTGTTCCTGCAGGCCCCGCTTAAAGCGCCTGCTCACAACCTCGCGCATCGCCTCATAATCATCGGGGCGGCCTTTTAAGCCGCGAATGCGAAACCGCCGATAATCGTCTGTTTTTAAAGAGCCGTTTTCCCAGACAACCAAAGATGCTACTACATAGGAGCCGTGAATATTGGAGACGTCAAATGCTTCGATCCGCCGCGGCGGGTTTTTAAGATCCAGCAGTTTTTGCAGGTCAGCCTGTGCCCGCTTTAAAAACCTTCTTCTGTGTTCTTCCCTGCCTTTCACCTCCCGCAGCACAGCTTCGGCGTTTTTCATGACCAGATCGATAAAGTGCTTCTTCTCGCCTCTCTGGGGACGGCGCAGATAGACGCGCCCACCCCGCAGGCCGCCGAGCCATTTCTCTAAAAGCTCCGGTTGTTCAACGGCTGCCGGCAGGTAAATTTCCCGCGGGATATAAGAAGCCTCTTCGTAGAACTGCTGGATAAAGCCGCGCAAAATTTCCGGTGCTTCCTCAGTGGCGGAACAGTCCAACAAGAAGTGCTCCCTGCCGATAAGCTTACCCCGCCGCACTAAAAACACCTGGACGCAGGCTAGTTCCCCTTCCCGGGCATAACCGAGGAAGTCCTGGTCTTCTTTGTGTTCGGCAACTATTTTTTGCCTCTCTGCAATAGTTTCCAAATCCTGTATTTGATTGCGAATTCGAGCGGCTTTTTCAAATTCCAAATTCTCCGCGGCCTTCAGCATCCTTGCGGTTAATTCGGGCACTAAACGGTCAATGCGCCCTTCTAAAAATAGGATTACTTCATCGATCATTTCCCCGTATTTTTCTTTACTGACAAAACCGGCGCAGGGGGCCAAGCAGCGGCCGATGTGGTAATTTAAGCAGGGCCGCTCCCGGCTGCCTTCCGTAATGTTTTTACGGCAGCTGCGGATAGGAAAAAGCGTCCGCAAAAAGGAAAGCGTATTTCTAACAGCCGCCACA
>JBHGWS010000083.1:0-15308 GCA_041936745.1 Candidatus Darwinibacter acetoxidans
CTGTAATTTCATACACTAACGCACACTAACGCAGAAAGAACAGCTGGATTTATTTAGTGATCCTTAAATTCGCCCAAGAAAGCACCGGATGCACGTAATCATGATGTTCGTTGCCGAAAATTGAATTAAAGCGGATTTTGAAATATGTTTCTTTTTAACTTTTCACAAAAAAGGATGACAACGCAATTAGCTCATGAGGGAAAAACATTGACAAAAGCCTCTTGATTTTATAAACTAATATCTAAATGAGGTAAACCTCATTTTTCAAAAGGGGGCAGCAGCGATGGGGAAAACAAATAGAAAGGGGCTTATCAAAGAGGCGGCTGTTAAAATAATGGCTGAGTTGGGCTACCATGCTTCAACTACCGATCGCATCGCAGAAGAAGCGGGAGTTGCCGTAGGGACTATTTATAACTACTTTGCGAATAAAGAAGAGATCTTGGAAGAGATCTTTCGAGAAGAACTTTTTTTGCGCCGTGCCATCTACGCGGAGATCGCCGCCAGTGACAAGCCCATTTTTTCTAAACTGCAGATGCTGTTAGAGGCGCACTTTAATGAAATTGCCCGTAACTTGGAAGTGGGCATAATCCTGGTGCGCGAACAACAACTGCCCGGAAAAAGCGATGTGGGAGCAATCAGCGAATTCCTCCAGGGGGTTCCGGGGTGCATCAAAGAGCTTTTGGATTCAGCCCAAGCCCAAGGGCAGATAAAAGAGTGTGATACGGAAATAGCGGCCGCGGCTCTGTTTGGAGCCGTTCAAGGTGTTGTGAGGCGGGCGGTTTTTTGCCAAGATAAAGCGAGGCGGGCGGAGATTTTAAAAAATGCAGCCCTGGAGTTGATTAAGATGTTTAAAACTGGTTTAGTTTGATTTGTCCGGTGCTTTATTTTTTAAGCTTTAGTGAGTGAGACCTCACTCACCATTTAAAGGAGGCATGTTGATGGAAGGTTTAAACAAAATGGTGCAGCGGGCGCCGAGGCTTTTAATTATAGTTATTTTAATCGTGACAGCTTTTTTCGCTTATTTTGTGCCCCGCGTGGGGATGACGACAGATGTCAAGGATTTTTTTCCCGCGGAACACGCGGATGTGAAAACTTATAATGAAATCGAAGAGAAATTCGGCGGTGCCGAGTACATCATGGTGGCCGTTGAGGCCTTGGATGTCTTTCAGTACGAAACATTAGTCAAGATAAGGGACATTACATCTGCCCTGGAACAAATTGACGGCGTAGGCCAAGTGCGCAGCTTAACAAGCGTTGACGATGTGCGCGGCTCTCCCTGGGGTATTGAAATGACTCCCTTGATCGGCGAAATCCCTAAGGGGAAAGAAGAGCTGCAGAAGCTTCGCAAAGATGTTCTGGCAGACCCGATGTACGCGGGCAGCATGGCTGCAGTAAATGGTGATGCGGCCCTAATTGTAGTGGAAGTAAAACCATCTGCTGATCCGGTTGCAACTGCTGCTGCGGTGCAGGAAGTTGTGCAGGCTAATGCTTTTGGGGAAGAATTGCACGTCACGGGTACACCGGTTTTAAACCAAGTCCTGGCCGATTCCATGCGGGCGGATTTGGCAAAACTTTTCCCACTTGTTTTACTTTTGATCGCGGCGGTTTTGTTTTTGCATTTTAGAAATATCCGCGGCGTGCTTTTTCCTTTCATCACAGTTTTGATCAGCGTGATTTGGACGCTGGGGTTAATGGGGATCTTGGGCAGGCAGCTTTCTCCCTTAAATGCAGTTATGCCTGTAATTTTGGTCAGTTTGGGCAGTGCCTACGGAATTTATATCCTGGCGGGCTTTAACGAAGAGATGCAGGAAGGCGTTGACTCAAAACAGGCAGTTGCCGGGACCATCGTTACGGTTGGCAGAGCTGTTTTAATGGCAGGGGCCACAACCTTTGCCGGTTTTGCCTCTAATGTAACAAGTTCAATTACGCTCATGCGGGACTTTGGCTTATTTACCGCCTTCGGCATTTTTACAAGCCTGCTTATCTCTCTCCTTTTGATACCTGCCCTACTTCTAGTAGCCGGTACGGGCAAACCAAAGCCGGGTTTGGGAAAAAAGAAGGTGGGCCTTTTAAAGCAGGGCTTAGGATTTTTGGCTGATTTTGTGGTAGAAAAGAGCCTGCTTGTTGTAATGATAGGTTTCTTAATTGTTCTGGCTGCCGCAAGCGGACTGCCGCGGCTTAAAACCGACAGCAATTTCTTCAACTTCTTTGACGACGGTTCCAAGCCTAAAATAGCTTATGAATTGGTTGCAGATAAGTTTTCCGGTTCACAGAGCATAGAGGTTGTACTGAAAGGTGATTTAAGGGATCCGGCAGTGCTGCGGGCCATGGGGAATTTTCAAACTGATTTAGAGCGGACCGGCTTAGTCGGCACCCCGACTTCCATAGTAAACTTACTGGAGCGGGTTAATTCAGCCCTCAACGAAGGCGATCCGGCCTTTGCCGTGCTGCCCGGCAGCAGGGAGTTGACTGCCCAGTACCTGCTCCTTTTGGAAATGAACGATGAACAGGGTATGCTCTCCCGCTTTCTTACCCTGGATTACAGCGAGGCCCGCATCCAGGCTTTAGTTAAAGATGCTGACTCAAAAAGCACCACTGCCCTTTTCGCCACGGCGGACCAGCTGATCCAAAAGCACTTTGATCCTTTGGATGTGTCGGTTACCAAAACGGGGATCATCGTTTTAATGAATTCTTTAGCGGATTTGATCATTGAGGGGCAGATTTACAGTCTGATTTTTTCGGTCATCTCCGTCTTTATCATCGTCCGGCTGCTCTTGAAATCTTGGGAAGGCAGTGTATTAAGCATCCTTTTGATCTTTTTGACCACCCTGATCAATTTCGGTTTGATGGGCTGGCTGGGGATCTCTTTGGATATTGTTACGGTGTTAATCAGCAGTATCGGCATCGGGGTAGGTATTGACTATTCCATCCACGTCTATTCCCGCTACGGCCGGGAAAGAGCAGCGAGCAAAACTTTAAAGCAGGCCCTTAAGGCCGCCATTACCCAAACAGGTACGGCAATTGCCGCAAATGCAGGGGCGGTTGTGGCGGGCTTTCTAATCTTGATCTTTTCGTCTTTCCCACCCCTCAGGTATTTCGGCAGTTTGGTAACCGTTACAATGCTGGCGGCTGCCGGCGGGGCTTTAACCCTGCTGCCCGCATTGATTAATCTCAAGGCGGTTTTTTGCGCCCGGGGAAAAAATTTATCGGAGGTTTATCATGAGAAAAACTAATCTTTTCAGCTTCGGAGTACTGTTTGCTTTGTTCTTGCTTCTGGCGGTTAACACCACTGTTTGGGGAGCCCCCGCAGCGGGCGAAATTCTAAACCGTGTCGATGGGGCCATGGCTGCAAAGAGCAAGATTATGAAGCAGAAAATGACTTTAATTGCGGCTAACGGCCAAGAAAGAACCAGAGAACTGCAGATGTGGAATAAGAAAACGGCGGCAGGTGATCAGATGTTGGCCCGCTTTTTAGCGCCGGCTGATGTAAGGGGTACGGGGATTTTGATGAGCGGCGAAGATATGTGGCTTTATTTACCCGCCCTGGGCCGGGCCCGCCGGGTAGCAGGCCATGCCAAAAAAGGGAATTTTATGGGCAGTGATCTCAGTTACGATGATCTGGAACAGCTCGCTACGAAAGGTTTCAGTGAAGAATACTCGCCGGAGTTTCTGCGGGAAGATGAGTTAAACGGCGCAGCCGTGTACGTTTTAAAATTACAGCCTTTAGAGGCGGAAGGAGATTACAGTTTTCTAAAAATGTGGGTGGACAAAGAAGTGTGGCTGCCCCGCCAAATTGAATACTACGATCTCGCAGGTAAGCTGCTTAAGGTTCTTTCTTCCCCGGAATTAATGGCGGTAGGGGAGCGCTATGTAGCTCGGCGGATGGTTGTAGAAAACCGCCAGTCCGGTTCAAAAACCAGCCTGGATGTTATCGAAGTCAGCTTTGATACTGTTATCGACGATTCTCTCTTTACCACTCGCAGCTTAGAAAGGGGCTTATAACTATGGCAAATTACAAAAAAGTTGTTGCTGTCGTTCTTGTACTGCTGGGAATTACTGCCGCCTCCGTGCAGGCACAAGTGGAGATCAGCGGAGTTTTAGAAACGGGCTTGAGCGTGGATTTTCCTGCACCGTATAAGCTTGGCGGCAAAACTGGATTAGAGCTTGCCTTAAGGCGCTTGTTCCCAAGCGGCGGCGTGTTTTTGGGGCTGGCGGCGGCTGGGCTTGGGCCGGCTGAAAATGGTGGCTCCCCGCAGTTAACTCTAGACGAAGCCTATATCGATTACTACGGGGCAGACTTTGATTTCCGCCTGGGCCGGCAGCGCATTTTGTGGGGCAGTGCGCTTGAGTTAAACCCCACTTCGGTTTTAAACCCGGCGGATGTTAAAGATCCCTTGGGCGCTAAAATGCCGATCTATGCGGCAAAGCTGGATTATTACCTGGATGGGGTGTGGAGCGTAACAGGTGTGTATGCGCCCTTTTTTACCCCCGCTGTGACAGAAGTACCGCTGCCGGGAATTGAGGTACAAATGCCCGGCCCCGTTTTTGAAAACGGCAGTGCGGCGATCAGGCTGTCAGCTTTAGGGCTTGGGGGTTTCGATCTTGCGGCAACTTACTTTTACGGCTTGGAACAAGTGCCCACCCTTGTGCAGGCTGTGCCCCCTTACGCCCATTACCGCCCAAGCCACATGGTTGGGCTGGATCTTGCCGCGGCCTTCGGTGATGTTGGTGTATGGTTGGAAGCGGCCTATACTTTGCCTCAAGGCGGGGCTAATTACTACGAAGCAGTAGTGGGGGCAGATTACGGCTTAAAAAACGGCTTAGTTTTAATGGGCCAGTATGTCCACGAAAAAAACAAATTAGGTGAGATGAACAATCTGATTATACTGGGGGCCAACCGCAATTTCGGCCTGCACGAAGGCCGGGTGGGGCTGGTTTACAATCTAACTGAGAAAAGTTACATGTTCCGGCCCGAAGTTAGCTTTTCCTTATGGGATGCGGCAAGGCTTGTGGCCGGCGCCAACTACTTTGGCGGCGAAGGCAGTTTATTAGGCCCGCTCTTTGCACCGGAAAATCAACTTTACGCCAAGCTGCGGTTTAGCTTCTAACTTGTTTAAATTTAACTTAAGCCCCGCTTACCTCAGGCGGGGTTTTTTACCTGCTTGCCTGAAAATTGCGCAGCAGGACAAGGATCTGCGTAGGTGGGCGTGGAAGTGAAACTTTTAATAGAGCATAAAGGCCTGCATTTATCGCAAAAATCACTGCATTTTAAATGCCAAACTCTGCCCTTCCAATGCTCAACCTGCAGGCGCAATTTTCTGTTAGGGGGATGGTTATGGCTTTTGAACTGGCGATCAAAGGAGCCTTCCTGGAGGATTTGGCTGCTCTGCCCCAAGGGGTGCAAAAGCGCGTCAACAGGGACTTAGGGGCTGTGCAGCGAGACCCTTTCCGCTCCCGCAATGTAAAAAGGGTTTTTAAACAGCACTACAAGAATTTGTACCGGCTGAGGGTAGGCGATTACCGCGTCGTTTACGCCGTAGGCCAAAAGGTGATTAACCTGTTGGCGGCGGGGCACAGGCGAGATATTTACGAACGCCGTTTGGGTGGCGGGGAAATTGCCGTCAGCGGTTCGGACGTAAGGGCGGCGCGGCCTAAGCCTGCTTATTACCCCACAACCCCTTTTGATTCCCAGCTTGCCCGCTACCCGGAAGGGGGCCCGCAGGTGGATGATTTCGAGCATACGGCCGCCGGCAGCGGCATTTTGGCGGATCTGTTGAAGCTTTGGGGTATACCCCCTGCGGAGCGGGACTTCATCTTAAGCTGCGATGATCTGGCGGAACTTTTTGATTTAGGGCTGCCAAAAGAAACTCTGAACACCATTTTGCATTGGCGCAGGCCGCCCAGTCTAACTGAACTTGTGGAAGAGCCGGATTTCGAGCTGCCCACAGTAGGCGATCTGGATGCTTTTTTGGACGGCACGTTAACGCAATTTTTGTTAAAATTATCACCGGAACAAGAGCGGGCCGCCAAGCGCTCTTTGCAAGGGCCTACCTTAGTTAAAGGCGCCCCGGGCACTGGCAAATCCTTAGTTGCCCTCTACCGCATCCGCAACCTATTAAATTCTGCTGCATCAGAGCTTTTCGCCCCTGTGCCCAGGATTTTGTTTGTTACCTACGGGCGCTCTTTAATGACGGCTTCAAAACAGCTTCTAGAAGAGCTGATCCCGGAAGATCTCAAAAAAGTGACGATAACTAACGTTGACAGCTTAGTGCGTAAAATAGTCTTGGCGGCAGGTTTTGAATTTTCACCTGTCTCTGATCTTAAAGAATGCGTAAAAGAGGCGAAAGAAAAGGTACTGCTCGAGTCGGAAAAAAAGACCCCAGCCGCCTGGTTTTCCCTGCTTGAATTAAGCATTTCCTATTTGATTGAAGAAATCGAGTGGGTAATTGAAGGCCGCCGTTTAAGGTCTTTAGATCAATACCTGCAGGCGGATCGCATCGGCCGGGAAGTCCCCTTTGGCGAGGGCTTGAGGCGTTTGGTCTGGGCAGTTTACGAGAAAACGCAGGATTTTCTGGGGGAAAACGGCCGTTCTTGGGAATATTACCGCGGCTTGGCTTTGGATATCTTGCAGGAAAAAGGGATTGCCGTGAAAAAATACGATGTGGTTATAGTGGATGAAGCTCAAGATCTGAGTCCTGCAGCTTTAGCCCTTTGTGCGGAACTTTGCGCCTGTCCCCAGGGCTTATTTTTCACCGCCGATGCCAACCAAAGTATTTATAACCGGGGGTTTGCCTGGAGCAGAGTCCACAATGCCCTGAACTTCCGGGGGCGCAGTACAATCTTGCGCTGCAACTACCGCAGCACAAGACAGATTGCTCAAGCCTGTTTCGATTGTTTGGCCGCGGATGGCACCGATCGGGAAACAATTGAGGCAAAGGCGGTCCGCACAGGCCCCAGGCCCCAGCTGCACCGCTGTAATTCCACACAGGAGCAGTACCAAAGCATCGCCCGGTTTTTAGAAGAGTCTGCCGCCCAGCTGCGCCTACCCGTTTGGACGGGCACCGTGCTGACGCCTGCCAACAGGCTGGCCGGCGATATCGCTGAAGCGCTGCGGGCTTGGGCAATCCCCGCCAAGCACGTGAGCGGCGATGAACTGCATTTGAAAGAACGGGTGGTTAAAGTAATGACCATTCACGCAGCCAAAGGTTTGGAATTTCCTACTGTGGCTTTGGCCCACTTGGAAGAAAGATATTTTCCCGGCCTGCCCGAAGGGCTCAAGAGTGAGGCCGAGATGAGGGAATTTACCGCCGGCCGGCAAAAACTCCTCTTTGTAGGCTGCAGTAGGGCGATGCGCCGTCTGGCCCTTTTTGGCAACGAGGCCTACTTCTCCCCCTTGGCCGAAAGGCTCGATCCCGGGCTGTGGGAGCTGCGCGGGATATAATTCACAGTGAAACGGCAGGATTATCAAAGCGGTTAAAGAAAGGATAAGAACAGCGCATAGTGGTACCGGCAGCGAACTCCGCCAAGTAAAACAAGAGGCGGATGGGTAAACTTTGTTTAGGAAACAACAAACTAAATGAGAGGGTTTTCACAATCTCATTCCGTTCAGCCGCCCCGCGGCATAAGATAAACAGTCTGTTCTCGGCATTTTTTGGCACTGAGTTCGATTATGCGGATGTTTTGAGGCCGCGCAACCTTTTGGTATAATATATTTATAACAGCAAAAGTTACCTGCCCCGGCGGGGGAAGATTTCGGTGCAAACTGCTGCCGAAAATTTATTACCATTATAGGAGGAGAAGAGCCAAGGATGAGACTAGAAGGAAACGTTGTCATAGCACAAGGCGGGGGGCCCACAGCGGTAATTAACCAATCTCTGGTGGGAGCCGTCCTGGAAGCAAGGAAATATCGTCAAATCGAACGGATCTACGGCGCTTTAAACGGTGTTGCGGGAATAATCAACGAAGATTTTATTGATCTGACGCAGGAGACGACTCTCAATCTGGAACAGGTTGCCAATACCCCTTCATCTGCACTTCTTTCTACCAGAGATAAGCCTGATGAGGCCTACTGCAAAGAAATTTTTAATGTTTTCAAAGCACACAATATCAGATACTTTTTCTACATCGGCGGGAATGATTCCGCTGATACGGTCAGGATCGTTAACGAACAGGCCGAATTGGCCGACTACGAGTTGAGGGCAATTCACGTGCCTAAAACTATCGATAACGATCTGAAAGTTAATGACCATACGCCGGGCTACGGTTCCGCCGCCAGGTTTGTGGCGCAGGCTTTCAGCGGGCTTAACCTGGATAACAAGGCGCTGCCCGGAGTGCACATCGGTGTGGTCATGGGCAGGCATGCCGGTTTTCTGACGGCAGCTTCGGCGATGGCCAGAAAGTATGCCCATGATGGGCCCCACTTGATTTACCTGCCTGAGCGGCCTTTTAAAAAGGAAGCCTTTTTGCGCGATGTCAAAGCAGTTTATGACAAGCACGGCAGGTGTATTATCGCCGTTTCCGAGGGAATTCAAGATGAGGCGGGCGAACCGATCGCCACAGGGCTTTTAGGCCGGATCGAAGATGCCCACGGCAATGTCCAGCTGTCCGGTTCAGGGGCATTGGGGGATCTTTTAGCTACTTATATCAGGCAGCAGTTGAAGATCGAAAGAGTCAGGGCAGATACCTTCGGCTATCTGCAGCGGTCATTTCTCGGCTGTGTTTCCGATGTGGATCAAAAAGAAGCGCGGGAAGTGGGGGAAAAGGCGGTACAGTTTGTTGCCTGGGATGATGTGGACGGTTCCGTTACCATTCACAGAACGGGCGATTATTCCGTTGAATACAGGTTAACTCCCTTGGAAGAACTGGCGGCCAAAACAAAGCTGATGCCGGCCGAATTTATTTCAGCGGCAGGCAATGACGTGACGGAAGCCTTTAGGCGGTACGTCAAACCCCTTTTGGGGACGAACCTGCCCACTGTGGGTGTTTTAAAAGGCCCCAGGGTGCCAAAAATCTTAAAGAAGGCTTTAGATGAGGCAGCCGCCGCCAAAGATTAAAAATCAGCGGCCTGCAGTTAAACCCCGAGGGCGGCCTCGGGGTTTAATCAGATCAAGGGCTTATAATATGTTGCCAGTCTGGGCGCGGCGCGCAAAAACCGGGGAAGTAAAAAAAGTTAAAATTACTCGCTTAAGGGGGAAAAAGGGTGCAGTACGAATTTCTCTGCTATAATCGGTGAAGTACCTGCAGAAAAGCCAGGGCCTGGCTTGATGAAGCAGGTGTTGACTATGTTTTCCGCGATATTGTCAAGGACAACCCCACGGAAGCCGAGCTTGTGAAATGGCTGGCGGCGAGCGGGGAACCAAGTAAAAAGTTCTTCAACTCCCGGGGTAAAGTTTACCGCCAACTGGGCTTAAAGGATCGCCTGCCGGAGATGACTTTAAATGAGCAGGCAAAAATCTTGGCCACAGACGGGCTTTTAGTGAAGAGGCCCTTAGTGATCGGCAACGATCTAATTTTAATCGGCTTTAACGAAGAGCAGTGGCAGCGGGAATTGGTAAAAACCCCCTAGGGGGTTTTTGCCTTAAGCCAAGCTAAAATATCGGCTGTGACCTTTTCTTTGCCGATTTCATTGAGCAGTTCGTGGCGCATGCCGGGATAGAGGATTACCTCCAGGTCCTTAATGCCGTGCCGTTCGTATTGGGCGGCAAATTCTCTGATGCCCCTGCCTTGGCCGCCCACGGGATCTGCTTCGCCGCTTAAGATCAAAAGCGGCAGTTCTTTTGGTATTTTCTCAATTAAAGCATCGCTGTGGATGCGCTGCAGCCCCGTAAACAGATCGTAGAAAAATCCCGAGCTGAAGACTTGGCCGCAGTGGGGGTCCTGCTCGTATAAATCGACCTCTTGCGGATCGGTGGAAAGCCAATCGAACTTAGTTCTGGGGTTTTTAATGCCTTTGTTGTAACCGCGAAAGACGATGGCATCTAAAAGGGGGCTTGGTGCACTAGGATCTTTTCTCATCTGCAGCCTGGCGATTAGTTTACCTAAAACTGCGGCAAAGCCCGGATTGCCGCTGGACCCCATAAGAATTGCCCCGTCGATTGAATCACCGTATTTCTGCAGATAGCGCCTGGCTAAAAAAGAGCCCATGCTGTGGCCTAACAAAAAGATGGGTAGGTTGGGATGGCGGTTTCGCTGCCACAGGTTCAGCTGATAAAGATCGTCAACGGCCCGCTCGAAACCTTCCTTGGGGGCGAAATAGCCGGGGCTGCCGCTTTTTTCACCTGTTTTGCCGTGGCCTCTGTGGTCGCCGCCAAAACAGATAACCCCCTCTTTGTTGCAGGCAGCGGCAAAACGGCAATAACGCTCAATGTGTTCTGCCATGCCGTGGGCTAACTGTAAGATGGCGCGGGGGTTTTTTACATCTTCCCAAAGCCGGACATAAATTTCTTCCTGGTCATCCATTGTAAGAAACAGCTTATTTTCTTTCATCGGGCAGGCCTCCTTGTTATAGTTTTCCCCGCCTAACCCACTTTTCCTTTCGAAGCCGGCCAATTAAGGCCGTGAAAGGAAACAGTGCGCCTGTGGCGAAAACGAAGATGGGAGGGTTATTCGTGGAAAACAAACTTTTTATCAGTTACGGCCACAGCCCCGAAGAAATGGTGGGGGAGCTTTTAGAAAAAATGCAGCTGGCGAAAATGATCCCCAGGGGCGCCAGAATCGGCTTGAAACCGAATTTAGTCTTGGCCAAGCCTGCTTCTTCCGGTGCGACTACTTCGCCCGAGCTTGTCGGTGGGCTCCTTGAATACCTGCAGGCGAAGGGCTTTACTGATCTGGTCATTGCGGAAGGATCTTGGATCGGCGATACCACGGAGCGGGCCTTCCAGGCCTGCGGTTATCGGGAACTTGCGGAAAAATATGCGGTGCCTTTGGTAGATCTGCAGAAAGACAGCTGGCATGAGCGTGAAGTTCATGGGCTTAAGCTTAAGATCTGCGATGAGATGAATAAGATCGATTTTTTAATTAATTTACCTGTCTTAAAAGGCCACTGCCAAACAAAAATCACCTGCGCTTTAAAAAACCTGAAAGGCTGCATCCCCAATCAAGAAAAAAGAAGGTTTCACGCCTTAGGACTGCACAAGCCGATCGCTTACCTAAACAAAGCACTGACTTCCCAGTTAATTATCGTCGACGGTTTAGTGGGCGATCTGAACTTTGAAGAGGGCGGCAACCCCGTCCGGATGGATCGGCTGATCGCGGGTTTTGATCCTGTTTTGGTCGATTCTTATGTGGCGGGGCTTTTAGGCTACCTGCCCGCAGACATCCCTTATATCACCATGGCAGCGGAAATCGGCGTGGGCCGGGTCTTTTCTGAAAATGAACAGTTAGAGGTTGTGAGAGAAAGCCACACCTTTAAGAAAATACCTGCAAGCAGGGCGATTGCCGGCTTGGCTCAACATGTCATTGAAAAAAAGGCCTGTTCCGCCTGCTACGGCAGCCTTCTGCACGCCTTGGACCGCTTAAAAGAGCGGGGGCTTTTGGCCGGCCTGCCAAAAGTCTCAATCGGGCAGGGTTTTAAAAATGTGAAGAGTGAAGGGATCGGTGTGGGCAGCTGTACGGCGGGCTTCAGCAGCTTTGTGGGCGGCTGCCCCCCTCCGGCACGGGCTATCCTGGATCTTTTAGAGCAGCATGTGAAATAAAAAAAGATGCCAAAAAGGCAGAGCCTTTTTGGCGGCAAGTTTTCTATCTTCAGCCCCTAAACAAGATCGCAGGCCTCCGGCGGCATCCAGTCGGCCTCTTTGCCATCCCACTTAACATTGCAGCCGATAGGGTTGGTTAAAGGCGTGCTGATTTTTTCGCCGGCGGTTAATTCGCTTAAGGCATTTTCCAGATCGTTAACCGTTATTTTTGTAGAGTCCTTGGGATTATCAACGGCCCTTCCCGTGTAAACCAGTTCTCTTGCCTCATTGAAGACGAAAAAATGAGGTGTGCGCAAAGCACCGTAAGCCAGAGCAATATCCTGGCTGGCATCGTGTAAGTAAACCCAGGGGAATTTATGTTTTTCCATGCGCTTAACCATGTTTTCAAACGAATCTTCTACGTAAGTGTTGGCACTATTGGAGTTAATTGCCACAAACCTGACGCCTTTGTCTTTAAATTTCTCCGCGGTCTGCCTGGTAACCTCATCTGATCCCTTAACATAGGGGCAGTGGTTGCAGGTGAAAAAGACAACCAGAAAAGGTGTGTCAAAATCACTTAGTGCGTAAGTTTTTCCATCAACGGCAGGCAGCTCAAAGTCGGGAGCCTTCTGCCCCAGCTGTAGTGTAAAATTCATATACCCATACCTCCTTGAGGTATCATTCGATACTAAATCAAAATTTCCTGTTGAAAGCGCAGGGGAATTAGCTTAAATGGCGAAGAACATGCCGGATTTCACTTTAGCGGAGGTACTCATGAGTAAATTTAAACTAATAGCTTTGGATTTGGACGGCAGTTTACTGCAGAACAACTTAGAAATTTCGCCCGCCAGCCGCCGCTGGATAAAAAAAGCGGAGAGAGCAGGTGTAATCGTCGCTTTCGCTACGGGCAGGAGCCGGGATTCTTCCGAACCATATTGGGAGCTGGTCTCGCCTAAAGCCCCCATGATCCTTTTAAACGGCGCGGAAGTCTGGTTGAACCGCGACAAGCTTTTAGCCCGGCACTTCCTGCCTGCCGAACATGTGCCCCGCCTGCGCCAGCTGGCCGAGGAATACGGTGCGATGTGCTGGGGGCACACTGAAGAGGCGGCGTTTCGCAGGGGAAATTGGCCCAAAAATCTGCCCTTGGAGCAGAATTGGCTTAAATTCGGCCTGGCTCACCAGGATCGGGAAGTCATAGAAAGCCTGCGTAAAATTATCAGCCGCCTGCCCGGAGTTGAAGTAACGTCTTCTTCACCCATCAATTTGGAGATATCAAAAGGAGGGGTGAGCAAGGCTTGGGGCTTGGCCGCTGTTTCTTCCCTTTTGGGGATTGCCCCGGCGGAAGTTGCGGTTGTGGGGGACAGCTTAAATGATCTGTCAATGATCAAATGGGCAGGCTTTGGCGCAGCCATGGGCAACGCGGAAAAACCCGTAAAAGAAGCTGCCGATTACATCACCACAAGCAATGAAGAAGACGGCGTAGCCGAATTCATCCGCTTAGTCTTGGAATAGGTATTCGTATTCCCCCAAGCCTTCTTTTTTTAAATTGGCGCGGGGGATAAACCTTAAAGCGGCGCTGTTAATGCAGTAGCGCTGCCCGCCGAATTCCCCGGGCCCGTCAGGGAACACGTGGCCTAAGTGGGAATCGGCTTTTTTACTGCGCACTTCTGTGCGGTGCATGCCGTGTGATGTATCCTTTTTAAAAGCTACGGCCTCTTTTTCGATTGGTTTAACAAAACTGGGCCAACCGCAGCCCGCATCGTATTGGTCCGTGCTGGAAAAAAGCGGCTCGCCGCTTACGATATCGACGTATATCCCCTCAGCGGTGTTATCCCAATATTCGTTTTGGAAAGGCGGTTCCGTACCATCCTCTTGGGTTATATGAAACTGCTGGGCAGTAAGTTTCTTTTTTAACTCCGCCCGGCTTGGTTTTTGGTAACTCACAAAATCACCCTCCTGACAGACACTCTTCGCTCTTTAGTGTGTGTTTTTAAGGCGCCGGTTATTTTCAAAACCCGCGCTTTTTTTAAATAATGGAATTATATTTTTTCGTTGCAGTGAATAAGCAAGGAAGGAATTTTTACTTTTAGGCAGAACTTATCAAAAAGGGGGTGCGCCGGTTGTGAAAAGGTTGGTCGTCGGTTTAATGTCAGGGACCTCAGTAGACGGCGTTGATGCTGCATTGATCGAGACGGACGGGGAAAAGTTTTCCCTGCTGGAATTTATTTCCCTGCCTTATCAGGCGCGGGAGCGGGAGGAGATTTTAAAACTCTGCGATCCAAAAACGGCCGCTTTAGAAGAAATCTGCCGGCTCAACTTCCGCTTAGGCGAGATTTTTGCGGCAGCTGTCTTAGAGCTGCTCAGCCGAGCCAAAGTTTTTGCGGCAGATGTATTCTGCATCGGCTCGCACGGCCAGACCATTTATCATATCCCCGGGGATTCTACTCTCCAGATCGGCGATGGAGCGGTGATTGCGCAGAAGACGGGCATAGTTACGGTCGCCGATTTTCGGCCCGCGGATATCGCCGCAGGGGGCCAAGGCGCGCCCTTAATCCCCTATTTCGATCAGCTGGTTTTTGGCAGGGATCCCCAAACCTCCGCTGTGCAGAACATCGGCGGGATCGGCAATGTGACTGTGGTGGGCCAAAATACAGATAAGCTGCCTTGGCTTGCTTTTGATACGGGCCCGGGCAATATGATTATAGATTTCATGGCGGAAAAGGCCAGTGAAGGCCGGCAGAGTTTCGATATTGACGGCAGAATGGCCGCCTTAGGCGAGGTGCAGGAAGAAATTGTCCAAGATTTATTAAACCTCCCTTATTTCCGGGAAACTCCGCCTAAAAGTACGGGCCGGGAACTTTTCGGCCGCCATTTTTCCCAAAAGCTTTTAGCAAAATACCCCTTAACAGCGGACATTGATTGGGTCACCACCGCCACTGCTTTTACCGCTGCCAGCATTGCCCAGCAGTACGAGCGGTTTATCCTGCCTTATGTCAAACTTGACCGCCTGATTGTGGGCGGCGGGGGCAGTAAAAACCCGACTCTGCTTAAAATGTTGAGAGAAAGGCTTGGACTGCCTGTTTTTGTCCACGAAGATTTCGGAATTTCCAGCGATGCCAAAGAGGCGATCGGCTTTGCCCTTTTAGCAGACGCTACTATGCATAAAAAGCCAGCTAATGTACCCTTGGCAACGGGGGCCAAAAAACGAGTGATTTTAGGCAAAGTTGCCTATCCTTGAACCGGGGAAAGGGGTGGTAGGAACTAGGTTTGGTCTTCAGGTCTAAAAAAAGGAGGAAGAGTAAGTGCGTAAAGCAAATTTGCTGTTAGTTTTATTTTTGCTGTTGGCCGTAAGCAGTACAGCTTTTGCCAACTGGCAGGGGACAATTACTCTTTGGGATGCCCCCCGTTGGCCCGATGCGGAAGATGATAAGTTCCACTGGATTAAAAAAAAGATTGCTGAATTTGAAGAGTTAAAACCGGGCGTTAAGATCGAATTAATCGAAACGCCTTGGGCCGAATTAGGCGATAAACTGGCAGTGGCCATTGCGGGGAGGGCTTGGCCTGATATCGTGCCTGTGGATATCTCCGGCGCCATTAACCGCAATCACTTGGAGCAGGGGGTAGTGGAAGCTTTAG
>JBHGWS010000084.1:0-37208 GCA_041936745.1 Candidatus Darwinibacter acetoxidans
TCAAACCGGCATCATGTGGCGCCAGTTTAAAAAACACCGCTTGGGGATGGTTGGGGCTGCAGTCCTTCTTTTTATTTATGTTTTAGTTATCCTGGCCCCCTTTTTAGCGCCCTCCGATTACATGCTGCAGCGGCGCAATTACGTCAATCATCCGCCAACCAAGATCCGCTTTCGGGATGAAACCGGTAAGTTTTCTTGGCGGCCATTTGTGTACGGAACCGAGCGCAAGCGCGATCCTATAACCTTGTCTGTCTCTTGGCAGGTAGTATCGGAGAAAAAATACCCACTTTATTTTTTCGTGCGGGGCAACAGCTACAAGTTATTCGGATTGACCTGTGACCTACATCTTTTCGGTGTGGAGCAAGATTCGGGCGGTGAGTTTTTCTTGTTCGGCACGGATCGCTTCGGCAGGGATCTTTTCGCCCGCATTCTCTATGGCGGCCGCGTCACTTTAAGTGTCGGCATCTTTGGGATTATTTTAAGTTTTTTAATCGGCATCATTATGGGCGGTATCTCAGGCTATTACGGCGGCCTGGTGGATAATCTGATCCAGCGCTTAATCGAACTTCTCAGATCTTTTCCCAGGATCCCTCTATGGTTGGCATTGTCCATGATTTTACCGCCTACCTGGTCTTCCGTGAAAGTTTACTTTGGCGTCGTGACGATTCTTTCCTTTCTAGACTGGACCGGCTTAGCCAGGGTTGTCAGGGGTCAGTTTCTAACCCTGCGGCAAAAAGAATTTGTGGAAGGCGCTGTGGCCATGGGGGTCAGTGATTGGGGTATTATCTTCCGCCATATCCTGCCCAATATAATGAGTTACCTGATCGTATCCGCTACTTTGTTCTTCCCCGGGATGATCATTGGTGAAAGCTCCATCAGTTTTTTGGGGCTGGGCATTAAAGAGCCCATGACCAGCTGGGGGCTGCTTTTAAAAGATGCCCAAAGCATGGATGTTTTATTGATGCAGCCTTGGCTTATGATCCCGGGCATTTTTATAATCATAAGTGTCTTGGCTTTTAATTTTCTGGGCGATGCCCTGCGGGACGCCTTCGATCCTTACAGTACTTAAAGACAGGCTGCGTCCGCAATGACACAGCCTGCCATTTTAAAAACACTTTAACCTTAAAACACTCGGGAGCGGGCCCAGGAAGTATTGTGCGATCTTGCCCGCTGCCTTTTTCTTTTCGTCTTACCGTTCTTCGGCAGGAAAAATGATTTTTCGTCCCTTTCTAAGACAGCCCGGCGGGTTAAGTAAAAATGAAGAGAAAGTTCGCTGAACATTTCATTGCCTCCTTGACTTAATACCACAAGCCTTTTTTTGCTCTACTTCAAGTTTAGCCCAGTTAAGGGCGGCGGCAAACAGCCCCAAGGCCTAATTCCAATCGGGCTTGCGGCTCCTTTTCACTCCCCATTGTGGCGGAAGTTTGCCGCCTACACCTAGTTATTGCCAAAATCGGCCGAACAAATGTAATAATCAGCCAAAGGCGTTTTTGATATAAAGGGTCGAAAAATTTAAAACGGGGGTTAGGAAATGAGCGGCAAACGTGTTTTTAAAATAGGTACGGCTTTGCTTTTAATCTCGCTGTTTTTTTCTGTTTGGCTGGGTGGAAAAAAGGCCGGCACCGCCTTAGTTGAAGGGGCCGGTTCGGCTGTTACCCACGCCACTTCCGGTGTTGTAGAGGCAGATACTTTAATCGGCGTCCGTTTTCGCGACGATCAGGTTGGGGAAAAGGCGGTGGGCGAGGAATTAAGGCAGAGCCCGTTCAAATTTTCACCGCGGATCCCGGGCAAAGCGTACTGGGCCGACAGGCGTACTCTGGCCTTTCAGCCGGACAAGCCATTATATGAAAAGCGGCATTATCACGCCGTTTTGGATTTAGCCTACGGGGCGGAAAAGTTTAACTTTGAATTTTCCACCCGGGGCCAAAAGATAGTGGGCTGGGAGGGCGGTTTTCAAAGCGCCGGCAGATTCGAGGCCTACTTTTACGCCAAGGTAGTTTTCAGGGAGAAAGTGAGCGAAGAAGCCTTTTTTGAAGCTTTAAGCCTGAAGATTGACGGTGAAACATTAGAAGGCAGAATCAAAACAGACGATCAGAAAACATTTCACATTACGACGGAAAACATAAAAAGACCAAAGGATTCCCCGCAGAGCCTTCAGTTAAGCCTTAAAGGGGGGCCTTTAGGCTTGGGTGAAGATGTGCAGGAAGATTACCGGTTGGCAGTACAGGATGCCGCGCTCCATGTTGTGAGAATTGAAGAATTCAGAGAAAAAGACGCCTCCCGGTTGCGCATAACCTTTTCCGATAAACTTGGTTCCCAACCGAACTACCGCGGTTATTTCAATGTGGAGCCCGATGTTTTTTGCGAAGCCTATGCAGAAGATAATTACCTGGTAATTGTGGGGAATTTCCAGCCCGGCGAAACATACAATATTGAGCTTTTCCCCGGCGTCTATGGTGCCTTAGGCCAAAAGTTGGCCGAAAGCAGTGAGTATCTTTGGGAAGTGGAAATTGGCGATGTGAAGCCCGCTGTGGAGTTTCTCACGGAAGGGCTTTTTCTGCCCACCGGCGCAGAGAAAAGCATCCGCTTTCGGACGATGAATGTTGAGAAGCTGCGGCTGCAGGTTAAAAAAGTGGAGGAAGAAAATTTAATAGCCTTTTTTGAGGAAAACTCATACCGCGGTGACAGCGGTTATTTCTACAATTACAACCGCTATGGGTTTTTGCGCTTAGGCGAAATTATCGAAGACCGCTACGTCACGATTGGCAGTGAGCCGAACCAGTGGGTTGTGAGTGAACTGGATTTAAGTTCAACTATTAAAGAAGTAGACAGCGCCTTATACATAATCCAGCTGGACTTTGAAGAAACCCACGCTCTTTATTTCCCGGAAAACATGGAACAATGGGAGATAGCCGATCTTGTCTACGAACGGGGCAGGGCAATCCAACATTTGTTGGTGAGCGATGTGGGTATTACGGCGAAAGAAATAGAGGGCGATCTGCACGTCTATTTGACGGATCTTTTGACAACGGAAAACCTTGTGGAAGCGTCGGTTCTTTTAAAGACTAAAGAAGGCCGCATTTTGGAGCGCGGTTACACCGACGAAGCAGGGAAAGTTACTTTAAAACAGCACCGGGAAGGCCGCTATGTAGAAGTGCACAGCGGCGATAAATTCGGTATTTTAGACCTTAGGTCTTCCCGCTTAAACCAATCGGTCTTTGCAATTGGCGGCAGGCAGAGCCAGCGGGGCATTAACGCCTTTATCTACACTGAAAGAGGAGCTTACCGGCCCGGTGATGAGATCAACCTTTCCGCCATCATCAGAAATGAAGATAATACCTTTCCCAAAGATCACCCCGCTGTTTTAAAAGTCTATAACCCCCAGGGCCAACTGCAGCATGAATTAACGGCAGCTTCGGCAGTTGACGGTTTTTACAGTTTTAAATTCGCCACAAAAAGTACAGATCCAACAGGCGATTGGCGCGGGGTTTTAGAAGTGGGCGGCAGGGAATTCCCCCATTATTTAAAGGTAGAAGAAATCGTGCCGCACCGCATCAGGGTAGAGATAGAAACGGCAGAAGAAATCGAGGCTGCCCAAAAGGATTTGGAGTTTGGCATCGCGGCCGAATACCTCTTTGGTGCCCCCGCAGGTAATCTTAGGTGCGAAACTGAAGTATTTTTAGAATCTCAGGCTGTTTCTTTTGCGGACTACCCCGATTTTTCCTTTGAAAATGCAACCGCCGGATTCTTTGAGGCAAGCCAATTGTTTGAAGAAGTTTTAGATGAAAAAGGCCGGGCCAAGTTCAAATGGCGGCTGCCGCAGGTGAAGGGGCTTTCCTCAGGGCTCAGCCTGCGCTTGGCCGCTCGCGTTTATGAAAGCGGCGGCAGGCCGGTTTTGCAGACAAAAACAATACCCGTGAAATATTATCCTGCTTTTGTGGGGATCGAAAAACTGGCAAGTGCCGATTTAGAGCTTGGCTCTACAGCCAACTTCTCTGTTCTGCACCTCGATTATGAGGGGAAACCTTTAAAAAACAGCGAGCTGGAATACGCCATTTACCGCCTGGAGCGCTACTGGTGGTGGGAATACGACAGCCAAGCCAGTTTCCGCCGCTATTTTAAGGCAAACCAAAACTTAATCAAAGAAGGCGAAGGTGTAATAACGACAAATGACTTAGGTACAGCCCAAATCGAGCATCAGCTTACAGGCCGCGGCGAGATGGTTCTAGAAGTTAAAGATCCCCAAGGCGGCCACAGCGCAGCTTACTTTTTCCGCTCATGGTGGTGGGGCGACAGCCAAAAAGCAGCAAGCCCCGGAGTTTTAAGCCTCAAGTTAGATAAGGAGGAGTATGCACCGGGTGATTTGGCCAAGCTTGCGCTTAATGCCCCTGTGGGCAGCAGGGCTTTGATCACGGTGGAAAAAGAAGGTTCTATCTTACACCAGGCTTGGGAAGATATTAAAAAGGCAGATTCCCTCTTTGAACTGGAAGTTAAAGAGGAGTACATGCCCAATGCTTACGTCTCCGTCCTGGTTATCCAGCCTTACGGCGCCAGAGAAAACGATCTGCCCCTGCGCCTGCACGGCATTTTGCCGCTGATGGTGGCCGGGCCCGCTACTAAACTGGGGTTGAGCTTAGAAATGCCGGCAAGTATCAGGCCGCAGGAGGATTTCACTTTAAAAGTCCAAACCGACGACGGCAAGCCCGCTCAGTTCACTGTGGCGGTAGTTGATGAAGGCCTCTTAAATATTACCGGTTTTCAAACGCCCGATCCTTGGAATCACTTTTTCGCCAAACAGCGCCTCTTGACTGTCACTTACGACAACTTCTCCGACATAATCGATCCCGTCTACGGCTACATCCACAACCTCTTTACCGTCGGGGGCGGTTTAGAGGCGGATTATAGGAAAATGCAGGTTCCCGATGATGATACAAAGCGCTTTGAACCTGTGAGCCTCTTTGCAGGGCCCTTAACCACAGATGAAAACGGCTCTGCCGAAATTAGGCTTACTATGCCCAACTACATCGGTGCAGTCAAGGTCATGGTAGTTGCCGCCAGCGGCGGCCGCTACGGCAGTGGTGAAAAGACTCTGCCGGTCAAAGCGCCCGTCATGGTGATGCCCACGTTACCCCGCCTTTTAAGGCCCCTCGATTCGATTAAGATTCCCGTGACTGTCTTTGCCCTGGAAGATAATGTGGGCGATGTGGCGGTACGTTTGGATCTTAAAGGGCCTGTCCAATTCAGAGGCCCCAAAGAGCTCAGCCTTAACTTTGAAGAGGTGGGGTCTAAAGAAGTCTATTTCTACGTTAAAGCGGGAGAAGAGGTGGGAGCGGCCCACGTTAATATTGCTGCCGAGGCGGCAGATGGGTTTAAAAACTACACAGAGGTAACTCTGCCCATTCGACCCGCCAACCCTTATATCTACCTTGGCACAGAAAAAACGGTGCAGCCGGGTGAAATGGTTGAGTTTTTGATACCGCCTGCAGGGGTTTCGGGCACAGGTTACAGCCAGCTTTCCGTTTCATCATTACGCGGTTTAAATATAAGTCACAGGCTGAGGTGGCTGACAAGATACCCCTACCTCTGTGTCGAGCAGATTACTTCCGGGGCTTTCCCCCAGCTTTATTACCCCAAGATTCTGCCTTTGAGCAGGGAAGAATTGAGAAAAATCGATGAAAACATCAACGGTACGATTCAGGATCTGAGAAATTACCGCTTAAGAGACGGCGGTTTTGCTTATTGGCCGGGCGGCGGCGCAGCCCATCTTTGGGCTACCAACTACGCGGGCCATTTTCTCTTAGAAGCCAAGGCTCACGGTTATCACGTGCCCGCCGATCTGTTAGCCGGCTGGCTTGATTTTCAAAGTAAAGCGGCCCGGGCAAACCTGGGTGATCGCTTGACGCGGGTTTACCGCCTTTATCTGTTAACACTGGCGGAAAAACCGGCAATCAGTGCTTTAAACTACATGCGGGAAAGTGAATTAAACCATCTCGGCGATCTGGAAAAGCATCTTTTGGCTGCTTCTTACCAAATCTTAGGCTACGATGACATTACGGGGGAAATTCTCAAAGAGGCGGGCTTAAGAACGGACAGCTATCAAAGGTATCCGGGTACCTTCGGTTCCAAACTGCGCGATCAAGCCTTTTTACTGGATACACTCATGGTTTTAGGCGACTTTAAGGCAGGCAGCGGCCTTTACGATGAAATTGCCGCAGCGATTTCGGCCAACGAATGGTACTCGACGCAGTCAACGGGTTTTGCCCTGCTGGCGTTAAGTAAATACGCGGAGGCCCTGGCAGCGAAAGCGCCCGTTTTAAGCGGCGTGGTGCTTTTAGAGAATCAAAAGCCCTTGGAAATCGAACATAAAGGGGCGGCAGCGGCCATTCCTCTTGAGGCCGTCGGCGGGGAAACTTTAGTTTTCCAAAATACTTCTGCGGTGCCCCTTTTTGCTACTTTGGAATGGGAAGGCATCCCCAAACCTGAAGATTTGGCGCCGGAGCAAAAAAAGTTGACTTTAGAGATTAAATACTTTGCTGAGGCGGGCACCGGGCTCAATCCAAAGCGGCTTCAGCAGGGCACGCCCTTTTACGCTCTTTTCAGGGTAGGCCAAGAAGAGGCGGAAGATCTAAGCGAACTGGCTTTAGTGCAGGCCCTGCCCGCCGGATGGGAAATTGAAAACCTGCGCCTTTTAGGCGGCGAGCTGCCCGCCTGGACGGAAAAATATAATTTGAACAGGGAAAATTACGTGGATATCAGGGATGACCGCATCATGTGGTTTTTCGATATGGCAGGTTGGGTTGAAACCTACGACTTTATTGTCAAGCTGAATGCCGTTACGGTAGGCGAATTTACGGCGCCGCCGGCGCTCTTGGAAGCGATGTACGACAATGACTACAAAGTAGTGGGCGAAAGCGGCACTGTCGAGGTGGCGCCCAGATGAAAAAGAAGTGGTATTTTTTGGCTCTGAGCTTTGTGATTCTGAGTTCAGCCGCTGTAATTTGGGGGCTTAAAATAAGTGAAATTCCAAGCCCCCTCTTTGGGTACGATTACAGCAGGGTTGTCTTAGCGGAAGACGGCAGTATCCTGCGGGTGTTTCTCAACACAAATGAACAGTGGCTGCTGCCCGATGATGAAAGTGAAATCCCGCCCAAGCTGAAAGCTGCGGTAATCTGTTTCGAAGATAAGCGCTTTGAGAAGCACCGGGGCATTGATTTTTTCGCCGTGGCACGGGCGCTCTACCAGAACATTAAAGGCAGGGGGCGCATCAGCGGGGCCAGCACAATCACCATGCAGGTGGCCAGGCTGATGGAGCCTAAGCCCCGCACAATTTTTAATAAACTGCAAGAAATGGGCCAGGCCTTAAGGATTGAAAGGCGCTACGGCAAAGATGAGATCATGAAACTCTATCTGCTGCATGCGCCTTACGGCAGCAATATTTTAGGCTACCGGGCAGCCAGCCTCCGCTATTTCGCCCAGGAGCCGGCAAACTTAAGTTGGGCACAGGCGGCAACTTTAGCCGTCCTGCCCAATAATCCCGCCAATGTTAACCCGATGCGAAATCGGCAGCAGCTGAAAGAAAAAAGGGACAATTTGCTTTTGAACCTGCATGAGCAGGGCACGATTGATGAGGCAACTTACAAGCTGGCGGTTTTGGAACCAATACCTGAAGGCCAATACCCTTTTCCCATAAAGGCGCCCCACTTGGCGGAGCGGCTGGCAGCTGGCCAAACTGAGCCGATCGTTAAAACAACGATCAAGCAAGATATGCAGAGCAGGGCAGCTGATCTGCTGGCAGCCCATATTGAAAAACTGCGGCCGCAGGGGGTAAAAAACGGGGCTGTCTTGGTCGCGGAGACGGCCACAGGCCTGGTTCGGGCCTACGCTGCCTCACAGGATTATTTCGATGATGAAAATTTAGGTAAGATTGACGGCATTCAAATGAAAAGATCCAGCGCTTCGACCCTCAAACCCTTTTTATATGCCTTAGCCATGGATAAAGGATTGATTGTGCGGGAGAGTTTGTTAGAAGATCTACAGGCTAATTACGGCGGCTACACACCTTATAACGCGGACGGCATATTTCACGGCATGGTCCGGGCCGATGAAGCCTTGAGGCGCTCTTTAAACGTACCGGCAGTGCAGCTTTTAAACTCAATCGGGATCGAGCCTTTTTTTGATTTTTTGAAAAAGGCGGGCCTGAAAAGCTTAAAAGGCCCGCCGCAAAACCACGGCTTGTCATTAATTTTAGGCAGTGCGCCGGTAAGCCTTTGGGAGCTGGCCGAGCTTTATTTGGGTTTGGGGAACCTTGGCGAATTTAGCGATCTGGTTGTTTTAAAAGGGGAAGAAGCCAAGAAAGAAGCGGGGGAAGAAAGGCTTTTATCTGCGGGCGCAAGCTTTTTAATCTTGGAAACCTTAAAGGAAGTGGCCCGGCCGCAGGCAGACTACAACTGGCGCCACTTTCAATCGGCGGCTCCCATTGCTTGGAAGACGGGAACGAGCTACGGCGGCAGCGACGCTTGGTCAGTGGGGGTTTCCCCCCAGTTTGTAATTGCCGTTTGGGTGGGCAATTTTACCGGCGGCGAGATCAAGGGCTTAAGCGGCATTAAAGCTGCGGCACCGCTGCTTTTTCAAGTTTTCAACAGCCTGGAAAAAAATCCGGCTCTGGGGTGGTTTGCAAAGCCCGCGGGGGAGCTGAAGAAAATTCTTGTTTCAGCTGAGACGGGCTATCGGCTGCGGGAAAACACAGTTCCCCTTAGAGAGGTTTTGGCTCCCGCTGCCGCAGAACCTCTGCGCCTTTCGCCTTATGAGAAAACTCTTTTTCTCAATGGGGCCGAAACTATGCAGGTGTGTTCTCTCTGTTGGGAAAGAGGCGATTACAAAAAGGTACAGAAGGCAGTTTACCCGCCCCAAGTTCAAGGGGCAAGCCTGCCGCCCCATAATCCGCGGTGCCCCGCACTGCTTGGAGAAAACCACCTTAAATTTGTTTACCCGCAGCAGGGCAGTCTAATTTTTGTCCCCCGGGGGAAGGAGGGGTACCAAGAGGTGACTTTGGAGGCGGCGTCTACCTTTGCCGGTGAACGCCTCTTTTGGTATTTAGATCATTCCTATCTGGGGGAAACCGAAGGCAGCCACCGCTTAAGCGTTGTTTTAGAAAACGGGCGGCATAACCTTCATATTATCGATACCACGGGCATTGGCCGTTCCATTACTTTTGAGTCCAAGCGCCGCTAATCTTGTTTTCGGCGCCCCAAGGGTAAAGTAGATGGTAAAACGGCGGTGGCGGTGAAATGGTTACGATATTCGTGGAAAATAAGTAAGCGCAGTACATATTAATTATTTGCCTGCCGGGGAAAAACGACTTTGCGATTGTCGGTTCTTAACCGGGATGGTGCCAGTGTTTTAGGCTTCGACTTGGATTGGTTAAATGATTGTTAAAATTTTGGCAGTTTCACACAACGCCTCTTTCTTATGATATTATGTGAATAGGTTCACACTGGAGTTTAAGAAAGAGGTGAGCTGAAATGGCTTTTGTTAAAGAATTAAGGGAAGAAAGTGTAGAGTTGGGCCGCCTGCAGAATATCATTCGGAAAAACGGCAGGGCTCCTTCTGCGCTGATTCCTATTTTAAGAGAAATACAAAGAGAATACCGCTATTTACCCAAAGAGGCTTTGGAATTTGCCGCCGAGGCTTTGGGGCTGTCCGCTGCTACCGTCTTTGCCGTAGCCACGTTTTACGCCCAGTTTCCCTTAGAGCCGGCGGGCAAATTTGACATTAAAGTCTGTGAAGGGGAAGACTGCTGCCCGGAAGCGGCGGACGTTTATGAGGCGGTCCGCCGGCGAATTGACTTGATTGAAAAACAGCCGGAAATTCCCTCTCGTTTTTATACGGTGGAAAAAGCGCCGTGTTTGGGGGACTGTGCCCTTTCACCTGTTGTCATGATAAATGATCGCATCTACGTGGAAGTGACGCCTCAGGCCATCGACATCATTTTCGATGCTTTGGAGGATTCTGCGTTGGAAGCGGGGGAAAACGGCAGGCATTTCAGTAACGGGGATTTTTTCCCGGGAAAATAAAAGCGGGTGTTTTGAGATAACAGTTTAAAAAACGGAGATCAAGTTTATTTGATCTCCGTTTTGCCTCTTTTTACTAATAAATCTCTTACAGCCTCAGGCGGCAGCGGCTCGTAGAAATAAAAGCCCTGCACATCATCACATGATTTTCGGCTGAGAAAATCCAACTGCTGTTTCGTTTCCACACCTTCCGCCAAAACTTCCATGCCTAAACTTTTAGCCAGGTTAATGATGATTTCCGTTATGGCCCGATCCTTTTCGTTTCTTTCAATACCTTGAACAAACTGCATGTCAATTTTCAAGCGGTCAATGGGCAGTGCTTTTAAGCGGCTGAGAGAAGAATATTCGGTGCCAAAATCGTCGATGGAAATTGAAACCCCTAAATCCTTCAAGTTCTTCAAAACACCGATGGTATAGTGCGGTTCTTTAATGGCGATGCTTTCCGTGATCTCCAGCTCTAAATAACGGGGGTCCAGGCTTGTAGCATCTAAAACGCGCTTGACCTGCTGGACTAGGCGGGGATCATTAAACTGGATAACGGAAAGATTGACAGCCAGCCGTATCGGCTCAAAACCCATCTGCTGCCATATCTTGTTCTGCCGGCATGCCGTTTTTAAAACCCATTCGCCGATGCTGCCGATGGTGCCGTTTTTTTCCGCCAGTGGAATGAACACCTCCGGCAGGATCAGGCCCAACCGGGGATGGCGCCACCGCAGCAATGCTTCAACGCCCACGATGCGGCCCGCAGTTAAGTTGATTTGGGGCTGATAATAGATTGTGAGTTCCTGCCGTTCACTAGCCCGGTGGAGGTTGTTGGAAAGTGTCATATTTCTCTGTACTTCTTCTTTCATATCGGGCGTACAGAGGATGTATTGGTTTCTCCCGGCTGATTTTGCCTTAAACATGGCTATGTTGGCGTTTTTTATCAGAGTTTCTGCATCCGTGCCGTCAGTGGGGTAAAGTGCGATACCGGCACTGGCTGTAATGAAAAATTCCTGTTCATGGACCGCGAAAGGCTTTTTGAATAATTCCATCACTTTATCCGCAATCGTTACCGCGTCTTTGGCATCTTTGACGTTTTGGAACATAATCATAAATTCATCGCCGCCGAAGCGGGCCACCGTGTCCGTTCGCCGCATATTGCGCCGGATAGTTTCACCCACTTCTTTTAAAATAATGTCACCGCCTGTATGGCCTAAAATGTCGTTAACTAGCTTGAAGCTGTCCAGGTTAATAAACATTACACCGACAAAGGTAGCTGTGCGGCCTGCTAAATGGAGGGCTTGGTTTAGCCTGTCCGCAAACAAGGCTCGGTTGGGAAGCCGCGTAAGCTGGTCGTAATAAGCCATGAATTGAATTTCCCGTTCGGCCTTGGTTTTTATAAACCCGTCGGCGAGCAGGTTTGCTAAAATCTGCAGCTGCTCGATGTGATAGTTTGACCAGGTGCGGTAAGACGCGACTGAATCGAAACCGAGAAAACCTAAATCGCGCTCATCGTGCTTGATGGGAATCACAACAAGGGATTTAACATTCTCTAGTTTCTGCTGGTGTTTTTCCGCCGCCGCGGCTTTGGGCAGCTCCTCTATGTCTTTAGCGTAAACTAAGCTGTTATCCTCAAGCTGCTGCATCAGCCAGGGGTAACGGCTGAGAGGTATTTTTCGATTTGTGCCTACCTTCGGCTCAATACCTTCTTCCCGCCATTCATGTGTGTAAGTCATGGCATTTTCCGCTTCATCGATCAACATCACATAGGTCCGGTCAACGGCGAAAAACCTGCCGACCTTTTGCAGCATCGCCGCAATATGCTCGTCGATGTTGGCTTGGCTGACATTGGCGAAGTCAAAGGAAATTTCTGAGATCATTTTCTGGAAGTCAATCTGCTTTATGTTTTCGGCAACGCGGGTCAAATAAAGGTTATTGACAACTAGGCCGACCATAAAAGCTGTAATAAAGAGGGCGATCCTTAAGATGAAATCGAAGGCTTCTATCTGCACAGAATCTTTCGGGCCGTAGATCCAGATCAGGACTTGGCAGGCTACTGCTGTGGCGGTTACCAAAATAAGCTGCGTGCGCGTATTAAACACTAACGCTACCAAAAGTAGGATTATGGGGAAGGCCCAAATGGTTATGCTGGCCTGCTCTATAAATTTGAAAGTGAAAACAGGTATGCTGAAAAGGATGGTGCCCATAATTAATGTGTTTTTCAGGTGCTCTCGGCGGATGGAGTTAAAAATTAAGATTGCAAATCCCGGTATAAATAATACGGCGCTGGTTTGGAAGGCCGATTTTAAGAAGGATTCATCCCCGGGCCCCCGGGGGAAGATGTAAGGGAGAAAACTCAATAAGCCGCCGGCTAAAAAGGCCAAGGCCAGGTAGTAATAAAGCCCGGTGCGGGTTTCACTATCCAGGATCAATTCATCGGTACCCAATGCACCCTTGGGCATCAGTTCATAATATTTAATCGAATAGTAAATTGCCGCAATAGGTATGAGGGTAAAAAGTGGTGCCACCTGGGGCACGGGATGCTTTAAGGCTGCACTGAGAAGCACATCGGTGACGCTAGCTACAACGGCTGGTACGGCCACTGCCAGAAAGATCAAGCGGGCCTGTTTTTTTGTGTTTTCTGAGCGGGCGTTGTGCCGCCACTGCAAAAGGAGCGCTAAAGCTGCCAGGAGGCAGCTTAGATAATAAACGTAGAAGAAAAAATCCCAACCGTTGTTGACTGCTACGTTAACCCAGCCAAAGTCTGTTAGGACCAGATTGTATTGGGCAGGGGCCAGGCTGGGAGAGAGCCCAAAAACATAAAGATTGATCGCCGCGGGGATGTAGAAAAGCAGGCAAAGGCGGAGCTCGCATTTTTTTCCCGTCAGCAGTAGTATAAAATGAAGAAGTAAGCCGTAAATGGTTGTCCAACCGGCCGCTGCAAGCCGCCGCCAGAATAAAGCGGAGGCCGCATCGGGCGCCGAGCTTGCCATAGAAAAAGCGAAAGCCCAGACAGATAAGGAAAAAGAGACCGCTAAAAACGATTTATTTAGGCGGGATTTGGGGTTGGAATTAATGATGTAGATGCCGAAAAACAAATAAATAACAGAGGCGGTAAAAAACAAAAGTGAAAACAGCATGGAGCCATAGGCCATAAAATGTACCTCCCGCTAGTTATTTAAGGAAGTTCATCGGATTTATTGGTAAATACTGCTAGATTAACAGCCACAGTTTTATTCACCGTGCCGTGTTGTTTTCCCTGCTATTTGTCGAATTTTTCTCAAGCACCGCCAAATATGTTGTGAAAGATCACTGGAGATCCAATTTGTTCAACAAACTTCCGCCAAAATGCCAACTGGTGAAATAAGGTGGAAGATAAGTATTTCATTTCGTTGAACGTTGACTTATGGAAAATTTTATGGGATACTTTAGGCAGTCAAACTTGCAAGAAAAGAGCAGAAGTTTACAAAGTAGTATTTGTAGTTTCATTAATTACCACTACGTTCCGATGTGCGTTAAAAGCGGCTAAGAGGTTTTTTGCGGCGGCCTTTTTGTTTTGACAAAAAAAGGCCTTTTTCCTTTGCAAAAAAGCGTTGGACGTAAGGGGTGGGGGATTGGGGCAGCGCAAATATCTGAGCGCTGATTGTTCATCTTTTTACGGGGGTAAAAAGCCGAATTTCTTTGAACTAAGTGGAAGGCGGAAGCAAATTAATGAGAAAAACGTGATATTGTCTGGCTGGGCCTGCGCCACTGCCGCAGGTAAAGCCACCGCTTTAAAGCCGGTGATGGATCTTTGCAAAAACCCCTTTTCTGATCGCAAGAAAGTTCAAAGGGCAAGTCCGGGCAAACCTGTATTTTATAAATGCAGTAACACACAGCTCGGCCGTTAAACCGGGCCTGTTTTTTCTGCCACTTTAATCCAATCAAACTATCGAGTACTGACCCCAAGCCCAATCACAGCACCACAGATAAATCCGCTGTTTCTTTTCGCCGGGTGTTTGGCAACCTTAAAAACCTCGCTGATGGCATTGAGCGCTCTATCCCGGCTTTTTTAATCCGCAAGGCTGCTTCCCACTGCTTCCGCTCAAGGTGCAAAGTCGGGTTTAGCAGCAGGTTAAAGTTTTTTCGCAAGGTGTGCCGAAAGCGGCTTGAAACATCAATTTAGATGGTATACTTTTTATTTATCGGTTTTTAGGCCGCCATAAAGTAAGAACTACGGATTATAAAAACCACGTTGAGGCCGGGGCAGCTGGGCAATTTTTTGGTGCCTATGTGAAAACTTGAACGCGCTGGGACTGAAAGCCATCGTAAAGTTCTGGTTTTTCGCAGGAAATTATAAGGTTGTGTCGAAAGACACAATTGGTGCCCACAGTTCATACGTGATGCAGGAGGGCAAATGAATGAATGTTCCTAGGAAAAGCCGTTACGTAACAACTGTTTTTTGCCTTCGTTTATTGTGGGATTCCATCTACGATGATTGGACAAAAGTAACGTCTGATGTAGGGATTACAGTTACTGAGGAGCAAATTTTGTGGGTAATTTGGCTGTTTGATTCGTGTACAGTGACGGAAGCGGCCAGATATCTAAAGCGCGATAAAGGCACCGTTTCCAAGTGCATTTACTCGCTGGAAGAAAGCGGCTTGATTTTTCGCCAGCCCGGCATAGACCGCCGGTCCTACGCCTTTAAGATTACTGACGAAGGCGAGAGGATGAGGCAGAATCTGGAGCGGAACCATGGAATAAGCTCAGTGTTCGCACGGGCTTTAAACAATCTGAATGAGAAAGAGCAAAAGGAATTTTTGTCACTGCTTTTAAAAATCACGGAACAAATCGAAGGGAAATCTTATACATCGCTCTTGGTTCAAAGCCTGGCCAGAATCAAAAGTGCGTTGGAAGATTAGAGAAGGTTCGGTGAAATGAGGCGGGAAACGTGAGTTTCGCAAAGTATATCGAGGCTTATTTTGCAGTTCTGCTCAGTTATAAAGAACTGAACCATTGGCTCTCAAGAAAGGCCCGTTCGCTGGGATTATCCATTTTGGAGCTGCAAGTTTTGTGGTTAGTGACAAAAAGCAGGGGTGCCACTCTTGCGGATCTTGCTGCAACCACAGCGCATTCCCAAAAACAGCTGCATCCAATTATCGGGGCTTTAGAGAGGGATGGCATAATCACCAGCACTTATGTGGGAGAATCGCGTAAACGTCTGATCAAGGCTACTCCGGAAGGCAGGTCGCTGTTGGCACACTTACAGGATAAAGCACCGGGCTGCCCAGTAGTTGTTCGCGTAAACAGCGAGATCTTAAACAGCTTCAGCCTGCAGGCGGCGCGGCTTGTCAGTGATTTTCGCCAAGGCGGTGTTTGTAAAACAGGGATATCTAACTGTACAGAAAAAGGCGAAAAATATGGGCTGTAGTTGTATATGCAATTATTGCAAATGCAACCCGGGTGGGTGGAGCAGGAGCTTTTGCATTAAATTTCCCATTGAAAAGGGGTCGGCCGGATGACTAAGCGGGGGAAACTAGTTGGTGGTACAGTGTGTTTATGCTTACTTTTATTTTATTACCTTGGTTTTGAAATTTCCGCGGCCGGCTTGTGGGATGAAGACGTGCCGTGGGATATGGTGTTTACCCATCATGGTTTAATACTTATTTTAGCGGATGCGGAAAGCGGCCAAATCATCAAAGCTAATCAGCTCGCCGCTTCTTTTTTCGGCTACAGCCAGGAGCAGCTGAGTTCTATGGGCACGGCGGAATTATATGCTCCTTTAGAAGAGGCGGGCATGCTTACCGCGGCAGAAAAAGCGCATCGCGAAACGTTTATCGCTCTAGAGGGAAAAGACGGCAGTGAGCGTACTCTGCAGGTGCACTCTTCTTATATTGCTGAAGGGGACGGCCTTATTTTTTATGTCATTACCGATATCACTGAAAAAGAAGTGATGAGGCGCCAGCTGCAGAAGTCAGCTGATCGTTTGGGCCGGATGGAAGAAATTGCCCACATTGGCTCGTGGGAATTTCTTCTGGCAGAAGATCGGGTATTACTCTCTCCCGGTGCGCAGAGGATATTGGGCTGGGATAGTGCTGAACAGACCATGCAGGATACCTACGATAATACTCTGCCGGAGTATCGGCAGATTAGGGAAGAGGCGCTCCGGGGGCTGATAGAAGAGGGTAGGCCCTACAATGTGATTTTCAAACTTAGGCGCGCTTCTGACGGGGCAATTATCGATGTCCATTCCATCGCCCACTATGATAGGGCGGCAAACAGGGTTTTTGGCACGTTCCATGATATCAGCGAATTTGTTGCAAGAACCGAAGAATATGAGGGTTGGAAAAAAAGGCATACTTATTTGCTTGTAGGGCTGGCCGTTGTGCAGTTAGGCGTTATCATTGCTTTAGTCATAAACATTAGGCGGCGGCAAAAAGCGGAAGACGAGATTTTACATAATTTAGAGCGCAATGAAAGTTTGGTTCGTATCCTCCAATACCCGGCCGCTTCCATCCAAGAATTAATTGACTACGCCCTGCAGGAATCAATTAACCTCACGGACAGTCAAATCGGCTACATCTATTTCTACGATGAGAAGAAAAAACAATTTACCCTAAACACCTGGTCAAAAGAGGTTATGCCCCAGTGCACCATTCAAGATAAGCAAACGGTTTACCAATTAGATAAAACGGGAATTTGGGGCGAGGCTGTCAGGCAGCGTAAACCTTTAATAGTTAATGATTTTAATAAAGAACATCCCCTTAAAAAAGGCTACCCTGAGGGCCATGTGCCCCTGCAAAAATATATGACGGTGCCGATTTTTGACGGCGAAGAAATAGTGGCTGTCATAGGCTTGGCCAACAAAAAAGAAGATTACGATGAGATGGATATCTGGCAGATTACCCTTTTAATGAACAGCGTCTGGAGCATGGTCGAACGGCAGAGGAGCAAAATTGCCCTGAGGGACGAAAAAGAGCGTTTGAGTGCCACCTTACTCTCTGTCGGCGATGCCGTTATTGCCACAGATAAGCTGGGCCGGGTGGAAATAATGAACGAAGTGGCCGAAAAATTAACGGAGTGGGACAGAGAAGATGCAGTCGGGCAGCCGTTTAGTAAAGTGTTTAAAATTGTTAACGAACAAACGGGGTTAAAATGCCCGGACCCCGTAGAAATTGTTCTGGCGAGCGGCAAAACAGTGGGCTTGGCAAACCACACTGTGCTGCTGGGCCGCCGCGGCGGCAAAAGGCACATTGCCGATGCGGCAACACCCATTCGGGATGCTAAAGGCGAAATCAGCGGCGTAGTGCTGGTATTTCGCGATGTTTCTCAAGAAAGGAAAAGGCTGGAAGAAATAAGGTATCTGAGCAACCGCGATCACCTCACGGGCCTTTACAACCGCCGTTACTTTGAACAAAAATTGGCAGAGCTCGATACCGCCGAAAGCCTACCTATTTCCATAATTATGGCGGATTTAGATGGCTTAAAAATCGCCAACGATACATTTGGCCACTCGCTGGGTGATCAGATCCTGAGGCGAGCAGCGGAAATAATGAAGCGCAACTGCCGGTCCGGCGACATTGTGGCCAGGTGGGGTGGGGACGAATTTGTCCTGCTTCTGCCCCACACCAACATAAAAGAAGCGGAAGCCCTGGGGTTGCGCGTTGAGGGGGCGTTTAAAAACGAAAGAGTTGAATCCGTCCCCCTTTCAATCTCTTTAGGCTGGGCCGTTAAAACAGATGTAAATCAAGAAATGGGGGAAATTTTTAAAAAAGCGGAAGACCATATGTTTAGGGCTAAATTATTGCAAAGCCCCGGCATCCGCAGCGATGTAATTCAAGCTCTTATGACCGCTTTGTATGAAAAAGATCCTCGGGAAGAGCAGCACTGCCAAAGGGTCAGCAAATACAGCCAGCTTTTAGGCAGAACAATGGGGTTAAACGAGCGGAAGGTCAGAGAATTAGGCGTTACGGGCCTCTTTCATGATATAGGCAAGGTAAGTATCCCCGAGCAGATTCTCAACAAACCGGGTAGATTGACTGAAGAAGAATGGAAAGAAATCAGACGGCATCCGGAAGTAGGGTACCGAGTGCTCAGCAACGTCAAGGATATGGCGGAGATTGCCGATTACGTCCTGGCACACCATGAGCGCTGGGACGGGCAAGGTTACCCAAGGGGGCTTCAAGGTCTGGAAATACCTCTGCAGGCTAGGATTATAGCGGTGGCAGACGCCTACGATGCCATGATTAGTTACAGGCCGTATAAAAAGAGCCTGTCTGAGGAAGAGGCTTTAGAGGAATTAGTGAGATGTGCAGGCACTCAATTTGATCCGGAAGTAGTTGAAGCGTTCGTGCAGGTCATTAAAGGTAAAAAAGAGGGAGACATGGCGAAGGGATCCTAAAGGGGCTAGGTTTTAAGCGCGGGAATTTAGTCAATAAATCCCTGCAAAATAAATCTGTCCGAACACTGATTCCTGTGCCTATAGTTTTGGAGGCTGAGTTCTTAGCCCGGCTCAATTGTTTTTCGCCGTCGCTACGATTTTGTAGGCTCCCCGATCTGTGCTTAAGTGCAGAGAGCTGTCTTTTACCTCTGCGGACCATTTGCCGTTTAAAGCTATTTCAAAAATACCGCCGGGTAGCGGCTTTTGGCCGAAATCAGTCATGGTTTCCCCTCTGCCGTGCAGGAGAAGGGCTTGTTTGGCTAGATAATCGCCGGGATCGTGGTGTTCTACAAAATCAACTCTTTCGAACAACAATTCAATCTTGTCCTGATCGCCGTCTTCTTCTTTCGTTATATTAAGTGTACTGTTTTCCTTACTGCGCAGCCAGGCCATAATTTTCTGTGTAGGATTAGGCACTGTTTTCCCCCTTTAGCTATGGTTTGCCCATTTGACTCGCAAGTTATCACTTATTGACATATGTTCATAAAGGGATATAATTGTTTTGTAGGCAAACCAGCAAACAAAGAAAGGGGTTCGACAATGAAAATCGCCATTCCCGCTGAGGAGCAGGTAAAAACAGGCAAGGTTTCGCCTGTTTTTGGCAGGGCAAGTTATTTTTTCATCTACAACGAAGAAGATCAGACGCACAGTTTTAAGGAGAATGGGGCCAAACAGCGGCCGGGGGGAGCAGGTGTGCAGGCTTCCCAACTCCTTGTCGATGAAGAAGTGAAAGTGGTTATTACGCCGCAGTGCGGCGAAAATGCCCTCTCGATTCTAAAAAGGGCCGGGATCAAGATCTACCGCAGCCAAGATGGATCGCTCCAAGATAACCTAGATGCTTACCTGCAGGAGAAGTTGGTAGAATTAACGGGTAGCGGACAATGAAAATAGCGGTATTAAGTGGCAAAGGCGGTACGGGAAAGACATTTATTGCTGTGAATTTGGCTGCCGCTGCGGAGGGCAGCGCTTACATAGACTGCGATGTGGAGGAACCTAACGGGCACTTGTTTTTTAAGCCGCGTGATGTTGCAAAAGACGATGTGAAAGTCTTAGTGCCCGAAGTTGATCAAGGCAAATGCGATGGCTGCCGGGTTTGTGTCAATTTCTGCAAGTTTAAGGCCCTAGCCTATGTAGCGGGCCAACTCCTTGTTTTTGAAGAAATGTGCCATTCCTGCGGCGGCTGTGTTCTTTTCTGCCCGCAGGAGGCTTTAACAGAAAAGGAAAGGGTTATCGGTAGGATAGAAAAGGGCAGATCTGAAAATGTATTGGTAACCACGGGTTTTTTAAATCCGGGGGAAGAGACAGGTGTTCCCATTATAGAGAGACTTTTAAAGGACGGGCCCGAAACAGGGACAACCGTAATCGACAGCCCGCCGGGCAGCTCTTGTTCGGTTATGGAAAGCATAGTTGATGCAGACTACTGCCTTTTGGTGGCGGAATCAACCTCTTTTGGCATTCACAACTTTAAACTCGTCCACGAACTGGTGGAACTTTTTGAAAAACCCGCCGGCGTAATTGTGAATAAGTCCTTCGGCGATGATGAATTGGTGGAAAATTATTGTACGGAAAAAGGCTTGGAGATCATCGGCAAAATACCTTTTGATAGGAAATTAGGACAGCAGCTTTCTTACGGGGACATCGTAGTGCGCAAGGATAAAGCTTATGACGAGATGTTTACGGGATTTTTGCAGAAAATCGCTAAGGAGGTGGGTGCAAGTGCAACAACTGCTCGTTCTTAGCGGCAAGGGAGGTACCGGCAAAACAACTATCACAAGGGCAATGCTCGATCTGTTACAACCGCAGGCTTACGCCGATTGCGATGTGGATGTACCTAACCTGCATTTGGTAGTTGACAGGGAGGATGAGCCCGTCCACGCCCCTTATTACGGGTTAGATAAGGCTTTTATTGATCCCGATCTCTGCAGCAGCTGCGGCCTTTGCGCCGAGCACTGCCGCTTTGGTGCTGTTTCAGCAGAAGGGGGCTACTCCATTATTGAATTGGCCTGCGAAGGCTGCGGGGTCTGCGAAAGAATCTGCCCGCAAGAGGCGATTACAATGAAACCGCATGTGGCGGGCGATCTGCGCTTGTTTGAAGAGAGCCCTGTCTTTTCCACAGCCCAGTTGAAGGTCGGCAGCGGCAATTCCGGCCTTTTAGTCAGTGAAGTTAAAAAAGGGATGATTGGTGCGGCAAAGAATATCGAATTGGCAGTTATTGACGGCTCTCCCGGTATTGGCTGCCCGGTTATTGCTTCTATTGCCGGCGTAAACCTAATCTTGATTGTGGCTGAACCATCTTTATCCGGTCTAAGCGATCTTAAGCGGATAGTTGAAACAGCGCGGGTTTTCCAAACCCCGACCGTCATTTGTGTCAATAAATGGGATTTAGACAAAGAGAAAACCGAAGAAATCAAGGCTTTTAGCGAAGCAGAAGAAATCCCCTTTGTGGGGACGATTCCTTTTGATCCGGCAGTCATTGACGCCGTCAATGCAGGTAAAAGTATTTGCGGCACTACAAAAAAAGCCGGCCCTGCTGTTAAACAAGTGATAGAGAGAACGGTAGAAATCCTATTGGAGGGAAAGAAATGAAAATCGCTGTTGCAAGCAGTGAAAATGAAGTAGCGGGCCATTTTGGCTACTGCGAAAGCTTTTTCATTTTTCGGGGAGAGGATGGTAGGATAACGAAACAGGAAGAACTGCCCAATCCCGGCCACCGGCCCGGGTTTTTACCAAAATACTTACATGATTTAGGCGTTAACGTCATTATTTCCGGCGGCATGGGCCAAAACGCCATTCGCCTCTTTGAAGAACAGGGAATCATTGTTATCACAGGGGTCACAGGTTCACCTAAGGAAGCGGCGGAGAAATTTTTAAACGAAAGCCTGCCTCTAACGGCGGAGCCCTGCCGGAAAGATTAACGGCAGTGTAGAACGAACAAAGAACAACTTTTATTTTAGAGCCCTATTGTTGCATATGCAACAGTTGGACAAGCAAATTTGGCTTTTCGGGGGAATCGGCTTGAACCCTGCCGTTTGGGTGAATTAAATGGCAGGCGGCGCAGAGAAGATTAAACGGGGGTGGTTAAAATGCAGCTGGCGGCGGTTTGGGGATGCGGGATGCAGAATTTTATACGCTGTATTTTTAGGGGGTTGGCTTCTCTCCTGGTTTTAAGTTCTAAGCGGCCGGGTATTACCCCAAAAATAACCCGGGGCCCGAAAAACTGTTGTGTTTGGAACCGGCGGCCGCTGTTAAAAACGTTTATGCGGATAGGGAAAGTGATACTAGGTTATGTTACTGCTTGTAGTTAATCAACGGGGCCAAATAATTCAGCATAGTTGTTTACTGAAGGATGTTTTCGGGGAGGAGAGGTGCTGCATTGCTGACCGGAAGGAGTATCTTTGGGAACTCGTGCCGCCCAAAGAGAGGGTTTTAGATATTCTGCAGGCTGTGGGCAGCAAGTTTTTGCCACAATGGCATTCCGCATCTGATCGTAAGGAAAGTGGCGGGGCGCAACACACCTATTGGTCCGTTGCGCCGCTGCAGTCGGGCAACAGTGAAGAAACTTTCTTAGTCTGCATCATGCAAACAAACTCAGATATTGGCAAGATCGGCCGGGAAGCTGAGCAGCTTTTAAGCGATCGGTTGAGAAACTCTTTGGCGGTAATATCCGCCATTATGGAGATTGAAAAAGATAAATTTTCCAAAAAAAGATTAAAAGTAATTGAAGATGCAATCGGAGAAATCCTGGAGACAAGCGATCAGTGTTTGGAATATCTTCACGAAATTGTCAGGAAAAAACTAATTCAATAATATTATAACTAATTGGGCGCCCGGTTTCGTTAACCGGGCGTTTCGTATGTTAAGAAAACGCAATTATGGCTATTGTCTATAGAAGAGGAGATAAAGTGAAAGTATTGACGAAGGTTATTCTTTTCCCTCCGATTTTCGTAAATTCCGCAAAAGTAAAAAGGATTTTGGGCAAACGCGTGGAACTAATACAAGCACAACCGATAGAAAAATTGAAAGGGGAGTGTTAATTGTATCGGAAACAAAGTCTTTTAGTTGTAGTAGCTTTATTTTTTGTGCTGGCGTTTAGCTTCACAGCACTGGCGGACAATGATACATTGGTCATTGGCGCTGGTGCGGAAGCCCTTGGCTTAGAACCAAGGTTAGAAACTGACGTGCCATCTTTTGAGCGGATTAACATCATTATGGAACCTCTGGTCAAGTTCAATGTAGATATGGAACTTGCACCGCTGTTGGCCAAAGATTGGAATGTCAGCGATGACACTATGGAACTGTGGTTCCTCTTAGAAGAAGGCGTAAAGTGGCATGACGGCGAACCGTTTACCGCCGAAGACGTCAAGTACACCTTCGAATGGGTACTCAATCCCGAAAACGCAGCACCGAACATGGGGCTTTACCAAGACATCGAGCAAATAGAAATAATCAATGATTACGAGATCAAATTCTATTTGCGTCAGCCCAACTCATTTTTGCTCAACAACATTGCCAGGATGCCAATCGTGCCAAAACACGATGGCGATCGCGAAGACTTCAGGCAGAAGCCAATTGGCACCGGGCCTTACAAGCTCGTTTCTTGGACACGGGACGACCGCATGATCCTTGAAGCCAATGAAGACTACTGGCAGGGCAAGCCGATTATTCCTAACGTTGTTTTCCGGCCGATCCCGGAGAATGCAACTCGCCTGTTAGCATTTGAAGCCGGCGAAATTGACGTTTTCCAAGGCGGGGTAGTACCGCAGGAAATCGACCGTTTGGAAGCAGATCCTAACTATATCGTACAAAGAGTTACGGGTACCGGTTATAACTACCTGGGATTCAACACCCAAGTCGGTTCTCTTTCTGACGTGAGAGTAAGGCAGGCACTGAGCTATGTCATCAACCGCGAAGGTATTGTTTCCAGAGTACTCAACGGTATCGGCGAGCCGGGCATCAGCCCCGTATCCAAAGCGCTTCCTTGGTTTAATCCGGATGTAGAGCGTTACGAATACAACCCGGAGAAAGCCGCGGAACTGCTGGCAGATGCAGGTTATGGCCCAGGCGATATCAAATTAAGGCTGTACACGAACGAAAACCCGGAACGGATGCGGATTGCAGAAATTCTGCAGTTTGAAGCAGAGCAAGTTGGTATTCACGTAGACGTTATCATTGAAGAGTGGGGCGCATACCTGACCAGAATTCAGGAAACTGATGATTTTGATATCTTCATCCTGGGCTGGGCCGGGCAGCTTGATCCCGATCGGGCCATGATTCGCCAATTCCACACTGACGGTGCTAACAACTACGGTAAGTATTCCAACCCGCGCGTGGACTACCTGCTCGAGCAGGGCCGGACGGTTCCTCCTGAGTCACAAGAATCGCTTGATCTTTACGGCGAGGCTCAAGAGATTATTGTCCGCGAAGCAGCCTACGGATTTATCAACTATTCCGAGGAAGTTGGCTTGCAGCATCCTTGGGTTGGCAATTGGGAAGTCCATCCTTACAGTGCAGCTGCCTGGCAAGACATTTACCTCATGACTAAAAACAAGTAAGTTTCGGTAGCGAACGCACGATTTCGTGGGATGCCGGGGGCTTTGCCCCCGGTATCCCCGATTTAGGTAAAGGAGTGGGTTGTCCAGATGTTACAGTACGTTATCCGGCGTTTTATACAGATGATACCGTTACTAATTGGAATTTCAATTTTAGTTTTTCTTCTCGTGCACCTGTCTCCCGGTGACCCAATCCGCATGCTTTTGGGAGAAGAAGCCACGGATGAAGATGTGGCCCGTTTAAAAGCTGTTTACGGCTTTGACTTACCTCTTCCCACGCAGTATTTAAAATGGGCGGGTAATGCCATCCGGGGTGATCTGGGTTCTTCTATCCGCCAAGGGATCCCGGTTACCACTTTAATTTTTGAACGGTTGGGTGCTACGTTAGAATTAGCTCTTATGTCTGTTGTTGTTGCTGTTTTATTAGGCATTCCCGTGGGTATATTCGCTGCCATGCGCAGGGGTTCGCTGTGGGACTATATAAGTATGATTTTTGCCTTAATAGGCGTATCTATGCCCGGGTTTTGGTTAGGCTTGATGCTGCTTTCGTACGTAGCTTTGAACGTAGATTTTCTGCCTATGTTTGGCCGGGACGGATCCGTATTTGGCGGTTTGTGGAAGTTAATTACCCAGTTTAAGGCTGACGAGTTGTTGACCGGCATTCGTTATATACTGCTGCCCGCTTTTAGTATCGGCACCAGCATGATGGCAATTATCACCCGTTTGACTCGCTCCAGCCTTTTAGAAGTATTAGGTAAGGATTATATTCGCACTGCCCAGGCTAAAGGGCTTACTAATAGAGTTGTAGTTATTAAACACGGCTTGCGGAATGCTTTATTGCCTGTAATTACTATTGTGGGTATTCAGTTCGGGGCCATGCTGGGCGGAGCAGTCGTAACCGAAACGGTTTTTGCTTGGCCCGGTGTAGGTCGGCTTGTGGTTAATGCCATCAGCCAACGTGACTTTCCCATTATTCAAGGCGGGGTGTTGATGATGGCCATTATCTTTACCTTGGCCAATCTCGCCGTTGATATTAGTTACGCCTTGGTTAATCCGCGAATTAGATATGATTGAGGAGGCAGAAAACCATGAAGCGCTTTTTCCGGAACAAAAGTGCAGTAACCGGCTTAATATTAATTAGTATTTTGGTTTTGGTGGCCATATTTGCCGATGTAATAGCCCCGCGGGATCCTTACCGGATGAACATCTGGGAAAGTTATTCCGCACCTGAGGGTTTTTCCGGCGAATATATTTTGGGAACCGATGACATGGGCCGCGACGTTCTCAGCCGCATTATCGTCGGCAGCAGGGTCTCTTTGTTAGTAGCTGCCATCGCCACCGGAGTATCACTACTGTTTGGCGTGACGTTAGGGGCTGTAGCCGGGTATTTCGGTGGTTTCGTTGACACTGTCATTATGAGGATCATGGATCTGATCTTGGCCTTTCCCTCGATACTCTTGGCCATCGCCATTGTGGCTTCACTGGGGCCGGGCGTGGTCAACGCCATGTTTGCCATCGCCATAGTGCGTATTCCCGCGATGGTGCGGGTAACCCGCAGTATGGTTTTAGGCCTGCGGGAAGAGGAATTTGTCATGGCGGGCCAGGCTTTAGGGCTTTCCGATGGCCGCATTTTATTTAAACACATCTTAGTTAACTGCTTTGCACCAATTTTAGTAGTGGCCTCCTTAAACATGGGTACAGCCATCGTTGTGGAAGCGACCTTAAGCTTTTTAGGCTTGGGAGCGCAGCCGCCTGTAATCAGTTGGGGGCGCATGCTGGCCTTAGGCCGTGATTCCATCCGTACAGCACCGTATATAACTTTGTTTCCCGGTTTAGCCATTGTCTTTACGGTATTAGGCTTTAACCTTTTGGGAGACGGCTTGCGAGATGTGGGCGATCCTCAACTGCGAGGGCGCTAGCCCGCTTTAATAATGCCACCCCGGTTTTCAGCCGGGGTTTTTTATTGCAAAAAAACGAGAAAAAGGGATTCGCCGCTCAGTTAGAAAATTAACTGAAATTTACAGGGTTTTCAGCAAAAAGCTCGAATAGTGAATTGAATGTAAAAAAATGAAAGGAGAGTCAATTAATGTATCAAAAACTGGGTGTTTTAGTCACAGTAACGCTTCTTGTGGTGGTGTTGGCGGGTGCCGCGGCCTTGGCGGCTCAGGATACCTTGGTAATCGGCGCGGGGGCAGAGGCAGTAGGACTTGATCCCAGGCTGGAAACAGATATACCATCTTTCGAAAAACTCCATTTGATCATGGAACCACTAGTTAATTTCAAAGTAAATATGGAATACGGGCCTCGTTTGGCGACTGATTGGGACGTGAGCGAAGACACTATGACTTTGTGGTTCAAGCTGCGGGAGAACGTTTTCTGGCACGATGGTCAGCCGTTTACGGCGGAAGATGTGAAATACACTTTTGAATGGATACTGGAACCGAGTAATGCTGCTCCTGATATGGGGCTTTTTGAAGACATCGAACAAATTGAAGTGGTAAATGACACGGAAGTCATCTTTCGGCTTAGGCAGCCTAATTCGTTCCTGCTGAACAACATCGCGCGGATGCCAATTGTGCCCAAGCATGATGGGGAGCGGGCCGACTTCAGGCAGAGCCCTATTGGCACCGGGCCGTACAAGTTAGTTTCTTGGCAGCGGGACGATCGTATGATCCTTGTTGAAAACGAAGATTATTGGGGCGGTAGGCCGATTATCCCTAACGTAGTATTCCGGCCGATCCCGGAAAACGCCACCAGGCTTTTGGCGTTTGAAGCGGGAGAAATTGACGTCTTTCAGGGGGGCGTAGTGCCGCAGGAGATCGACAGGCTGGAAGCCGATCCTAACTTTATAGTACAGCGGACGCCCGGTACAGGCTACAACTTCCTTGGCTTTAACTGCGAAGCAGGCCCCTTAGCGGACGTTAAAGTGCGCCAGGCACTCAGTTATATAATCAACAGGGAAGCTATTGTATCCCGGGTTCTTAACGGCATCGGTACGCCCGGCGTCAGCCCCGTCTCGGTGGCCTTACCGTGGTTTAACCCCGATGTAGAGCGTTTCCAATATAATCCGGAAAAAGCAAAAGAACTTCTTCTGGAAGCAGGGTACGAACCGGGAGATATTAAAATCCGGCTTTATACCAACGAGAACCCCGAGCGGATGCGCATAGCGGAGATTCTCCAATTCGAGGCGCAGGAAATCGGCATTGAAATTGAAGTGATTATTGAAGAGTGGGGTGCTTACCTTTCCAGGATTCAAGAAACGGATGACTTTGATATCTTTATCCTCGGTTGGGTCGGCCAACTCGATCCGGATCGGGCAATGTTCAGGCAGTTCCACAGCCAAGGGTCCCAGAACAACGGAAATTACGCGAATGCGCGCGTTGACGAGCTGTTGGAGCGGGGCCGCACCGTACCTCCCGAATCCCAAGAGTCTTTGGATATTTACGGTGAGGCACAGGCAATAATCGTAGCGGAAGCAGCATACGGCTTTATTAACTATTCAGAAGAAGTTGGGCTGCAGCACCGCTGGATTGAAAATTGGCATGTCCACCCTTACGGTGGTGCTTCCTGGCAGGATGTCCACCTTGTAGTCAAAAACAAATAGCCGACAGGTGCCGGGCCTTGTGCCCGGCGTTTTGCTGCCCAAAGCTCTTTAAAAAAGATTCCCGATCAGTTGAAGTGGTAATGTCGAAAATCGGGAGAAGGATTAGTGAGAAATGTTAAGAATATAACAAAAGGATGAATAAATAAAAAGGAAAGGGGAATATTCAATGGATCGGAAGAGAAGTGTATTGGTGGTTGTTTTGCTTTTAGTCCTGTCCTTTAGTCTGACAGCGGGGGCGAAAGATGATACCATCATCATTGGCTCGGGAGCCGAGGCCGTCAGTTTGGATCCGAGGGTTGAAAACGATGCCCCGTCTTTTGAACGAATCAACATGATCATGGAACCTCTGCTCAAATACAATGAGAACATGGAGCTAGCGCCGCTTCTTGCCAAAGAGTGGGAAGTAAGCGAAGATACGACGACCATAACCTTCGTTTTAGAAGAAGGCGTCACATGGCAGGATGGCGTGCCTTTTACGGCCGCCGACGTTAAGTATACATTCGAGTGGGTGCTTGATGTCAACAACAATGCCCAAAACAGGGGTTTGTTCGTTGATATTGAGCAGATAGAAATCGTCGATGATTACAACATAGTTTTTCACCTCAGCCAACCTAACGGCTTTTTAATCAACTCCATTCCCCGCCTGGCTATCACACCCAAACACGACGGGGACCGTGCAGATTTCGCCCAAAAGCCCTTAGGCACCGGGCCTTACAAATTCGTTTCCTGGAGCCGGGACGATCGCATGGTTTTGGAGGCATACGAAGATTACTGGCGCGGCAAACCGAATATCGCTAACGTAATCTTTCGGCCCATCCCGGAAAATGCAACCAAACTTTTGGCCTTTGAAGCAGGCGAAATTGACATTTTCCAAGGCGGCGTAGTACCGCAGGAAATCGATCGGTTGGAAGCCAATCCCAATTTTATAGTTCAAAGGACACCGGGCACCGGCTATACTTACCTGGGAATCAACTTTAGAGTAGCAGCACTGGCCGATGTTAGGGTACGCCAGGCAATCAACCATCTTTTTGATCGGGAAGGTATTGTTAAACACGTCTTAAACGGCATCGGTACACCCGCGATAGGCCCAATCACCGCTGCACTGCCTTGGTTTAATGAGGACTTGGCAGGCTATGATTATAATCCGGAAAGGGCCAAAGAGCTCTTGGCCGAAGCCGGTTACGGCCCCGGGGACATCAAGCTGAGGGTCCACACGAACGAAAATCCCGAGCGCATCCGCATTGCGGAACTTCTGCAGTTTGAAGCGCAGCAGGTAGGAATTGAGCTGGAAGTAATAGTTGAGGAATGGGGAGCATATCTTTCCAGAATTCAAGAAACGGATGATTTCGATCTGTGGCTTTTGGGCTGGGTCGGCTTAGTTGATGCCGATCGGGCACTCAACAGGCAGTTCCACACAGACGGCAGCAATAACTATGGGAAATATTCTAATGAGCGCATCGATGAGATCATTGAAACAGGCCGGGTAATTGCACCGGACACCAAAGAATCCTTTGATATTTACAATGAAGGGCAGGAAATAATTGTCCGCGATGCAGTTTACGCCTTTATCAACTACTCTGAAGAAGTGAGCGTACAGCACAAGTGGATCGAAAACTGGCAGATCCATCCTTTCGCCAACTCTTCTTGGCAGGATATTTGGCAGGCAGTAAAAAACAAATAGGTTGAAAAATCAAAAGAGCACCGGGCCTGCCCGGTGCTTTTTTGTATCTTTACCCGCTGTTGGGAGAAAATATGTTAACCCAGCAAACTAGAAGGAGCTGTTGTTGTGAAAATTAGAGATAAGGTTGCCTTAGGCGTGATAGCCGGCCTGGCGGGTAATGTTGTTAAAACCGCGATTGATGAGGTTTCCCTAAGGCAGAAAATATCGCAAAGGTCTTTTCGGGAAACGGCCTCAGGCGTCTGGGTTTCCAAAAGGAAAGAAGCCGCCGGCTTAAAGGGGCAGATTTTAGGCAGCCTCTTTGACTTTGGTTTATCTTCCTTAGGCGGCGTTGGCATCGTCTTTTTATTAGCCAAAACAGGGAAAGATCATTTGGTGTTAAAAGGTACCCTTTCAGGTATAACCATCGGCTCCGGTGTCACGGCTTTAATCAGTGGTATCCCCGGTAATAAAATAAAGTCGAAGGATGCGGCAAGCAACCTCTCTTACATGTTCGCCCACGGTGCTTACGGCGCGGCCGCGGCGGCCACCGCCGGCCTGTTGGGTGATCCGGGCTTGTTTAAAAAACAGCCGGCAGAAGAGATAGAACTAATTACCTAGAAGCTGAACGCCAAAGGCGAATTTGGTTTCCCGCCCGGCCGTATGCCTTGCTTTTACAAAATAAGGGCCGAGTACCGCTGTACTGCTCAGATAGGCTCGTTTAAAACGCAGGTGGTAGCCCAGCCCCATTTTTAAGCGCAGGAGGGGAATCTTGTGCGCCAAGGCAAAGCTTAAGCCGATTAAGCCGCTTCGTGCCTTGTAGTCGTAGAAGGCCGCAGCTTGCGTAGGGCCTTTCAACGGGAAGAAAACACCTAAGTCGATGCTGGAAACATTAACAGTAGGGCGCTGCAGATATGCTTTTACTGCGCTTAGGCCGTCCACATATTCAAAGCCCCTTTCCCGTGCATTCCGAAGAAGATCGGGTGTAGAAAATGAACCAACGGCGTAGCGGCTAACCTGCGGCCGGAAGACCTCGAATTGAGCCAAGGCCGCTGTTTTTACCTCCGGGTGGAGGACCGGCCTTTTTTCCGCTTCCGGTGATCTCCGCTTGCGGTAGCTGTAAACGCGGAAAAACTCCGCCTCCAAAAAGATACCTTCTTCACCGCTTACGTTAACTAAAGCTTGGGCCAGTGTTTGGTGGTCAATATGGGGGTCAAAAGGGCTGACCGTCCGGTGCAGGGCACCGGGAAACTGCCGGGCAAATTCTCTGATCACTTCTTCCGCCGTTGCCAGCGGTAAAGAGCCGTCAGAGCAGTTCAAAAACTGTACCTGCTCCGGTTCAACGCCCAAAACAGCCAACGCCGCCAGGGTTTCTTCTACCCGTGCCTTGGCGAACTCCTCTTTCGTTAGGCTGTATTTCTCCCCGGCCGGCCCTTCCAGCCTGTGCCTGGCCCAGGAGTTTTCTCCTTTGGTGAAATAAATGAAATAGTTGGGATTTCCCGCCAATACCGTTTGGTAAATTGCATCGGCCATGCCAATCGTCTCATCATCCGGATGGGGCAGGTACCAAATTACGGCCTGCCCAGCCAGGCCAAGCCCGCTGCAGAGTAAAATAAGTAAAAGAGCAAGCCAGCAGCTTCTTATCCTTAACATTCGTTGACCATTCCTCACAGTTAAGCTGTGATTTAATTTCTCGCTGTGCGAGCTAAACCCTTGCTTTTAAAAAAATAAGCGGAATGACAAAAATAGCAAAAGAAGACCACCTCCCTAGGTGGCCTCCTTATTGTTACTTTGTCAGTTCTTCCAAAAACTCCCGCACTTCTTTTTCAATCTTTGGTTCATCTTTTAAGCCGGGTAGGCCTAAAAGTTCATTTAAAGTGGCAATGGCCGCCTCTTTCTCACCATTATAATCCAAGGACTTAGCCAACTGTAAGAGAAATTCTACGTTATCCGGTTCAAAACTTACGGCGATTTTCGCGTTTTCCAAAGAATGTTTTTTGCTGCCAATGCTCAAGGGAAAGCCGGGAGCCTGATGGTAGAGCTGGCTTAAGACCCAGTAAGCATCAGCATAAGTATCATCGAGCTCCAAAGTCCGATCCAAGGCATCTTTCATGGGCCGGACCATAAAAAGGCTGCTTAAGATACCCCTGGTTTGGCCGGCGCGGCCGATTAAAGCGGCAAGCCAATAATGGGCGTCCGCCGATTCAGGCAGAATTTCTATAGCCTGCTCAGCATATTCTTTACCTGCCTCAAAGACTGCGAGCTTACCTTCTTCTATTTCATCTCCTAAATACAAGTGGGCTTTAGCCATCAGCCATAGTGCTTCCCCGTCAGCGGGATTTGCGGCTAAGTGATCGTCCAAAAGTGAAATAGCCTTTTCAATTTCCGGGATCTCTTTAGTCACGATGTAACTATCGATAGTTTTAAGTGAGGCGGCTGCGGCAGAGTTTGCCAACAGCAGGGCTGACAAAAAAACAAGTACGACTACGGATCGTTTAAGCAAGATTTAACCTCCTTTCATTTTTTTCCTTTTTATTGTATTTCAGCCCCGCCCGCCGTTTCCCTTCCGAGCAGTTTCGCCTTTTGGTTCTAAAAGCGGCAGTGGGCTGGCATGTTTGAGAAAATAATTACAAAAAGGGCTTGAAAACGGCCTGAAAAAGAGGAACAGGCGGCAAAAAGGAGAACAAAAATTAGAGGGCTTCAAGCTTGCCACAGGCTTAAGAAACAAAAACGCGGAGGAGGAATGGCAGTGCCTTTTTTTGATTTAGTTGAAAAACGTTTTTCTGTGCGGGCCTATGAAGAGAAAACGGTGGAAAAAAGCAAGATAGAAAAAATACTGGCAGCGGCCAGGCTGGCCCCTTCCGCCGTGAATTTCCAGCCCTGCCACTTCATTGTTATCGATGAACCGGAGTTAAAGGCAAAAATTACCGCAGCTTACAGGCGGGATTGGCTTAAAACGGCCCCCGTGATCATTGTCGCCTGCGGTGACCACTCTCAATCCTGGAAAAGGAGGGACGGCAAAGATCACTGCGACATCGACGTGGCAATCGCAGTTGATCATTTGACCCTGGCGGCAGCCTCTCTCGGCCTTGGCACATGCTGGGTCTGCGCTTTTGATGCGAAAAAGGTGCACGATGTTTTAAATTTGCCCGAAAACTTGGAACCGATTGCCTTAGTGCCTTTGGGTTATCCCGCCGAAGAAAGAGGAAAAAAGGAGAGGAAAGCCTTAGGGGAATTGGTAAGCTGGAACGGCTACAACCGGGACCTTTAAAGAATTGGCAAGGTGCTGTGACTGCCGCGTTCGAAACCGGCGGCCTTAACGGCACCTTTCTTATCCCTCTTCTGTTTTTCCGCTGATGGCGCTGAACAGGGGAGGCCAGCTTTGGAGCCGGCCGTTATCGCAAATGAAAAACTCCCTTGTTTAATCCGGTGAGGCAATTTTTTAAGAATCTTCTAATTATGCCGATATACATAATAAGAAGTTTTGAGCGGGAGTTGATTTTTTGGCTGATTTGCATGTAAAAGCGGCGGCGATTTAGGCCAAGAAAAAGAAATCTTAGAGGCGCTTTTAAAAAAGGCAGCCAAACAGCTTTTTGTCAGAGCGGCCCTGGATCAAGTACCGCATGAATTCAGCAAAAAGATCCGGGCGAGGTTGCGGGCTGAGAGAATGAAGAGTTTGTTTTAAAGGAATATTATGATCAATTTCAGCCTGCAAATTTAGAAGAAGCTTTATTTGCCCGCCGCGGCCGGCAGACTCTCTTAAGCCGCGGCTGGCTCGGTTATCCCTGGTATTGGGATGAGCGGCAAAAAGTTGCCGTGGTTGATTCGCCGGGAGAAACAAGGCCGGGAGGCAACCATCATTTTGGGCCGAATACCAGAGAGTTTGGCCGCTCGGAATTGGGTAGGCTGCGGCACTTGTATAAAATTTTTCAACAACAGGATTACCAGCCGGAACTCTTCTCCGATGGTTATATCAGCGGCTATCTTTTAATAAGGGGAGACGACTACCGCTTTGTAGTTGCAGAAGGGCAGCACCGCGCAGCCTGCCTGGCGAGTCTTGGCATCACTAGGCTCCGCTGCCGGTTTTCGCAAAAGGCGGTTTATCCCAGAACGGTAAAGTTTCAAGACTTTAAAAACTGGCCGCAGGTCAAAAACGGGGCCTTTAGTGAAATCGAGGCCCTGAGGGTTTTTGAGCGTTTCTTTGCCCGGAATGTGGGCAGGGACAGGATGAATCTGCAGGATTAAGCAAGTTTGGTTTCCCGGGCCAGCTTTTTTTCCAATCTTGCCAAGCGGTGTTCCAGGGCCGGCACATTTTTGCTCCTTGTTTGTAAGCCTAAAGCCAAGGCCCTGTTAGTGAGCCTTTTTGCTTCCTTAAAATCTTTTACCCGGTGCTCGTAATACTTGGCGAGCTCTTCGTAGGTTGAGAGCTCGTGTGGTGCCACCTCCAAAAGCTCATACCAAAGGCTGACGGCGGCATCATAGCGCTGCTCCCGTTTGTGGAGCAGCGCCGTTTCTTTAAGCAAGCGCTCCTTCTGGGCTGAATTTGTGCACTTTAAGAGTGCTTGGTTTAAAAAAGCCAGGGCCAGCCCGCTATTATCCATCTCCAAAGCCGCTTGGGCTAAGGCTTCCGCTTCCCAGGGGCAGAAACAAGTGTGAGGTTCCTGCCGGCCGGCGAGGTGGATGCGGTAAAGCAGTGTTACCATCGAGATAATGTCAATTACATTATGCTCCACAATCACCTGCAGCAAGTGGGGGCGGCCCGTTTTCAAATATTCGAAGTAGCGCTGGGGGATCTCAAAGCCCGCAATATCGCCGACTCTTTTGATCCCCAAGAGGTTTCTTTCCAGGCTGTTTAAACTGCAGCTGGCAAGCTTATGGCGCCAGAGGCGCCTGGCCGGCTGCAAGAGGTCTAACTGGCCCTGCTCCTGCAGGTTTGTAAAACCCGCCCGCGCCATGGCAAATCTGGTCTGCAAGAGGGGCACGTCGAATCTCCTGCCGTTAAAGGAGATAATGGTGTCCGCTTTTGCAAATTCTTCGTTTAAAAGATACAGCTGGGCCGGTTCCTCGTTATAGTCGCGCATTAAATACTGCGTTACTGTAAAGGCATTCCCTTCGAAGGCCCCTAAACCAACTAAGAAGGCATAAGTGCCCGTACCCCCTGCCAGCCCGGTTGTTTCCGTATCTAAAAAGATGGCGTTTTGTAAATCAAATACGATGTTTTGCCGGGGCAGAATTTTTTTAAAACTGGCATTTTTAACCTGAAAAGCGTTTTTCAAAGAGGCAAACCCCTGCTTTGTTTCCAGCGGAAAGGAATTTTTTATGAGATAACAGGTGCCGAAGGGTGTTTTTACCTCTTTGCCTTTTAAGAAAGGATCTAAATTTATTCCGCCTGCTTTGGTTTTCCTTTCGTTTTTCCTCTCCTGCGGCACAAATTGGCGCAGCTTAGCTTTGAGTTTCATGCAGCAGCATCCCCTTTAGAAATCGGGCAGTGTTGATCTTGGCGTTTAGGCCAACCTCCGCGGCCGGGCCCACGCAGGAAGGGCAGCCATCGGGACAGGAGCAGCCCTGCAGTATCGCCAAGGCGCGCAACAGTAAGCGCTCGTGCACTTTAAAAAGCTGTTCGCTGAAGCCGACGCCTCCCGGATACTTCTCGTAGATATAAATTGTAGGCAGGCCCGTAAAGGGCGAGCGGATTTGGGCGGCAACGCCTAAATCACCGGGCTCGCACATCAGCTCCAAAGAAGCAATATTGCCTAAAAGGTGTGAGGCACCTTTCAAGGCACTGTCCAGGGCCTCTCCATCTTGGCCCTTTGCATTGTCCCGCCGGCTGAACCAATAAGCGCAGGTGTGCATTTCCTGTTCCGGCAGGGAAATTTGACCCCAGCCTAAATTTTCGTGCGTGTAAAATTTAATCTTTTTATACATATTGGTTTTGGCCGTGACCATTACTTCACCCCAACTCCGTTCCACTTGGGCCAGTTTTTCTTCCTCGAAAACATCTAAGACCTGTAGATCAACATCCAAATTGGCATCGGTGTAATAATCCACATCAACCCGCCTGGCGTAAGCTTTTTGCCGCTCCCAATCTAAATGATCGATATGGAATTGGCTGCTTTCATGGATGTAAATAGCACCTTCGTGAATTAACATGGGTGCACTGAAGCGGTCCACCTCACCGATAACCTTTCGCTCACCGCCTGTGGTATCAATGACGGCGAAATTTTCTGTGGAGGCACTTCTGAGAGAAATATCCGCCGCGGGATAATTCTCGCTCATCCAGTACCAGCGGCCTGCTACTTTGCGTAAAATCATTTCTTCCGCCAGAAAATCCAGTATTTCTTGCGGGTCGATGCCTCCAAACTGTTCGCCGTCCGTAAAGGGCAGCTCAAAGGCCGCACATTTTAAATGAGAGACGAGGATATAAAGGTTGTTGGGGTTAATGCGGGCAAACTCCGCGCTTTGGTTGAAAAAGTAATCGGGGTTTTGAATGATAAATTGACTTAAGGGGCTGGAATTTGCCACTAAAATAGCTAAAGAAGGTTCATTAGTCCTGCCGGCCCTGCCCATCTGCTGCCAAGTGCTGGCAATGGTGCCGGGGTAGCCGGTTAGAACCGCCGCCTGCAGCGTGCCGATGTCGATCCCCAACTCTAAGGCATTTGTACTGACAACGCCTAAAACCCTACCATCCCTGAGATCCTTTTCGATCTGGCGCCTCTGCCTCGGCAGGTAACCGCCGCGGTAAGCGCGAATTCTTTCCGTTTTATCGCCGAGCCTGCGAAAATCCTTTCTTAAATAACTGACTAAGACTTCCGTATCCAAGCGGCTGCGGGCAAAAATGATCGTTGGTACCTTTTCCCCTAACAGTTCCTTGGCAACTGCCTGGGCTTCCAAAAGGGAACTGCGGCGGATGCCCAATGGTTTGTTTACTACCGGCGGGTTATAAAAAAGGATTTCTTTGGCCCCCTGCGGGGCGCCGTTTTCTAAAATCGGCGCCATTTCCCGGCCCACAAGTGCTTCGCCGTGTTCCTTGGGGTTGGCAATTGTGGCTGATGTGCAGATAAACTGGGGGCTGGAGCCGTAGAATTCGCAGATGCGGTGCAGCCGCCTTAAAACATTCGCCACATGGGAGCCGAAAACGCCCCTGTAAATGTGGAGTTCGTCAATCACCACATACTGCAAGTTTTCAAATAACCCAAGCCACTTGGTGTGGTGGGGTAAAATACCTGAATGAAGCATATCGGGGTTTGTTACAACGATGCTGCCGGCACTGCGGATTGCCCGGCGGGCATCGCCCGGCGTATCGCCGTCATAGGTGTACGTTTTAATTTTATTACCCAAGCCGGCACTCCACTTTATAAGTTCAGCCACCTGATCCTGTGCCAAAGCCTTAGTTGGGAAAAGATAAAGGGCCCTAGCCTGAGGGTTTTCAAGCAGGGTTTCTAAAACCGGCAGATTATAACAAAGGGTCTTGCCGGAAGCGGTAGGGGTGACCACCACTATACTGCGGCCGGCTTTTACTTCCCTAAGTGATTGAGCTTGGTGGCTGTAGAGCTTCGTTATCCCTTTCGCCTTCAAAAGTTTAACTAAGCTTTTGGGTAAAAAAGAAGGTATGGGCTCGTACACACCGGGCGCCTCGGGCAGTGTCTTGCGGAAGGTAATATTTCTTTGAAAGCGGGGATTCGATTCAAGTTTTGCCAAAACGGCTTCAGCACTCATATTTTACACCTACCTTTATCCCTATCATAAGGAACGTTTGTTTGTCTGTCAAGAGCTGCAGTGTTTGTGAATCATCTTTGTGAGAAAAGGGGTTTTCGCCTCCTGCCTGGAATATATTAGAAACGAAAAAGAAAGGGTGTGTCAGAGTTGTTCCGAAGGGTATTGGCGGGGTTTTTATTTGCGCTGCTTGTAATTGCGCCGGCTTTTTCTG
>JBHGWS010000085.1:0-12085 GCA_041936745.1 Candidatus Darwinibacter acetoxidans
GAGGAACAGCTGATGATCTGAAAGGGCTGGGGTTAAAGACCAGCCAGGGCCTTTTTTGGCCGCCGGCTCTGAGACTGCTGACTACGGCGGCCGTTTCCAAGACCACTTCATCGAGTACCTCCAGCTGCAGAACAACCGCAGCTGCCTCAGCCAAGCCTTCTTTTATGTCTATTACGTCTGCTTTTTTCAATTCTGCGTTAGCACCGGGCACCACAACGATTGTGTTATCGCCCGCTTCATCTACGGTAATTAAAGCGGTGCCCGTAGGTGCAGTGCTTACCTGCCTAACAAAATCTTTATTGATTCCAGCGTCAGCAAGGCCCGCTAACGCCCGCCTGCCCGCATCGTCTTTACCAACGCACCCCACCATCGTCACCTCGCCGCCCAGCAGGGCCGCAGCAACGGCCTGGTTGGCACCTTTACCCCCCAGGTGCTGCCTGAATGCTTTCGAATGTATTGTTTCGCCCCGCAAGGGCAGGTTTTTGACACTGGCGACAAGATCATTGTTGATACTGCCGATGACGTAGATTTGAGGTATATCTTTCCGCTGCATAGCTTTGCTCCTTACATTAAAATAGCCTTGTAAATTAGCTTGGCACAGGTGCGGTGCTGGCCCGTTTAACTAAATAAGTGGGTAAAACGGCATCTTTTACTGCGGCAGGTTTTGCGCTGCCCCTCCGAAAGCTTCCCGCCAGCGGTGCTACGGGTGGCATTTGATCTTCCGTATCGTTTCTGATCATGCGCAGTACTTTATCGACCGCAAGTTTTCCCATGCGTTCAATTGGCTGGGCAATTACAGTTAAGGCGGGCCGGAACACTTCGGCAAAAGTAGTGTTATCGTAGCCCACAACGGAGACATCCGCCGGTACCTTAAGCCCCCGCCGGGAGATTCCTTCAATGAGGCCGTAAGCACTAAATTCGCTCGTGGCAATTACTGCCGTCGGCCGCTTAGAAGCGGGTAGTTCCGCCAGGGCCATCCCCGCGGCAACGCCTGTTTCCAAGGTATATTCTCCGGCCCAAAGCCAGCGCCTGGCCAAATTATGTTCAGCAAAGGCTCGTTCTATGGCGTTGTAGCGGTCATCGCTGCTGACGGCCCCTTTAACGCCCCGTACAATGCCGATGTTTTCGTGGCCTAAATCCAGTAAATGCCTAACCGCTTCGCAGACGCCTGGATAAGGATCAGCGCCAATCCACGGCCCCCTGAACTCTGCAATACGGCGATCCAGGGCTATAGCGGCAGCACCCGTTACTTTGGAAAATTCGTCTAATTCATGGTGCACGGCACCTGAGGTCACTACTAACAAGCCGTCTACCTGTTGGCCGCGGAGCAGATCTAAATACTGCAGCTCCCGCTCCCGGTTATTTTGGCTGTTGCAGAGTAAAATTGCGTAACCCCACTCATTTGCCGCTTCTTCCACTACGCGGGCCAACTGGCCAAAAAAGGGGTTGGAGATGTCGGGGATGATTAAACCGATGACAGCCGTCCTTCTGACGCGCAGGCCCCGGGCCAAAGCGTTGGGCCGATAGCCCAGCTCGTCAACTGCTTCGATCACCCTTTGCCGCAGTTTCGGCGATACAGGTGCACTGCCTGTAAGCACACGGGAAACCGTGCTGATGGATACGTCGGCATACCTGGCTACATCTTTTACTGTCACCTGCATCAACTACACCCCGCAATTTTGATTTCTGAAAACCTCTGCGAAAACGTTTTCAAGTAGTAAGTTCTCCATATTCATTACATCTCCTTCTCGTTTTTCACACTTTTTTTAGCTAAATTTAAAACATAATCCGCCCGCCCCTGCTTTAGGCCGAGATTCTAGATTGACGAAAATTGGGCATAAGGCAGGCTTTCGCAGGGAAAGTAGTGAAGTAAGACGTAGATTTACTTTTACTGGAAAGGAGATTAGGATGGGCCGACAAAAGAAAGAAGAGCATATACTGGCTCCTTTGGCAGGCGGGCTGGTGGACAAAGTCGAACCTCTTTTGCAGTACGCTAAACCCCTGCCGCCCCCCGGCTCCCTGGCGGAGATCCTGCTGCTTTTAAAAAGCAATACTGACAGGCGCTTAGAAGGATTGTTAGGAATAACGCCGCCGCCGGGCTGGCGAATTGTTCCGGGCAGGCGCCTATTAGTGGCTATCCGCGCCGGCGGCACTATTGCCGCCGAATTCTACCTTTCACTGCCACCTAAACCGAGTTTGGGCAGTCAACTCCTGCGGGTCAAACTGCAAGAAAAAGAGGCGGTGCTGATGGAGGCGTCCTTTGATCTGCGCCAAGGCCTGCTCTTTTTGGTTGATGACTGATTGAAACGGGCTTGAAATTAGAGTAAGATTTGATACCCTAGTAATGAAACGATGCTAGGAGGCCGTTTATGAAGAACAAAAACTATATCCTTTTTGATCTCGATGGAACGCTGACCGATCCCGGCGAAGGGATAATTAACTCTCTCCAGTATTCCTTAAAGCATTTTAATATTAAGGGGAAGCCTGAAACCCTGCGCAAGTTTATCGGCCCGCCCCTGATAGATTCTTTCATGGGCTTTTACGGCTTTGATAAAGAAACGGCGCTAAAAGCCATTAAATATTACCGCCAATATTTTCATGCAGAAGGTGTCTTGCAAAACTACGTCTACCCCGGAATCGATAAGCTCCTTAAAACACTAACGGCACGGGGCAAAAAGCTCGCGGTAGCTACTACTAAACCAACTGTTTATGCCCTGCAGGTCTTAGAACATTTCGAACTTCTCACCTACTTTCCCGAAGACTTGGTGGTGGGCAGTTTCTTAGACGGCAGGCGCACCGATAAAGCGGAGCTGATCCAAACGGCTTTGTCTCTTTTAGATGGCGATCACGACTCAACCGTCATGGTAGGCGATCGGAAATTTGACATATTGGGGGCGAAAGCCGCAAAGATCACGCCAGTTGGCGTTACCTACGGCTATGGTGAGCGGGCCGAATTAGAAAAAGCAGGTGCCGCTGTCATCGTAGATTCGGTGCGGGAGTTGAGCGAACTGCTTTTAGGCGGTAGTCGGCAGGCGTAAACAAACCACCGCATCGCTAAACAATGCGGTGGTTTTTCGTTTCAATTTTAAGCTGATTAAGCTGCGTCTGCCAGTGCTTGTTCCCCTGCTAAAACGTCCTTTAGGGATTGGATTTGATTTTCGTTAAGCCCTATACCGTAAAGATAATCTTCGGCCGCTTTCTCCAGATCCACACCGGTTAAATCAGCGCCCGGGGTAAGGCCGGCGATATAGCGGAGGGATTCTAAGATATTGCTTTCCGCAATTTTTTCGTACCGCTCCGAGCCGTATTCCACATTGAAATAATTCATGTAAGTCAACATATAGTCTTCTTTGATTTCTCTTACTGAAGCTCCCGCCAAGGCCTCTAAGAGGGCCGTGGCAAAACCCGCCCGATCTTTGCCTTCGTTGCAGTGGATTAAGTAAGGCCCCTCGTTTGCCAGCATAAACTCCAGGCCCGCTTTCAGTTTTTCTTGGAAATCCGCAGACTTAAAATCAACACCCATGCTCAAAAGAATGACCTGCCCGTTTTCGTACAGTTTGCGGTAGTACGGCGAGTTATAGTCTGCTTGTTCGAAATAACTGTGGAGTTCTTTTTCGCTGTCGGCCAAGTTAATAACTGTCTTAATGCCGGCTTTTTCGGCCAATTCATCGGCGTATGCCGCCCTGCCCAAATCGTTGTTGACGGGGCTGCTGCTGCGGTAGTAGACGCCGACGGCCAGTTTACCGATGGCCACATTCCGAAAATTGGCGAAAACCTCGTCAGTGGAATAGTCCTCCCGCTCGTTAGTCCTAGTTAACTGGCGGATTGCCCATTCGGCAAAGTAGGCTTCTTTTTCTTTCAGCGCCAAGCTGATGGGATCGCCCTCTTCAACACCGTAGGTGCCGGCGAAATTGCCCATGTTGATGGCCACCATTACATTTGCCGTGGGGTCGCCGCCCGGGCCCCGGACCAGCAGGCGGTCGTTATCCACATCGCTGTAAGCCGTGACAAAAGGCGCTTCAAAGTCTGCGGTGCCTACCGTAACGGTTAAAATATCGCCGAATTCATAACCTGCCGCAAAAAGCTCTTCTGTCAAAAGATCCAAGGTCACATTGCCGTATTTATCGACTACGGCTACCTTGCCTGCAACATCAGCCAAAACCACCCCGGAAAAACTTAAGGCCAAAACCAGCACTAAAGACAGAATACCTAAACGTCGTTTCAACACTTTCCCATCCTTTCTTATCGTTAGATAGTTTAAAGTGAGCGCAGCAAAGTGCCACGCTTGTGCAAAACAAACGCCGCTGCTTTGCTACGCCACGGTACAGCCTAACGTGCTTTTCAGTTCCTGCAGGGCGAAATGGTGGGCTTCTTCGTTAAAAGAAGCAACCCCGTTTTTATAAACTGTCACTTGGTAGTTGATGTTTCGGGCGTCTGCTGCTGTGTATAAAACGCAGATATTGGTGTTAACCCCAACCAAGTATATTTCCCCGACGCCTTTTTCTCTTAAGTAAAGATCTAAATCTGTGCCGTAAAACGCACTGTAGCGCCTTTTTTTAATAATCTTATCTTCTTCCCTTTGCTCCAGTTCATCTATAATTTCACTGCCCCGGGTACCGGCAATACAGTGGGGCGGAAACATATCGAATTCTTTATCATCCTCTTCGTGATTATCACAGACAAAGATAATGGGGAAACCTTCTTTTCTAAATTCGCCGATTTTTTCGTTGATAAAACCGATTATTTCCCGGCCCGCCTCACCCGTAGTTAAGGCCCCGTCCTCTGCGATAAAATCCTTCAACATATCGATTACTAATAAAGCCTTCATTTTTGGCCCCCTTTCTTAACCTCTATTTTGATAATAACATAAAAAGAGGCTGCAGGCGACAATGCCCGCTAAAAAGCGGACGCGCCATGGGACCGCCCTGATCGGCGGATTGCAACCTACAAGAGATTTTCGGGCCTTTGACTAAGCGGAATAGAGGAATCAGACGGAGCGCCAGAGAAATCTGTTTTAAGGAAGGAGGACATCCGGCTTGCACAGATTAGAGGTCAGGCAGGGCGATATAACCAAGGTAGAAGTTGATGCGATTGTGAATGCGGCAAACCGCACTTTAATGGGCGGCGGCGGAGTGGATGGCGCTATTCATCGCGCCGGCGGCCCGGCAATTTTGGCAGAATGTAAGTTAATCAGGGAAAAACAAGGGGGCTGTGAGACGGGAGAAGCCGTTCTTACTACAGCCGGCCGGCTGCCCGCTAAGTTTGTCATTCATACGGTGGGGCCGGTTTGGCAGGGCGGCTCCCGGGGCGAAAAGGATTTGTTGGCCAACTGTTATAAAAACAGTTTAAAGCTTGCCCTTGAGCACGGCAGCCAAACGATTGCGTTTCCCAACATCAGTACGGGGGTTTACCGCTTTCCGAAAGATTTAGCCGCGGAAATTGCCGTTGCGGCCGTCCGGCAATTCAGCCAAGATCAGGAGCAAATAAAGAAGGTTATTTTTGTCTGTTATGATGATGAAAACTACGAACTTTATAAGAACTTAATTAAAAAGCTTTCTAAAAAGCGGGAGGTTGAAAATGAGGATTAATAAACTGGACGCAAAGACTAAAGAGAAAATAGACTCTATTTTCACAGAGTGGGATCGGCCGGGCTCCCCCGGTTGTGCCCTAGCCGTTACAATAAACAACGAAGTTGTTTATGCCAAAGGCTATGGTTTCGCCCAGTTGGAATATGGGATACCGATTACCGCCGACACGATCTTTCACGTGGCTTCCGTCTCTAAACAGTTCACGACAATGGCCATCGCCCTCTTAGCGGCGGAAGGCTCGGTTGATTTAGCTGCCCCGGTGCACAGCTATCTGCCTGAGCTGCCCCGCTTCGAACAGGAAATTACCGTACGCCAGCTTGTCCACCATACGAGTGGGCTGAGAGACCAATGGGAGCTTTTGATGGCTGCAGGTTGGCGCCTGGATGATGTAATTACCCAAGAACACCTTTTGAAAATAATTATGCGGCAGAAAGATTTAAACTTTGCCCCGGGTGAACAGTACCTTTACTGCAATTCCGGCTACACACTTTTAGCTGAAATAGTTAAACGGGTTACGGGAAAAACCCTGCGGCAGTTTGCGGCCGAAAGGATCTTTCAACCACTGGGGATGACAAACACTCATTTCCACGATGACCACACGGAAATCGTTGAAAACCGCGCCTATTCTTATGCGCCCAAGGGAGAAAAGGATTGGCGAAAAAGTATCCTGAGCTATGCGGCCGTCGGTGCCACAAGCGTTTTTACCACTGTCAAGGATCTGGCGAAATGGCTGGCTAATTTCAGCCACGGCAAGGTGGGGGGCGAAGAGGTTTTAAAGATCATGAACAGCCGTTATGCGTTAAATAACGGTGAGGAGATCTTCTACGGCTTCGGGTTGATGTTTGAGGAATATAAAGGTGTGACGGAAATCGGCCACTCCGGCTCCGACGCCGGCTTCAGAAGCTGGTGCGGCAGGGTCGAACCCCACGGCTTGGGCATTAGTATCCTCGCCAATTTTGCCAATGCGGTCCCCAGGGAGTATGCCCGCCGGATCATAGATATTCTTCTTGCTGACAAGTTGGCGGCTGAGAAAAAAGAAGAGACAAAGCCCCTGCCGCTGCCGCGGATCACAGGCACCTTCTTACTGCAGCGAAGCGGCGAGCGTTTGGAGCTCACAGAAGAAAACGGCTCCCTCTTTCTGCAAACGGAGGATCTGCCTGAACCGGTAGTGCTTAAGCCGCAGGGCAAAGTTAATAATTATAAATCAGCTTCGCCCCAAATTGAAATTGAAATTTCTTTCAGCGAAGAGGAAGACAGCGGTGAAATCCGCTGCCTGCTCACAAGAAGAACGATGGCTTTGGGCAGGAAAATGCCCGATTATACTCTGACCGCAGGCGAGCTCGCCATGTACGAAGGCGAATATTACAGCTCCGAACTGGACAGCACCTACCGTATTGCTCTGCAAGATAATCAGCTGACTGTTTCTTTTCAGCGCCACCCCACTGTTAATCTAATCCCCTGGGGTGCGGCTCACTTTGTGTATGAAAAAGCTTTGGTACCCGGTACGGAACTTAAGTTTACAAAAAAGGATGGAGAAATTACGGGCTTTAAATTAAGCGGTGGGCGCATCAGAAACGTAGATTTTACGAAAAAGTAGTTGGCCCTATCTTTGGCGTTCCTTGCTGTGGTAAGCAACCCCGCCGGCACTTAATGCCGCGGTAATATCCTCCCACATGGCCCATTTAATGTCCCTTTCCCTCTTCCTATTGTACAGAAGGTAGGCGGGATGATAAGTCACGCCTACCGGTATCCCTCGGCGGCTGTGCACCGCCTGCCTTAATTTAGCCAAGCTGCTGCTTTTAGACTGCAGTATGTATTCGGCCGCAGTTTTACCGAAGCAGATTATTGCCCGGGGCTGCACCAGTTCGATTTCCCTCGCTAAAAACAAGCCGCCGCAGAGCTGACATTCTTCTTCGGTGGGCGTCCTGTTTTTGGGCGGCCGGCATTTAACCACATTTGTGACGTGGGTGTCTCTGCCTCTTACAAGGCCCAGTGCAGCTACAATCTTGTCAAAAATCTGCCCCGCCGAGCCTTGAAAAGGGATGCCAAGTTCATCTTCCACCCGGCCAGGGGCTTCCGACACAAACATGACCTTAGTTTTTGAACCCGCTTCCCAGGGAACCACCTTGGTTGCCGCAGCATCCCTCAAATGGCATGCTCGGCATTCTTTGCATTCCTGCCACAGCTTTTCGAGCATGGCGGTTCACTCCTTTTATTTTTAACCGAAACGGCCCAAACTTTGCGTCCCCGTACAAAAAGGCGGCAGAAGCCACAAGGCCCCAAGCCGGCACTCCAATCCGCCCGGTTATTGCCACGGCCGCCTTGACCCACCGCCAAGATTTAGATGAGGCACGTTAATTTATTGTCCGGCTTAAATCCTGCATATTACGGCCTTCCCCGAAAAGCGGTTTTATTTATGTTTTTATTCGAGATAAATTAACTGCTTCCTTTAATATATGCTGAATCGATTTACGGCTTTGTTTGGCTTTTTCCGATTTATCCGGATTTTTCAACCAGAGTTAACCTCTCTGGCAGGCGGCCGCAACAAGGCTGATAAATCTAGGTTGAAATCAGGGCCTAAAAAAGCGGGCTGCATCAAACAAAGCCCGGCCTGCGTAAGCTCTGCCGGGCTTTTGTTGTTTTTGACTGATTTCATTTGCAGCCGGAAAACATTAAGCGCATTCCGGATTCTTCATTGACTTTGTTTATCCGCCTTTTCTAAAGCGCTAAAAAGCTCTTTAATCCGTTTGTACTCCGGATCAGCCATAATATCCATTTTGCCGCCTGTAGCCCGAAGAATGCTTTCCCGGCACTGCTGCAGCCTGGTTAACATGGGATAGACCATGTTCAGAATTTGGCTGCTGTAAGAATAGACTTCCTCTGCGGTAACCGGAATTTTATAACCATGGACAGAGCTGGCGATAATTACACCAGCATCCCGCAGCGGGGCAATGATGTTGGCACGGAATTGCTGATTCGTGTAATTAAGGCCCGATGTGGTTCTAATCAATTCCTTCAGTTTATTCGTCCCCAGATACTCACCGGCATTTACCTGCAGCTGAAACAACAGCCTGTCTACTACAATTACCCTGTTCAGCTCCTCCAAAAGAACGGAGCCTTCGTGCTCGTTGAGGTAATTTAAAGCGGCTTTGATGCACCATGCCGCAATATCTGCGGCGAAATTTTCCAGTTTGGTTGTTTCTTCCCTTAAATACTCGCTGTAACTGCGGGGTAAGATTTTTTTCGTGATGATTTTGTCTTGAAGGAAATTTAAATAAGCGCGGTAGTGCCTGGCTGCGGTGGGGCCGTAACCAGCGGCGATTGTTTCGGTCAGGAAGCGGGCCAGCTGCAGTAAACTGCATTCTTCTATTCTTTTAGGGCCCATGGGGTAAGGATTAAAAAGAAGGCCTTTTTTCTTTTGCATATAGTTTTGGAAGCTGTTTATAAAGCTGTCTGCCAGATCCTGATCAACAACCATTTTCAAATTGGAAAAGCTCTGCTTTAAGGCTGTTTCCCACATTTCCGCCACGTAGGCCCCAAAGTTGTGGCCGCCTGCCGGCGCCAGATCCGGATAAATCTCGCCTTTATCCACAACTAAAGATATTACCCGAAACGGCAGATCTAAAAGCCCTTTTAAGATCCTAAACCTTTGACCGCGGTTGACTGCGTTTGCGATCAGTTCAGCTCCGTCCAATTCCAATTCCCGTATCTTTCCAATACCCTGCAGCAGGCGTTTTGTTTCCCCCGGCTCGACAATAACGGCGCAGAGTACAAAATACGGAGCTGCCCCCGGTTTTGTTAAATCTAAATCCATATCGCCTATTTCGTAAACGTAAGCAATCTTGTGGTTGTGAGCAAGCATTTTTGACCCTCCCGATCCACGTCAAAGTTGCCCGGTTTATGTTAGGTGCATTGATCAATATCTGCAGGTAGCTCAGTTATTATTTCTCGCTTGGCCCGGCAAACCCTTTTCTGAAAGCCCCGACCTAAAAGTGGGCTTTACTGCCTTCAATTAATTCCCCCATCTTTTTGCAGCGGGCCTTGTTTTTTGTTTAGCGAATTCGAATGCAAGTTCCCGCGGCCCCAACGTCCAAACGCTTCTGGTGAAGCCTCCTGCCCTCCGCCGTTCTTACGCTTTAAAAACTCCGGTGAATGAGATCATATGCCGCATAGCAGCTTGGTTCAGCCTCTCTGCCCTGCCCTATGGCATCCCGGAGAATACAATGAGCGCCCACTTCATCTAAGATGCCCGCATCGATAATTATTTTCTCTTCCAAGGTGAAAAACTCCGCGGGCCGGGCTTTAGGCGAATGCTTTCCGATGGCGTTAGAGATAGTTTTAATTTTCCAAACGGGGAAATCCACGTTTTACAGGTATTCTTTACAGATTTCCGCAAAGCCCGCCAACCCTTTTCCCCATCGGGGAAAAGGGCGGCGATCCTTACCATTTCTTCATCGCCTTCGGCCTCCCCGAGCACAGGCCCTTCTGTTTCAAAAAGGGAATTTCTTTTTTAGGGAGCCGGCAGCAGGATCCGAAGCATCTTTTCATACATTAAAATTCACCTTTTAGATTTAGTTTTTGCCACCCTTCCAATTCCTCAAGCACTATTTTTTCCACTTCGGCCCAGGAATTGGCCCGGGGCTCTGCTAAATGCCTGTTGGTGGAATTGGCAAAGACGATTGTCCGATAGCCACCCGCTCTCAATCTTTCTATATTTTCCGGTGAGTCTTCGATGTATAAATCGGCGCCTACTGCCGCTTTATCTCCCATAAAACAAAGATCCCAGTAGGGAATGTCATGGTAATCCAGCCACTCAATTGTCTGGCGCACGGCAATTTGGTGAAAGTGCTTGATAAAAAGCCTATGTGTTATTATCCGGATTCTGACTCCCTTTTCGGACAATCTGCGCAGCACTTGCGGCGCACCGGGCATGGGCTCTAAATCCCGAAACAAAGATCTTTGGGTAACGGCAAATCTATGCAGCCTGTTGTAGCCGCCCTGTTTGTCTAAACCCCATTCCGGCAGCCCGTAAGTTACATCTTCCGTCAAGGTTTCCAGTGGCACGCCCAGCCACTCTGAGGCTATAACCCGCAGGCTTTTATAAAAGTTGGCACAAACACCGTCTAAGTCCACGCCGAAAACAAAATCTTGTTCAGACAAAATTTATCCCCCACTTTCTTTGTGCAGGCTTTGCAGAAAACCATATTATGGCTTTAATTACCGATCGGCTGCTGAAATTCCTTCCCTTTACACCTCTTTCGCCAAAGCTGCTTTACTGCTTAAATTAAAAGCAGCTTGTCCTGCCGGCCGCACAGAAAATCGACGCCACCGTCTTTAGCAATAACTTCCTCCAGGTAGATGTAAACAAGTTGATTGCCCCAAGCGGCTATCTTGCCGGCAGCGTTTAGTTCCAAAGCGTAGAAAGTTTTTTCCTCAAGACGGCGCTCCCCTTCCTTGGGCAGTTCCGATTGATCGCTGTAGCGCCCGATCAGCGGGCCGGCGCCATGCCCAAAAGTGCCCAAAGGATGTGTGTAGATCATGGCGTTGATGCCCTCTTTGCCCGCTCTGCGGAGGGAATTGACAAACACTTCGTTACCTGTACCACCCTTTTCAATGTTCTCCCTGACCAGATCCTGCAGCCTGTTGGCCCGGCCCAAAAGCCCGGTTAGTTCCTGCGGTGCCCGCTCTTCTCCCTCTTTAAGCAGATAAGCCAGCCACTGCATATCTGTATGCAGCGCGATATAGGTGGGGCTTAAGCCTATATCGCAGTGGATTAAATCTCCCGGTAAGATTACTTCCCCCGCCAGCTTAGAAGACTTACCGCCTTCCCGCTGTAAATCTACATCCGGCCCAAACCAATATTTAAACCCCAAACGGTTAATGACATCGCGCATAAACCACTCCACATCGGTGGTGGTTGTTTTTCCCGGTTTAATGAAACTGCGGGAAAAGGCGTATTTAATAATCTCTTGTGTCAAGGTAACTAATGTTTTCATTAAGCTTTTTTCCAAAGGAGAATAGCGCTGCAGCCAGCGAACCGCCAGCTCCTCGCTTGCTGTTAGTTTCCCGGCGTTGGCACCTAAAGACTCTCGAATTTGTTCACAGACAGTGGCGGACAAACCATCGCTGTAACCGGCGGTTGTACTTTTGTTAACCCCTATTTTTTCCGGCCCGCATTCTGCAACGATCCGCCCTAAAGCCTGCCAGACATCTTCTTCTTGGCCCTGCGCCTTTTCATAAATGCCCGCCATTTGGGCTGACATGGGGCCGATGGCCATTTTGCGGATACTGCCGTTTTTTTGGCGGTGAAAGGCCAAAAACCCCAATCTCCTTACATCCGGCATATCCCAAGGATAAAGTGTTTTCATGATTGGATCCATATTGTTTTCCCTGGCGCCTATAAGCCAAAAGTCAATGCCGCTTTGCTCCATTGCCCAGGGCAGCACGAGCTCGAGCCTTTCTTTCAGAATTTTTGTACTTAAATCAGCTTGTTGTCT
>JBHGWS010000086.1:0-8100 GCA_041936745.1 Candidatus Darwinibacter acetoxidans
AAAAGCGGCGATATCTTTGCAGTGGCGGAGGTTGTCAAAAATCTGACCCATCGAGATATTAACAGAGGCCTTTCCACGGGTGAACGCAAGATGCTGGATACTGCCAGGCAGATTTTAATCAGCGAGTTGGTCATTGCGCAAAATTCTACGGAAGAGGAAATTATAGAGAAAATCGGCAGTTTTTTTGAGGAAGAGGAGGTGGAAGAGTAGGTTTTACCCTAAAAAAAGAATACCTTGGAGGAAACGGGAAATAATACACTTGAACGAGCTAAACTATCGCGGAGTTAACTAAGGTGGGAGGTGAAGCGAAGTTTGGTAATCATCGTTAGAGTCGTGCTTACGGCCGTGGGTGCAGTTTTAGGTTATTATGGAGCGTTGTTCGTTTTACATTCAGGCGCCATGGCTGAGATTATTCATCAAGGTTATTTGATCGGTGTATTCGTTTTAGGTGGTGCATTAATAGGTTTGTGGCTGGGCCCGTTGGTATCCCGTGGGTTAAAAACCACCAGCAAAAGAGTAATTAATGAGTTATTAAAAACACCTATCGGAGAACTAGTGGGTGGAGTCGTGGGGCTCATAACCGGTTGGATCATTGCACTAGTGATTTCTGTTCCTCTGCTCAGAATCCCTTATGTGGGGGAATACTTGCCTATACTGTTGGGACTTGTGTTAGGCTATATCGGGTTGGCGGTGGGACTGCGCAAGCGTGACGAGTTTTTAAAAGTTTTTGCCCGGCCCGACCGCCGGCGCGTCAGCTTTGACAGTAATTCCGAGACCAGCCCGAAAATTCTGGACACAAGTGTCATTATTGACGGAAGAATCGCAGATATTACTAAATCGGGCTTTTTAGAGGGGGATTTATTAGTCCCGGGCTTCGTCCTGGAAGAACTACAGCATATAGCGGATTCGTCTGATGTACTTAAGCGCAACCGGGGTAGGCGCGGATTAGATATTCTTAATAAAATTCAAAAGGAACCGTATTCCAATGTCCGAATTATTGAATGGGATTACGATGACGGTTCGGAGGTAGATTCCAAATTAATAAAGCTTGCCAAAGAATTGACCGGCAAAGTTGTTACTAATGATTATAACCTCAATAAGGTTTGCGAACTGCAGGGTGTTGCAGTATTGAATATAAACGAATTAGCCAATGCGGTCAAGCCTGTGGTTTTACCAGGCGAAGAACTGCGGGTCCATGTTATTAAAGACGGCAAGGAACAGGGCCAAGGCGTTGCATATCTCGATGACGGCACCATGATCGTAGTTGATGGCGGCAGGCGGTATATCGGCCAAAATGTCGGTGTGCTGGTCACCAGTGTTTTACAAACTGCCGCGGGGCGGATGATTTTTGCTAAGCCAAAATCAATGGAGCGGGCATTATAAGTCAAAAAAGAAGGGCCCGGTGAGCTGATTATCATCGGGTCTTTTTTTGTTTCCCGGGAGGTGGCTTAAATGGGTGTAGGTGTAGTGCTTGCCGCCGCGGGCGCGGGGCGCAGGCTGGGCGCAAGAAGCAATAAAGTGCTCCTGCCCCTGGCGGGAAAGCCGATTATCCTGCACAGTTTAGAAGTGTTTGCAGCTTTAAAAGAGGTCAGTGAAATTGTCGTAGTTACGCGGGATGTGGATGTACCTTATGTAAAAGAAATTACCCGGGATTTTGGCTGCAGGGTAATTTCCGGCGGTAAAACGCGCCAGGAAAGCGTTTACTTGGGCCTGCAGGCATTAAGTGACGCCGTTAATTGGGTTATAATCCACGACGGGGCCCGCCCTTACCTTACTAAAGATACTGTTTTGGCGGTACTTGAGGCTTGTTATAAAAAGGGGGCGGCGGGAGCCGCCGTGCCCGTGACCGATACCATTAAAGTTGTGAAAGGCAGCAGGATTATAAAAACCCCTCCGAGAGAGGGGCTTTGGGCCATGCAGACGCCGCAGGCCTTTTCGCTTTCCTTGATTTTAAAAGCACACAAGCAGGCTGAAGAGACAGGTTTCCAGGCGACAGACGATTGTGCCCTGATCGAGCGGTTGGGGGAGCCCGTCCACGTTGTTATGGGGGAATACGGCAATATTAAAATAACTACTCCCCGGGATCTGCCGCCAAAGCGGGGCTTTTTGGTCGGCTTTGGCTGGGATGCCCACCGTTTGGTAAAAGGGCGCCCCTTGATTTTAGGCGGTGTTAAGATTCCTTATGAAAAAGGGCTCTTGGGCCACTCCGATGCCGATGTGGTAACTCATGCGGTGATCGATGCCCTCTTAGGTGCCGCCGGCCTGGGGGATATCGGTGAATTCTTCCCCGACACCGATCCGGCTTACGAGGGGGTCTCCAGTTTAACTCTGCTGGCAAAGGTAAAAGATCTTTTGGAGGAAAAACAAGCTGAAATAAACAATGTGGATATCACCGTCATGGCCGAAAAACCAAAAATGGGCCCTTACAAAGAAGAGATGAAAGAAACGTTAGCCAAAGCCCTGGGCGTTTTAAAAAGCCAAATCAACATCAAAGCCACAACTGCGGAGGGCTTGGGCTTTGTGGGCAGGGAAGAAGGCTTGGCGGCACAAAGTGCCGTAACACTTCTTGTTGACTTGTGATCGGGCTTTTTGTATAATTATCTTATAATTTAAGAAGCGGAAATGACGGGGAGAGTAAATAAAAGGAGCTTGGCAGAGAGGGGTTTTCAGGTGCGAGTGCCCTCAAGCGAATTTTATTGAAGTGCACCCCCGATCCTCCAACCGAAATTGAAGTAGGCTTGGACGGTACACTCGTTATCGTGTTTAAGCGCCGGCACATCTTTTTGTGTGTTTGGAAGCAGAGTGGAACCGCGATCCTCGCCTCTGCGGGGAGGGCGGTTTCTTTTTTAATTAGGGAGGTTAAAAATGGCTGCCATTAAAGTTTATAACACGCTGACGCAGAAAAAAGAAAAGTTTGTCCCCAAAACTCCGGGGCGGGTCAGTATTTACGTCTGCGGTGTCACGCCTTATGCCGATGCCCACATTGGGCACGCCCGGCCCAGCGTGGTCTGGGATGTGATCAAAAAGTTTTTCCGCTCTCAGGGGTATCAAGTTGTCCACGTGCAGAATTTTACGGATGTGGACGACCGCGTGATCGAGCGGTCTTTTCAGGAAAATACACCGGCTTTAGAAATTTCCGCCCGTTATACAAAAGATTACTTGGCGGACATGGATGCGCTGAAAGTGGAGCGGGCGGATTTCTATCCCAAAGTCAGTGAACATATCGAGGAGATCATCGAATTGGTCAAAATCCTCGTTGAAAAGGGATATGCTTATGAGCATAACGGCGATGTTTATTTCCATGTGCCCGCTTTTTCCGACTACGGCAAGTTAAGCAAACAGAAGCGGGAAGAATTAATCGCCGGGACCCGCTTTGAAGTGGACCCGGCAAAACGGGACGCGGCCGATTTCGCCCTCTGGAAAAAGGCAAAGCCGAAAGAGCCGGCTTGGGAAAGCCCTTGGGGAGCGGGCAGGCCCGGTTGGCACATTGAGTGCTCTGCCATGAGCCATAAATATTTAGGGCCCGCCTTTGACTTTCACGGCGGCGGCAGTGATTTAATCTTCCCCCACCACGAAAACGAAATTGCCCAATCGGAAGCGGCCACCGGTAAGCCCCTGGCCCGCTATTGGGTGCATAACGGGATGTTGAATTTCAAAGATACGAAGATGTCAAAGTCTGTGGGCAACGTAGTTTCCATAGCTGAATTGACTAAAAAATATCCGGCGGAGTTAATCCGCTATTACCTTTTGTCAACCCATTATCGCTCCGGCCTTGATTATTATGCGGGCAGGCTGGAAGAAATGGCTAGAGGCTGGCGGCGGCTGAATGATACGGTGGAGAATCTAAAAGAAAGCTTAGAAAAAGGCCGGGAAGAATTGACCGCCGCGGATAAAAAGGTTTTATCCCGCATAGAGCAGCTGGGCCAAGAACTGCTCGCAGCCCTGGCCGATGATTTCAACACGGCCAAGGCCATTGGCGTTTTATTCGAGTTGGTACGCGAGGTTAATGCCTACAGCCACGCCGGGGGGCGGAATAAAGAGGTGTTGGGGCAGGCCTGGGATCTTTTTGAGCTTTACGGCCTCGATATTTTAGGTATCATTACATTAGATGGGCCCGGGCAGAAAGAGGACAGCTTAGTCGTGCCCTTAATGGATCTTCTCTTGGAGCTGCGGGAAGAGGCGCGGGAAGAGAAAAACTATGCCTTGGCCGATAAGATCAGGGACGCTTTAGCCGATTTGGGCATCGCCATCGAAGATACGGCCGAAGGCCCCCGGTGGAGGTGATGGGGTGTTTTCCGATCTTGAAATAGAGGCGGGACTTTTAGCCCCGCTGGTTTTAGCTTATGTGGGTGATGCGGTCTACGAACTTTATATCCGCACCAAGCTTGTGGAAAAACATCCCGGTAAGGTGCACGACCTGCACCAAATGGCGGTGAAGTACGTCCAGGCCGCGGGCCAGGCGGCAGTAATGCACAGCTGGCAAGGAAGCTTAACGGCGGAGGAAAAGAGAATAGTGCGCAGGGGCAGAAACGCAAAAAGTGCGGTGCCCCGCCACTCCGATATGGCAGACTACCGCCACAGTACGGGCCTTGAAGCCCTCATCGGCTATCTTTACCTGACGGGCAGAGAAGAAAGATTAGCTGAGCTTTTGGAGTCAACGGATTTTTTCGACTTTGAATAACGGGAGGCAGTAAAGTGAATGATGTTGGGGGGCGGCGACCGGTTTTAGAGCTTCTGCGCTCCGGCCGGGAAGTGAATAAACTTTTGGTGGCCCGGGGGCAAAAACGCGGTTCGATCAGGAGGATTTTAGCCCTGGCCAAAGATCAGGGTATCGTGGTGCAGGAAGTTGACCGCCATGTTTTAGACAGTATGAGTAAGATTGAAAATCACCAAGGGGTGATTGCCCAGGTTGCCCCCATTTCTTATTGGGATTTGGAGGAGATTTTGGCACAAAAGAAAGATTCAAAAAGCGCCCCTTTGTTTTTGCTGTTAGACGGCATTCAAGATCCCTACAACTTAGGCTCCCTGCTGCGGACAGGGGAGGCTTTGGGGGTAGATGCTGCAGTCATACCGCGGCGTCGGGCCGTTGGGGTTACAGCGGCTGTTATGAGTGCTTCGGCGGGGGCGGCGAGCCACATTCCCATCAGTCGGGTTAACAGCATTGCAGCGACGATAGATATCCTCAAAGCGGCGGGGCTTTGGATTGTGGGGGCGGATATGGCCGGTGAAACCGTGTACAAGCAGGATCTGCCGGGCCCCTTGGCTTTAGCCATCGGTTCGGAAGGTGACGGCCTGAGCCGTTTGGTAAAAGAAAAATGCGACTTCTTAGTTTCCATACCGATGCTCGGTAAAACCGGTTCTTTAAATGCTTCTGTAGCAGGTGCCATAGTGCTCTATGAGATAATGCGCCAAAGAGGGCTTTAGGCGGCGGTGCTTGTCTTGACCCTTATCACTCCATGGTGTATAATGAAGTTGTGAAATTTGGACAAGCTAGGGTTTATCGAGGTTTTCAAACATCTGGGTGGAGGCGATCGATGGTGAGTGCAAATGCACCGAGAAGGTATTTCGATATGTGCGAACACTTGAGTGATGAGGAGATTGTGCAGCTGGCACGGGACGCGAACGACCTCGCTTTGGAACACTTGATTAACAAGTACAAAAACTTTGTCCGGGCAAAATCCCGCTCTTATTTTTTAATAGGGGCGGATCGGGAAGACATCATTCAAGAAGGCATGATCGGGCTTTACAAAGCAATTCGGGATTTTCGCCCCGATAAATTAGCTTCTTTCAGGGCTTTTGCGGAATTATGCATCACCCGCCAAATCATTACAGCTATTAAAACAGCCACCCGGCAGAAACACATTCCCCTAAATTCTTATGTCTCTTTAAATAAGCCAATTTACGATGAGGAATCCGATCGGACTCTTTTGGATGTCATTGCCGGTTCCAAAGTAACCGATCCGGAAGAGCTGGTCATCAGCCACGAGGAGTTCGTCGATATTGAAACCAAAATGGTGGAATTTTTAAGCGACTTGGAATGGCAGGTCCTGATGTATTATTTGGAAGGCAAAAGCTACCAAGAGATCGCCGATGAATTGGGCCGCCACGTTAAGTCTGTCGACAACGCACTCCAAAGGGTGAAACGCAAACTGGAACGGTACCTGGAGAAAAGGGAAAGTATTCAGTAGTTTTAAGAAAAAGCAGTTGACAGGAATCGATTTCGTTGCTATACTCTTAATTGCTTAAGCCGGTGTAGCTCAATTGGCAGAGCACTCGACTTGTAATCGAGAGGTTGTGGATTCGATTTCCTCCACCGGCTCCAATGACATTTTCGTGGAGGGATACCCAAGTTGGCCAAAGGGGGCAGACTGTAAATCTGTTGGCAGACGCCTTCACAGGTTCGAATCCTGTTCCCTCCACCATCTTTATAAAACAAACAACGCGGGGTGGAGCAGTCTGGTAGCTCGTCGGGCTCATAATCCGAAGGTTGTCGGTTCAAATCCGGCCCCCGCAACCATTTTAAACAGCTGCCGTCAGAGAATGTTCTGATGGCTTTTTGTTACAAATAAGGGAAAACCCCATATTATACAGCAGGACGCTTGGGGAGGCAGTGCTGTGTGGGCATGGGGTGTGGGGTTTTTAGTTACGTATGTGCTGTTATGGCTGGCCCCTTTTTGGCTGGTCTGGCCTTTGGGAGTTTTGGTTGGCCTTACTTTGGTTAAAATAACAGGGCGGTGCCGTCAGGTTGCGGACAAACATATTTTAGCGGTTTTCTTGGGTGCTTTTTCCGCCGTTTATTACGGCCTTGTGGTTTTCTTGCTGCGTTAGAAGGAGTTCTAATCAACTTGACGAATGTAGTCCTGATTGTGGATTACTAATGTTTTTTGGGAGGAGTGGAAACACAATGGCAAAGAAAAAGTTTGAAAGAACAAAACCCCACGTCAACGTGGGTACCGTAGGCCACGTAGATCACGGTAAAACAACTACTACAGCTGCAATTACCATGCTTCTGGGCCGCGAAAACAAGGAAATGATCAAGCAGTTCGAAGAAATTGATAATGCGCCGGAAGAAAAAGAGCGCGGCATTACAATTAACACTTCGCACGTGGAGTACGAGACGGAAAATCGCCACTACGCGCACGTGGACTGCCCCGGGCACGCTGACTACGTGAAGAACATGATCACAGGGGCTGCCCAGATGGACGGCGCCATTTTAGTTGTCTCCGCTGCTGACGGCCCTATGCCTCAAACGAGAGAGCATATTCTTCTAGCCCGGCAGGTTGGCGTACCGGCCATTGTAGTCTGGCTGAACAAAGCTGACATGGTTGACGATGAAGAGCTTTTGGAACTGGTGGAAATGGAAGTTCGGGATCTGCTGAATGAATATGAGTTTCCCGGCGATGACATTCCCGTAGTTGCCGGCAGTGCCTTAAAGGCAATTGAAGAGCTGCAGGCGGGTGAGTTGGGTGAGTGGAGCGCAAGCTTACAGGAATTAATCGACGCTATTGATGAATACATCCCCACGCCTGAGCGTGAAACGGACAAACCGTTTTTGATGCCTGTTGAGGACGTTTTCACCATTACGGGCCGGGGTACTGTGGCCACGGGCCGTGTTGAGCGCGGTGTGATTAAAGTAGGGGACGAAGTTGTCATCGTTGGCTTAACGGAAGAGACAAAAAAGACGGTTGCCACCGGTGTAGAGATGTTCCGTAAACTTTTAGACCAAGCGGAAGCGGGCGATAACGTAGGAATTCTCTTGCGCGGTATTGACCGTGAATCAGTTGAGCGGGGCCAAGTTCTGGCCAAGCCCGGTTCGATTACGCCTCATACGCGCTTTGAATGTGAAGTTTACGTACTTTCGAAAGAAGAGGGAGGCCGCCATACTCCTTTCTTTGACGGTTACCGCCCTCAGTTTTATTTTCGGACAACGGACGTAACCGGCGTAATTAAGCTGCCAGAAGGCACAGAAATGATTATGCCCGGCGACAACACGAACTTAATCGGTGAATTGATAACTCCCATCGCCATGGAAGAAGGGCTGCGCTTTGCAGTGCGTGAAGGCGGCCGGACCGTGGGAGCGGGCGTTGTAACTAAAATTCT
>JBHGWS010000087.1:0-21215 GCA_041936745.1 Candidatus Darwinibacter acetoxidans
TCCGGCGCGGGAATGTAATAGAGACTGACAAACAAGTGTTTCTCTTCAAGTTGTGATAGGGAAGAATATCAGGTAATTGCTGATAGACTGGTTAAGTGGGAGAAGGCCTTTCAAGCTTATATCACTAAAGTAAGCGAGCGGCGCTACTTTAGTAGTTAGAATAAATTGTGGGACTTTTCAGAGTTGACCATTAGGTTACCCCACCTACTCCCTATAACAAGCCAAGAGACCTTGACAGCTCTTTTTACTGCCTGTCTTGCATCGGGAGGGAAATTGGTTTGGGGTTAAAGCCTATAAGATTTTGTGCGGATAGTATTATTGAGGACAGGTTTTAGTTGATAATGAATCAGTTCCTTTTGGGGCAGTGCATAGCTTAACGCGATACAATCAAAAAGCAACAAGTACGATTTTTCGTAGACTTTTACACTTTTAGAAAAAGAATTTTGACAGCATTTTCACAGCAGTTGGGGCAAATATTAGTGGTTTTCTGTGGCTGGCAGTGGAATTATAAAATCACATATACCCAGTTAAATAGCCTAATATGGCCATTTGTGTTTAGTGGCGGAAACCCAATTAACGGACTACGAATCAGAAGGCCATAGGTTCGAATCCTGTCGGGCGCACCATACATAAACAAGGACCACAACTAAGGTTGTGGTCTTTTTTGATACAAGGTGGAAACCGGAATTTTAAGTTTTACTGACTTTTTGCTGCAACCTTTTCGGTACAAAGAAGAATTGGGCCATCGACGCGAGATGGGCCGTTGATTATTTATGCCTGCCGGAGTCTCTTGAGGAAGGAGGGGCCAGAATCCTGTGTAAAACCAGCTTTTGTTCACAGGACTGTGGTCATCAATCCGGATTGCAGGTAAACACGGCCCTTCCACATATATTCCACTACTTCACCTATAAAAAGAAAAAGAAGAAAGGGGAACGCTAAACGGTGGGCGTGCAATGAGAACGGGAACGGGCGGAACTAGACCGAGCGATCCGGAATATTAACTATGATTTACGGGGAAGCGCGGCTGGTTGGGATTTCAAACAATACGTGCCGGGGATACTCTTTTACCGCTGGATATGGGAAAACAGTACTGCTTTCTGCAAAAGGAAGCCGCCACGAAAAGCGATAGTGGCAGGAGATGAGCATCGTGTTAAAGAATTGTTCAAGTAACAATTTTGAAAAAGAATGGCGTCTTAGTTAGAGGTGTTGGTTGCCTGCGAAGCCACCTGTGCGGTCATAAAAGCTAGATCCGCACTGTGATCTTAAATAGCGGCGAACGGGTTTATTCAGCCGCCTCTTAAATGCAATTTTCCGAAATAAAAGTATTTTGGTAAAAGCCGGGGAGGAAAGACGATTGGTGCCCAAGGGCCTTTTAACCAGGCCTTTTAGGGCGAACCGCCTAACGCCAGAAAGGATGCGGGATAATGAAGACGGAACCGTATTATTTATCTAGAGTCGCATTGCTTTGTTTCCTATTATTTTTCCTTACAACGCCAGCCCAGGCTAAAGCCGATAAGTTTCTTATTTTCCACTTAGACGCAATTTCCGCGGTGGATTTTGATTCAGAATTGCAAGCGGGTAATCTTCCTAATGTTCAAGCCTTGTTTGCGGATGGAAGGTACATAAAATACGGGCTATCACCTTTTCCCGGAGGAACTGAAATAATTTATCCCAGACTGAAAGATGGTCTGGATAATTCGCAGCATCATGTTGTAGCCTGGAGCCGCTGGGATCGTGAGGCCGACCAAAGGGTTTCCAATTTGACAACCTGGCTTGAGATGGTGAGCGGGTTTCCTCGTCGCAATAAGCATCAATTCCTTTTGGCGGTACCCGGTTTAACCCATTTGGCCGGTTTATCCCTGCTGAACATTGAAAGACTTTGGGAAACAGAAGATGTTATTGAATTCTTTTGGTTTTATACAGATTTTGCCGGCCATCTCCTAGGTCCCGAGGGGCATCTCAAGGCGCTCCGACGCTTCGATTATTATCTCGGTTTATTGTTGAATACAGGTCGGCTTAACGGAGCCAATGTAGTTCTTTATACTGATCACGGCATGATGGCCGGCGATGTTAATAGAGTTGATTTCAAAAAAATTATACCCGAACTTCTACAAGATCAACTTCAATACATTGATTATCCCAACGTTTATCTGCAAAATCCGGAGCACAGAATAGAGCTGGCTCAAAAAGTTATTAAACACTCCGAAATCGACCTAGTTTTAGTTAAGGCCAATGAAAATATTGTCCGAGGGTTTAGTTCCGAAGGTTCCTTTGAGATAATAAAAAAGGGGGACACGCTGCAATACCTGTTAAAGGATGGGGATTTTTTTGATTATGCGAGTATCGGTTACGAGGGAGAATTTCTAACAAGGGATGAGTGGCTGCGGTTTACCAAAGAACACCTTTACCCAGGTGCAATCCCCAATTTGTTTGGTTTTGTGAGCAATCCCGTCGCCGGCGATATAGTGTTAGTGGCGGACTATCCTAATATTCCCCGCACACTTACCGCTTTACGAGGTCATCATTCCGGTGTGCGAAATACTGACCTATTGGTCTCATTATTGTATACAGGACCAGCCTTTGCGGACGTAGATGATTTTGAGGAATTTTGGCTGCATGAACTTTATTCCCACAACCTCACCATGATTGACTTTGATGCTGCGCCCAAGAGGGAAAAAAGTTCAATTTCCCTTTTCTATCCACTAGAAGCAGAAATGACGCTATCGCCGGCCCATCGCTGGCGAGGAGGGTTTGCATTAGCAAGTAATAGGGTTGAGCCATGGATTGAATTTGATCTGTATTCTTCCTTTCTGACTAAAGTCTGGGTTGGTTCGGCTATCGCGGATCAAAAACTAAGATGGCAGCTAAGAGTAGAGGCTTTTTTGGGCGATCTTAGATTTGCGATGATAAAGAGAAGCGGCGCTAAAAACTCATACAGCATCGGCCTAAGACTGGGTGAAACGGTTGAATTGGAAGCCTCCGGAAATAGGTTGGGTCTAACTATTATATTTTAGATCCCGTTTGATGATCCGCTGCCTTGGTTAGTTACAGCGTTATCGAAGCCTCGATTTTCAAACGAGTTAAGTTTAACTAGGCCGCGTTTACCAAATAAAAGGCCCCAGGCTATTAGCATGGGGCAGGCTGCTTCAAATCCTAAACTTATCGCCATCTCTGACCAAGAAAAGGCACTCACGGTCCTGAGAACTTTGCTGTTACGTTTTAAATTAACGGATAAGAATCCCTTGGTTTGTATCAAATTAAAGGTCTTCGGTATTGGATCGCAAGATAAAATAACTTGCGATTTTTTCTATCTTAATTTGTCCCGGAAATTTGATGGAACAGATCCACATCTTTCCGGGAGGCAACTTATGCAAAAAGTCTTTGATCCGGGCTGTTCAGCTAAAAAGCAGGGCGGCTCGAGGATATGTTGAACCGCCCAGGCTGCGAATTTGTTTCAGCTATAAAATTGGCAAACCGCATAAACACGGGTTTTACCAGTGTTTTTACCTTGACGGAGTTAATTACTTTCGCATTAAGGTACACCGTTACCGCGACTCCTTCCAAGTTTTTGCGTATCGCAATTCCAATATTTGCATATGCATTGGCAGGTTTTGTACCTGCGTTTTAAAGAGAAGCGATCGTTGCGGCAGTGCCTTAAAAACAGCTTGCAGAATTTAAGTGAGGAGACAGATGCTGAAGTGGTAGAAAGCCTCAAGGCTCTTCCTAAAGCAAGCGGTTCAAGCTGCCGAGGGCCCGGATTGTCGTTAGACCATCTCTTAAGACGTATTTTCAACGCGGATTTGAGTTTTTAATATTCGGACTTTACTTGTTCTCTCGGCTTGCGAGGTATCTGCATTGTTGCCCGTCGTTTTTTTCATCCTGTTCAATCTGATAGCATTGTAACAGCCAACTTCAACTTCGCGCCGAAGGAAAGAAGTTTTAGATTTTGCCGCCCATTCAACATCGTTGGAATAATTGCAGTATTTCACAAAAAGGAAGGCGGATCCCGAAACAATGGGGTCTGCCGTTTTTGCGCTAGTCGTCCTTTACGATATTCGTTGAATTGTATAGAGGTTTGATCCTCACATAATTGCTAAAAATTAAGTAAAAATTCAGCAGGAGACTCTCAGTTTTTGCCGAATATGGAAATGACTTATGAAATGTGTTTTCAAAAGGGTAGAGAAATGTAGTTTGAAAACATCCGCTTTGTGTTAGTAAGCCAAAGGAAAGATGAAGTGTATTACCGGAAGGGGTGATCTATAGGGAAACGGAATTGCAGGCAGTGTCGCCTAACATAATACCCGGCAATTACTCAATTGTGAATTGCTAAATTGGTGAATAGCGGTTGTAGAAGGAAATGCGGATTCTGAAAAAAATTCGAAGACATTCACTAGGAGGTAGAAAAATGGGTTTAAGAAAAACGGGAATAGCTTTGATTGCCATTTTGTTATTAGCGGTGAACGTGGCATCTGCTGAGCTTCCACCCAATCCCAAAATGGAAAATCCTGTTCTTTTTCAAGAGATTGGTCAATACGGCGGCGATTTAATCCTAGCAGTTGCTGCTGCCCCCCGCGGCGGAGCCATCGTGGATGAAGCAACAAGCTTCGTTGGCCCCTACCTGAGGGATCCTCTGGTAGACAACAACCCTATCACAAACGAACTGGAACCGGGACTAGCTGAAAGCTGGGAGATCTCGGATGATGGCACCCAAGTAATTTTCCATCTGCGCAAAGTAAAGTGGTCCGACGGCGTACCCTTTACCGCGGACGACGTTATTTTCCATTTCGATCATGTCGACATGGATCCTAACAACCCCGGTAACCAAATATCCCGCTATACAATCGGCGGCAAACAGATCACCTGGGAAAAGATCGACGATTACACGGTTAGGGCAAACCTACCGACACCCTACGGTGCGTTTTTGAGAGTTTTAACACACTCCCGAATAGTGCCGAAACATAAATTAATGGAATTTGCACCTGCCTACAACCCGGACGCAGAACCCGGCAGCATCTCCCGTCAAGGCTGGAATCCCGATAAACCGGCCTCCGATATGGTGGGAACGGGAACATTTCGAGTTGCAAGCTTCAACGAACAGCAGATAGTGTTGGAGCGAAACCCCTATTCCTGGCGCGTAGACCCAGAAGGTAACCAATTGCCTTATGTTGACCGGGTAATTTCATTAGTTGTTCCCAACACCCAGGTCCAGCAAGCTAAGTTTCTTGCCGGCGAAGTCGATTATTTACCAATTGCACCATCGATGTACCCCAACCTAAAAAGAGAAGAAGTAGCAGGGGCCCCCTTCAAGGTGTTCCGCGGCGCACCTGTAAATCCTACACCGAGCCCTCCCCATTGGTCTTTCAACTTCGACGTTGAAGATGCTGAACTGAGGGAAGTATTCCAAAACGTACGGTTCAGAGAAGCAATGGCTAAGGCCGTTAATTACGAACGGATCCTGGACCAGGTTTACAACACCTTGGCGATCCTTTCCGGAATGCCGGTTCTCCCGTCAAATGCGGCATTCTACAACCCGGAGATCGATCAATACAGACATAGTCATGATCTAGAGAAAACAGCAGCAATTTTGGATGAACTAGGCATCATTGACCGCAACGGAGATGGATTTAGGGACTATCCCAGTGGAAAAACATTCGAATTTACCTTAACCGCGGCCGTCAACGTTGAAGCCCACAATGACATTGCAGCTATGCTGCAAAATGATCTCGAATCGATCGGCGTTAAAGTACATCTACAGTTGCAGGACTCCAGACTTGTGGCCGATCGGGCGCTTGCGGGCGACTTCGAATCAATGATTCACGCTTACGGCAATCAACCCGACCCGCAGCTACGTAAGGCAATCTGGCAGCCGGGCGGAGCGCTAAACTACTGGCATCTATCTAATATGCTTTCCGCAAGCGAAGCAGATCTAGACAACATGTTTGATTGGGAACGTCGCATCTATGACCTATTTGAACTAGGCGAAGTGGAGATGGATCAAGAACTCAGAAAGTCGTATTATGACGAATGGCAGCTTTTAAACGCCAAATATTTACCGGTAATCTTTATAGCCAAGGGCATGGACCTATCTGCTGCCCAAAATACTGTCGGCAATGTTTTTCAAACCGAGCAAGGAGTCACTGTGTTTACTCCGTATACAGTGTTTAAGCGGTAAGCCTAAAAGTGTTAGCGAGGCGGCCCTTTAAGGCCGCCCCGCTAAAACGATCGAAATCAAATGTTACGGAAAGCTTCGAACACGGGATTGTACAGGGCGGAGGTTGAGCAATTTGTTTAGATATATAGTTAGACGTTTATTAACAATGATCCCAATTCTATTCTTAGTGTCGATCTTATGCTTTGTGATCATCAAAATTCAACCGGGGGAATTTGGGAGCGAATATTTAAACAATCCCCGCGTTTCACCTGAGACAATCGAGCTCTTGCGCAAGCAACTCGGATTACACGAGCCCGCTCACATCCAATATCTAACTTGGATTAAAGGAATTATCACTAGATGGGACTTCGGCTATTCGTTTTCTTATAGGCGGCCTGTGACCGCTTTAATCGGCGAACGGTTAGCATGGACCGTCGCCATATCATCGGCAACCCTTTTGATAACCTGGCTGATTGCCATCCCGATCGGAATTTATTCTGCCACACACAAGTACTCGGCTTTTGACTATCTAGTAACTGCGTTGGGCTTTATAGGCATCTCTATTCCTGATTTTTTCTTAGCATTATTCTTAATGTTTGTTGCCTTAAAGCTTGGGAGCAACTCTGTTGGAGGGCTTTTTTCGCAGCGATTCATCGATGCCCCTTGGAGCTGGGCGCGTTTTGTTGATTTGCTAAAGCACTTATGGATACCTCTGATTTCTATCGGCCTTGCCGGCACCGCGGGCATAATCAGACAAATGCGGGCCAATCTCTTAGATGTTTTAGGAGAGCAATATGTGCAAACTGCCCGTGCCAAGGGTCTAAACGAGAAAATTGTAATCTACAAGCATGCGTTGCGAAACGCCATAAACCCTCTCATCAGTTTGCTCGGCATTCAATTGCCCACCTTAATCGGCGGAACGATAGTGACATCAATTGTACTGAACTTACCTACTATGGGACCGTTCTTTTATGACGCACTTTTAAATCACGATCAATATTTGGTGATGACCTTTCTGTTGTTTTCAGCGTTCATGATGCTTGTAGGCAATCTCTTAGCCGATTTAGCTCTTGCCTGGGCGGATCCTCGTATTCGATACGACTAAATTAACGTCAGATGGAAAGGGGTATTGCAATGCTGAACGAACAAGCACAAAAACAATCACCTGGGGAATCGCCCTTATCGTCAGAATACGAATCTCAATTTGAATATAGTCCCCTAAGTCAAGGCAGGCTTGTTGCCAGGCGTTTTGCCCGGCACAAACTCGGTGTCGCGGCGTTAGTAATCTTAGGTTTTGTCTATCTCTTGGTCTTATTTGCGCCATTTTTTGCGCCCAACGATAGTATGAAACACCGTCCGGAATACTCTTTAGCTCCTCCTACTCGAATTAGATTCAGAGACGAAGACGGCAATTTCGGGCTAAGGCCCTTCATCTACGCCAGCAAACGGAGCCGTGACCCGGTTACCCTGGAAGTCACTTTTGTGGAAGATCGATCCGCGAAACATCCCTTGTATCTGTTTGTCCGAGGCAGTAAATATAAAGTCTTAGGCATAGAAAGCGATATTCACTTCTTTGGACCTGATAAGGATTCAAAAGCTATCTTCTTCCCGTTCGGTGCTGATCGATTCGGCAGAGACCTATTGGGCCGAATTTTGTTGGGAGGCAGAGTTTCTCTTAGTGCCGGCCTTTTCGGGGTTATCCTCAGTTTGATCATCGGAGTATGCATCGGCGCCGTCTCCGGCTACTACGGCGGTCTAATTGACTCCTTGATTCAACGATTCATCGAGCTTCTGCGTTCGTTTCCCAGGATCCCCCTGTGGCTTGCTCTCAGTATGGTTTTGCCGCCCCAATGGTCATCGGTCAAAGTATATTTCGGGATCGTAACACTTCTTTCTTTGATCGGCTGGACTTCCGTTGCCAGGGTAGTCCGGGGACAAATTCTTGCGCTCAGAGAAAAGGACTTTGTTCAGTCGGCCAGGGCTTTGGGAGGAAACGACAGAAGGGTCATTTTTCGGCATATTTTGCCTAACATCACTAGCTACTTAATAGTCTCGTCTACCTTGGCCTTGCCGGGCATGATTTTGAGCGAAAGTACAATTAGCTTTTTAGGATTAGGAATAAAAGAACCGATGACCAGTTGGGGCCTGCTTTTAAAAGATGCCCAGAGTCTAGAAGTGTTAGCTCTACAGCCTTGGCTCTTGACTCCTGGAATCTTCATTATTATTTCCGTCCTGGCTTTCAACTTTCTTGGTGATGCGGTTCGGGATGCTTTTGATCCCTTTTCAAATAAATGATTTGTTCAGGAAATTGAATTTTGTTTAAAAATAACGGACTAGAGGAGAGATGCTAGATGTTATGGGAGAATCTGACGGCGCCGGATTTCGCTAAAGCAGTGAAAGATACGGGAGTTTGTATTATCACTATGGGTGTCTTAGAAAGGCACGGAGACCACCTTCCGCTAGGAACGGACTTTTTGACCGGGCAGGCTATAGCAACCTTAGCAGCCGAAAAGGAGCCGGCTGTAGTATTTCCCGACTTCTATTTTGGCCAGATCTACGAGGCCAGGTGCTATCCCGGTACAATCACTCTTCCTCCGACACTGCTTGTTGAACTGCTGCAAAATGTCTTCAATGAAATCGCAAGAAACGGATTCCGGAAGATAATTGTCTTTAATGCCCATGGGGGCAATCGATACCTGCTGCACTTCTTGGCGCAGGCCGATTTGTCTGAAAGAAAAAATTATTCGCTGTACCTCTATCAGGGTTTATCAGAAGAAGAACGAAAACAGATGCTGAGCCTCTATGAGACAGAACTTTCCGGGCATGCGGGCGAAGGTGAAACCAGCCTGTCCCTGGCAGTCCACCCTCATTTGGTAAAAATGGAAGAAATCCCTGCCGAACCGGTCCTTCCCTTAGGTCGGACAGATCATTTGCAAGACGCTTTCGCCGGCATCAAATGGTACAGTAACTATCCGCTGCATTATAGCGGCGATGCAAAACCGGCTACAGTTGAAAAGGGACAAGCAATGCTTGAAATCCAAGTGAAAAGTCTAGCCCGGTTTATAAAAAAGGTAAAAGAAGACCGGGTTGTGCCGGAGTTGAATAAAGAGTTCTACGACAAGGTTGATAAGCTCTGATGAATGAGCGTAAGAAGTATAAATACTTAAGACTTAGCAGAGGTAAGTGATAGATATGGATCAATACGTTCTCGGAATTGATATAGGAGGGACAAAAACACTGTTTGCCGTTGTTCCCGCTAATTCAAACGAGATCTTATATGAGTACAAACAGGATACGAACTGTGCTTCTCAAGAGTCATTCGCGGAGCAATTGCTTGCGGGACTCGGCTTGGTTTTAAACACGGACTGGGGAAGGAAGATTGCAGCCATCGGAATCGGAACGGCCGGTCATTTCGATCCCAAGACCGGGCTTGTAACGAGCCGCAACCTAAATGTCAATCAGTTGCCACTGCCTAAGGTCATAACCGAGTTTAGCGGCTTGCCCGTCGCGGTCGACAACGACACCAATGCGGGTGTTATGGGCGAATTTCATTACGGCAAAGGGACCGACACCTTCGCTTATGTGGCTGTCGGTACCGGAATCGGCATGGGGCTGATGCTTGAGGGACGCTTGTACCGAGGCCTTCGAAACAATGCCGGCGAACTAGGCCATACGGGCATTGATTTCAATGGGGAACCATGCTGCTGCGGCCATTGGGGATGTCTCGAAAATATAGCTTCAGGGACCGCGATCGCGGCCCACGCTCGGCGGCGGCTGATAATGGGTGAGCCTTCTTTGCTGCAGGAAGCCTATCAAACGGATCCGCTAAGTGTTACGGGAGAACAGGTTTTTAAGGCTTTAAGGAGAAAGGATCCGTTAGCCGCATCCGTGATCTCCGGTGCTGCCCGGGCTTTAGGCTATGCACTACATAATTTAGTGGTTCTCTTGGATCTTGAACTGATTGTTCTTGGCGGGGGAGTGCCCGGTTCGGTGCCGGAGTATCTGGATTGGGTGCGGGAGGCCTTCAGCGGTCCAAGTTCGCGAATCGGCGGGGCGAGTGTAGAATTAACGGACTTGGGAGACAGGACCGCGGTTCTCGGCGCAACTATCATGGCGAAAGAAAGACTCCAAGCGGAGGGCTAGACAGACATGAAAGCGGGGTTTCGAAATGGAGCTGCATACTGCCAACTCAGGGCTTGTTAGACGATTTAACGAGGCTGCTGTACTAGAAAGTTTACGAAAGCATCGTTTGTTGACTAAAACAGATCTTGTGAAACTAACCGGTTTGACTTATCCTACTGTAGCAAAGTCTATTAGTTCACTTTATGAAGCCGGTCTGATTCAAGAATCGGGCGAAGGCGTTTCAAGGGGCGGACGTCCGCCTGTTCTCTACGCTTTCAACCCCCTTGCAGGTTTAATCGTTGGCGTGCAAATTGAGAGAAAGAAGCTTTCTTTTGGAGCCTTCGATTTAGATCTCAGCTTAATAGACGATCTGTCCTTTAAGACATCGTCTTTAGAACCGGATGCGATTGTGGACCAAATTAAATTTGGGGTGGAGACCGTTATTCAAAAGCACAAGCAAGGGGTCCTATACGGTGTGGGAATCGGAAGCCCGGGCAATGTAGATCCGGAAAGGCATACCGTTGTCAGCCCGTATCAGCTCCGATGGAAAACGCCTGTTGACTTAATCGCACCGCTGGAAGAAATCTTTAACGTTCCCATCAGTCTCGGCAATGACATTAACCTTGCGGCCCTCGGCGAACTCGCTGCCCGTCACTCCCACAGCTTAACGCGGCCCCTAATCTTTGTCAGTGTGTCTCAAGGAGTTGGCGGCGGACTTATTCTTAATGATACTGTGTATTGCGGCAGCAACGGCGGTGCCGGAGAAATTGGCCACATGAGCATCGATGCCGATGGCAAGCTTTGCGAATGCGGCAACCGAGGCTGTTTAGAAGGGGTGATCGCTTCCGGTGTTATAGGCGAGCGGCTGGGCGTAGATTCGGCCGATGCTTTTTCAACGCTGTCCCGAAGGGTACAGGCCGGCGATGCCGATGCAAAGATGATATATCAGCAGCTCGTAAAACATCTCAGCACTGCACTGACTAGCGTAGTCAATCTCTTTAGCCCAAATTGCATTGTAATCGGCGGCGAAATCACCGATCTCGGTACGGATTTTATCGAGGATCTCAGGAAACGGCTGGAGAAAAGCTGCGGTAACGTTCCGTTTAATGTGGAGAATTTACAGGCTTCCCGGTTGGGCAGCAAGGCTAATCTCTACGGAGCCGCCGCCTTAGTGGAGCAGCAGGTATTTCCAAAATTGCGTATCCCTCGGGAGCAAGTTGTCTTCGTCTAGTTCAATTGTCTAAGGAACCGGGGAAGGGAAGGGAAAGATATGGCTAACATTATCGACTACATCAACGAACAACCTAATGTTTTACGTCAGGTGACAAATTACGGCCTGGATTTGGAAAAGTTTAGCCGGGTTTTTTTGGTTGGTACCGGCAGTTCCTTAAATGCTGCCTTCGCAGTCAAATACGTTTGGAAAAAAAGCACGAGCAAACCGGTGACTGTTTGCGATCCATTAAGTTTTGTCCTTGAATACTTAGATAAAATCACCGAAAAAACACTTGTAGTAGGTATTTCTCAGTCCGGATCAAGTAAAGTTACCATCGATGCACTGCAAGCGGCCAAAGACGGGGGGGCCTGCACCATTGGGGTTACAGCGGAGACGAACAGTGCCTTAGCCGCTGCCGCGGAGAAAATCATACCGATTCCTTGTGGAGAGGAGCTCGTAGGGGCTAAGACTAAGGGGTACAGTTGCACAGTCGCGGTCCTGACGAAGATGGCTCAAGCAAGCTACGATCAAGAACAGTTAAGCAGCTTACTGGGAGAAAGATTACAGCAAAACGATGCCCTTTGCCGAGAACTTGCGCAAGAATTAGCCGATTGCCAAGTTGCCTACATCATCGGAGCAATAGGCCATTACGGCACGGCGAGGGAAATTGCCCTCAAAACGATGGAAATTGTGAAAATACCGACTCTTAGTTTTGAACTTGAAGATTCTATGCACGGGCCCCTTAACGCCCTCAATGAGAGGGCTTTTGTAATGGTTTTGACCGCGGGCGATGAATTGGCCAAAAGGCAGAGGGGCCTGGCTAAGATCCTGACAAGTCTTAACGCCAGAGGTGCCGTGATTCGGGACGGGCTGATAAGGGGCGTTAAAGCGGGGCAGACTTGGGAGATTCCCGCCTGGAAGCCCGATCTTGTCCGTGATATTGTTCCCGCCCAGCTCTTCTGTTGGTACTTAGCTCTGGCCAAGGGCGAAGAGCCCACCTATTTTCGTTATGACCGTTCTATGGTCTCTAAAATCACAAAAGTGGTAAAATAACAGCTGGAAGCTAAATGAACGCCGCGCTCAATGGAAGCCGCGGCGTTTTTGGCACTTTTGGTTAGAGAGTTTTTTCTAACTAGCAAACCTCCTCGATTGTCAGGGGAAGGGTGCCGTTTGCTCCGATCTCCCCTTTCGAGAGTCGTACGATGGATTGAACCATAGGAGGAGTGTACTCGTAAGTAAAAAGGAGTGCATCGGCTTGGCCGCACCACCGGCTATCGAAAGGACTGCGGAGGGCTATTACCCCCACGGGTACATCGAGTTCCAGTGTCTGCCGCAGGAGTTGCCGCTGTCCCTCGTCCATCTGCGCGTTATAGATTCCGAAAATCACTTTAGTGTAAAGTCCCTCGGAAAGGGCTTCGCCGATCTTCCGGAGTTCGTCTTCCCGCAGCGGCAGCGAATAACGAAAGCCCTCTGCGTTAGGAAAGGCGTCTGTCATAGCAGTTACAAGATCGTGGCTTCCTCCCAGTTCATCAACTAGGGTCAGAGCCGCGGGAGGGGGGGCAATAATCGCAAATCGTTCGTTCTTCTTGACTTTGAAAATCTCATTCCGGCCCTTGACGGTTAACGCCTGTTCCGAAATGGCTACTGCTAACGCCCTGTTCGCCACAGAGAGGGGATCATCGGCCGGGATGCGCCGTTTTTCCGGCATTTCGGGCAAAGCCTGTTTGGCGCGGACAACTCGTTCAACGGCGGCAAAAAACAGCTCTTCTGTTATTCTTCCGGACCGGACGGCTTCTTGGATAGCTTGTGCCGAGCTAATCTGCGTTTCTTTCGTGTGGCAAATAAGGAAAAGATCTACACCTGCCAAAACTCCCTGTACAACGCCTTCGGGAGTTGGGACATAGGCTGTCAGCCCTTTCATCTCCATGCAATCACTAATGATTAATCCTTCAAAACCAAACTTCGTCCTAAGCCAACCGGTTAAAAGTTCACGGGATAAGGTTCCGGGGCAATCATCAATTTCGGAATAGATCTGATGGCTTGTCATCACGGCTTTGACTCCTGCTTCAACAGCGAATCTTGCGGGCGCCATTTCTACGGCCTCTAAATGGTCTATAGAGTTTTCGTTGCGGTTAAGGAAACGATGAAGATCCACCCGGCTACTGCCGATGCTCGGGAAGTGCTTGGCCGTAGCGATGACATGATTCTGGGCACCTTTGATAAATGCGGAGAAGTAGGGCGCCGATTCTTCTGCCGTTGCTCCGTAGCTTCTGGCCGCAATGTGAGCGCTGTCCGGATCGTTAGCTAGGTCAATAACCGGCGCTAAATTAAAGTTGATGCCGTAGGCTGCCATCTCGGCGCCGAGACCTTGGCCGACTTTAAAGGCCAGGTCAGCACCGCCTGCGGCCCTGGTTGCCATGGGGCCGGGAAACCAAGTAAACTCTGACGTTAATCTCGTAACAGAACCGCCTTCTTGGTCTATGGCAATAAAAGGGGGCAGACCGGTGGCTTTGATGGTTTCCTTGCGAAGCTCCCGGATCAGGTGAAATAACTGGTCACTGTCTTTGAAGTTCCGAGTAAATAAAATGATATTGCCTAGTTTGTGTTCATGTATTACCCGCCTGACGTGATCGTTGATCTCGTAACCGTCGAACCCGTAAAAAACCAGCTGTCCCGCAGCTGTTTTTAAATCCATTTCTCTAATAGCCATTTTTTCAACTCCTATGAAATACCACGAATTACAGTTATGAATTAATTCGGGAGCGGACCACGAAAACCTTCATGAGCTGGGAAAAAAGCCGTTTTTAAGGGGGGTTTCCGCCCCCGAGACCCCTTGCGGGTGTCTAGCTTCGTTGGAGGTAAGGGCATAGGAATTTACAAACACGATTGTGCAACTAAACACACTTTGGGGTTTTTTGGAAACTGCTTTGTTGTTATTAAATGCTAGCCTTTGTACAGCTGGTTAACACTTTCTGACGGCATACGAAAAGGGGAAGATGTAAAATGAAGCTGAACAGTTTTGGGCAGGGAAATAGGAAGGGGCGATGGTATACCCAAATATACTGCGGTAAAAGGGGTGTTAATACGGCTTTTGCACAAACAGACAAAATCCTGCGACTCGGGGCGATTATGGCATTGACGGTTGTACCGATGCCATGAAATCTGCCTTCCCCAGAGTGTCCGTACCCAACAGTTATATCGTAGGGCCTCTGGTGGGTCAGCGTCCATATCTCTATGAATTTATATCCCCGTTTGGTAGAAGGCTTCCCTCCCCGGAGGGGATGGCGGCGATTCTCGCAACGTTAACGCACCTTTTCCGGGGAACGCTTCGAGGGAATACCACTCACACCTTAGACGACATAGAGCCACGGCCTTTAGATAAACTAACCCGCCCTTTCACTCCTAAGCTGCGGAACAACTCGATCGGTGTAAAAAAGCTGGTTTTCCCGCGATCAAGCATGGAACAAGGGGTTTCTCTAAACTGTTCCAAAACCTCAATTCCCCGGAAATCTTTTAATCAACGAAATTGCCTGCACGTTAATCAGTCGCGTACTTTCTGTCTTTGGCAAGCGTAACCCCCAAATTTTTCGTGCTGTTCAGATTTGGGAGGCCAAGTTTTTACTGACGTATTTTAGAGAAATTATCACTTTAGGAACTCTCGGGTGCTTAAAAGGCACACCACACTATTTGCTACACTCTTTTCTTGCCTGTTTGTTGACAAAGCCCGGCTGCACTTTTATAATATTGCCAGGTGCTTGCAGCTCAGCCCGGTGGAGTGCCGACTATTGAAAGTCCAGGGTTCAAATCCTGTCAGGCACCATACAAAATTAGGACTGCAACGGGCGTTGCGGTCTTTTTCTCGCTTAGTAAATCCTCTAATATGCGGCAATTAAAATATCAGGAGAAACAACAATGAAAAAATATAATATGCTGAAAGATCATCCGGGAAAATCATTATTAGTCTTTGCCCTGCCGATGATTATAGGTAACTTATTCCAACAGTTTTATAATATGGCGGATTCAATCATCGTGGGAAAATTTGTTGGTGAGGATGCCCTGGCGGCAGTTGGGGCTTCGTATTCTCTAACCACCATCTTCATTATGGCGGCGATCGGCGGCGGCATCGGCTCCTCGGTAATAATTTCACAGTATTTTGGTGCAGAGAAGTATAAAGAAATGAAAACGGCCATATACACCGCCTTAATAAGTTTTTTTGCGGTAAGTATCCTTTTGTTCATCTTTGGTTTCTTTGCTAAGGATTGGCTGCTTGTTTCGCTTAATACACCGGCAAATATTTTTGACGATGCGGCACAGTATTTAAAAATATATTTTATCGGCCTGCCTTTTCTGTTTATGTACAACATTTTGGCAGCTGTGTTTAACGCTCTGGGGAAATCAAAGATACCTCTTTATCTGCTGATTTTCTCGTCTCTGCTGAATATTGCCCTGGATTTGTTTATGGTAATAACTTTAAAGCTGGGCGTTGCGGGGGTTGCCATCGCTACGGTAATTGCCCAGGGTGTTTCAGCGGTTATTTCCTTTTCCATTCTGATAAAGACAGTCAACACCTACGATGCGGGCACCCGACGGCTTAAAAAGTTTGAGCCGGCCATGCTGAATAAGATGGTTATTGTGGCGGTGCCCTCCATCTTACAGCAGTCTATTGTTTCTGTCGGCATGGTTTTAGTTCAATCTGTTGTGAATACTTTCGGCTCCTCGGTTTTGGCCGGTTATTCCGCGGGTATGCGTATTGAATCCATTTGCATTGTGCCCATGATTGCAACGGGCAATGCCGTGTCCACTTTTGTTGCCCAAAACCTGGGGGCAGGCCAGCACGAAAGGGCAAGGGAAGGCTATGCGGCCAGCTATAAGATAATAATTGCTTTTTCCGCCGCCATTGCCATAATAATGGCGCTGTTTTATCGCCCTATTATATCTGTCTTTTTGGATGTGGAGAGCAGCAGCCGAGCGTATGAAGTGGGCATCAGTTATTTAAGATTCATCAGCTACTTTTATATCTTCATCGGGTTCAAATCTATCACAGACGGCCTTTTGCGCGGCGCCGGCGACATGACGGTGTTTACCTTGGCTAATTTAACCAATTTGGGTATTAGGGTGTTTGTAGCCCATAAATTTGCCCCTTTCTGGGGCGTTAAAGCGGTGTGGTATGCAATCCCTATGGGCTGGGCAGCAAACTATGTTATCTCATTTATATATTACAAAACGGGCAAGTGGCTTGAAAGGGGATTAATTGATGAAGCGAGACAGATGAGTACCTAGCCCAAATCCGGTTGGAAAGGGAGACCGCAACTAAGATTGTGGTCTTTTTTTATCTTCCGGCCTCCGAACGGGCGGTGTACTTTTTAGGGCTACAACATTCACAGTTAGGCAAGCATTGCCGGGCAGGCCGCTGCGGATTAGTGAGCGCCTTCGGTTGAAGGGCAGTTATTCCTACCGGCCGAAAAGTTGAAACCCTTTGTTGCTGCTTTTCGCCCCATGCCGTTTAAAGATAAAAGGATTATAAAAATGGCTGTACGCCAAGGCATAATGGCAGAGGGCTATGCCAAGATCCACCTCGGTTAATTTATAAAACAGTGAAATCGGCAGTTTCAACAGCCGCTTGGGCAAAAGCAGCCGATCATCTGTTTTTTCCCAATACCAAGGTTGGGGATTGAGTCCGGACGGTGCCAAATGCGAGGGATCATCCGGGCTGTTGATAATCTTTGCAATTGGTTTACGCCTGAATTCCGATCTTTGCCGGCGAATGACTTCCTTTGGCTCGCCAAAGGCTGTGGCTACGATACCCGCTGGATTAATTTCAACATCTTTCGGCCCTCCCAGCCAGACAGAGCCAATCCCGTTGAGATGCATCGGCTGTTGAAAAAGAAACCCCGCACTTTCCGCCTCGCCTTTTTTGCCTTGGCCGCTGTTAATCAGATAATGTAGGGCGTCCACCTTAAATGGCCCTTTCATTCTTTCGGTAAAGCCCCAATCCAGGGTAACAGCGGGATAAAGGCTTATAAATCCATCGATTGCGTTTAGAATTCCCTTCAATTGCTCCTCGCCGCAAGGCCGAAACTTCTACACGATTTCCTTACACTGACCGCAGCAAACAGCTCCATGCTGAAGATCTGCTCCTTTAAGATACGCCGGCACTATAAGTCCGATTTTATTGCATTGTAGTTAAATCTAGGATCCGGTGTGGTGATTTGCTTAATTAAATTCAGTATAGCAAAGTTTTGAAAAAGGGTGTTATTGGCCCGGTAAATCAGTATATATTTTATCTGCGCAGAAATAAGTTTTTAGTGGAATATAAACAGAAAGATATCACTTCCAAGGCAGGGAAAAGCCTGGTAGAAGCGGAATGGTTAAAAATATCACAATGTTTTAGGGGGTAATCTTTTTGTCGGATGTATCACGCAGAGATTTTTTAATTGGAGTTGGCAGTTTAGCCGTGGGAGCCACAGTGGGAAGAGCACTTGATGTATTCAATCCCAAGATCGAAGCAGCACCGGTCTCCTTACCTTGGCCTTATGTGCAGTTGGATCCCGAAGAGGCACTGCGGCGCGGTTATGACATGACCATTTCGTCAGGCAGTTGAATGTACGGTGGCTTTAACGCCATCATCAGCCAGTTGGCTGAGAAAATCGGTGAGCCTTTCAGTTCTTTCCCGGCAGAAGCTACCTGGTACGGCATGGGCGGCATTACAAGGTGGGGCACGGTTTGCGGTGCTTTGAACGGAATGGCTTTTGCGGTAAATTTGGTAGTCCCGCAAGAAGATGTTGAAGCAGTATGCAATGAAGTTATTGAGTGGCACAATCGGGCAAAATTGCCCAGCAAAGATCTTGACAGCTACGTTGGTTCCAAAACTATCGTCCAAAACGTGGCCGATTCACCGCTCTGCCACATTTCCCGCTCAAAATTTGAAGCACATAACCCGACTGAAGAAGAAATCAAACATCGCTGCAGTAAATTGACAGGAGATGTTGCGAGGAAAGCTGTCCTTGTCCTTAATGAATACCACAAAGGCACCTTTGTGGATAAATTTGCAGTCTCACAAGGCGTTGCAGAATGCAAGAGCTGCCACCCGGGAGCAAAATCTTATGGGATGATGGACTGCACACCCTGTCATGATGATCATAATAAATAATTTCTAATCCGCTCCGGCGCCGGGCAACCCCCGGCGCTTAAATTTTTCCGGGCAAAAAAGCTAGCCCCTTTTTGACAGCTGAGGGCGCCCCGCGGATCGGAGCATATTTAAAATCAAAGGCCATAAAGAGCCCTATTTGAAGTTATTAATTTTAACGCTGAACGCTTAGGGCAGACAGGGTTTTAAATGTCAGTTGCAGAATCATAAAATAATTAACCTTTTGATTTGGAAGGGCATAACGCGGTAAAAAATGGGGTATAGCGGTGTGAAAGCGATGGGGGTTTTCCGATGAGTAATCTAATATTTCCGGCACTTGCCCGAGCCGGCTTATTTGTCTCAATAGTGATCCACGAATTAGGCCACGCTTTAATATACCGCGTGTTTTTCGAGAAAGCAGCTGGCATATTACGATCGGCACCGGTCGATACCGTAAGCGGGGTTTAAGAGATTTACCATCAAAGCCCTGCCTAAAAGAGGATGGTTTCAACCGGCCCCGCGAAAACACCGGGTTTCTAAGTTTCAGTATAATATGGTGTCTCTTGGCGGGCCCTTGGCAAATCTATTTTTTGTTATTTTCCTAATCTTTGCATTTTGGATCCTCAAGGTTGAAGATTAAAGGCCAGAGCACCCCTACTTGGTGTGGTTTTTAGCCTTTGTTTTTTTGGGCGCACATGATCAGTGCCGTATGCTGTCGAACTTTATTTAGACGAAGAGGCTTCGGCAGCGGTAGAAAGAATCAAGGTGATGCTGAGCGATAACAGCACAGATATTGATCAAGGGACTAGGCCGCATGTATCGCTCAGCATTTACGCTGATCTGCCCATCTTAGAATTTGAGAACGAAGTAAGGCGGTTCGCTAAAAAATTAAGCCTTTCGAAGTGACATTTAGTGGCTTTGCTTCCTTTGAAACTGAGCTGCCCGTGATCCTTCTGGCGCCAGGGACCAATCCAATCTTAGTTGATGTTCATTGCGGATTCCATGCTTATTTAGATAAATACAAAAGCGCCGTCTGGGAGTTTTACAAGCCGGGGGCTTGGGTCCCTCACTGTACTTTATGCTTGGATTTACGAAGCGCCCCGGTATGAGGGGAATAAATCCGCCGGTTATATTATTTCTTCGGCACAAGATCTGGCCCGTTGGCCGGGTATCCAAATGGGCGGGCCGGCCGATAGATGAGGCGCAAACGGAAATCGAGCACTCGGGCGGCAATCCTAATTTTGCTACCCAAGTTACGATGTTTCCCAAAGAGGGAATTGGTATCAGCTTATTGGCCAACAGTGCGGCCGTTAATCTCGTTTTAGTTAATAAAACCAAAGGCGTTTTAGATGGCGGCCCGGAACAAACTTACGCCTGAAGCGGCATGCAGCTCATGGATATCGCCCTTTCAACAATTACTGTTTTGGAGTTGATTGCAGCCATATTGTTCTTCTTACTGGGGCTCCGGCGGGCGAAAAAGAAAAGGCGCCGGCTGGCAAGGCGGCGCAGGCTTCGGGTTGGTTTTTGGCTGCTTGTTACTCTTATTCTGTTGGCAGCGCCAATATTTTTCCCAAAGCTGATGGGGATGACTTGGGCCGTTGTGGTTGTGTGGGCAGCATATAGTTCGCTTTCGGGCCATTGCATGGTTTACCTATCGCGGCCCGAAAACAAATTTACGATAACACAGGGGGCAGCTTATGCGGTTAATTAAAGAGATCAGCCACGATGATATTGGGCTTGCAGGCTCGGGGAGTGATGTCAAATATAGAGTGAGAAAAGCGGCCCGGGCAGTTTTGTGTAATGAGGCTTTTAAGATCGCCCTGATGTATGTGGCAAAGGACGGTTATTACAAGCTGCCCGGTGGCGGCTTGGAGAACGGCGAATCGGTCTTAGACGCTTTAAGGCGGGAAATTTATGAAGAGGTTGGCTGCGGGCTTCAAATTTTGCAGAAGATAGGCGTGGTTATAGAGTACCGGGAACAGCACGAACTTCTGCAGATTTCCTATAATTTTTTGTGTAAAACTGAAGGTGAACTAGCGCATCCCAGGCTTACAGCAAAAGAGTTAAAATTAGGTTTTAATCTTGTTTGGTTCGATATAAATGGGGCGATCGGGGCGGTTTCGGCTTACACGGGAGAAAAATATGTAGCCAAATTTATTACCTCTCGCGATGTTTGTATTCTAAGGCAGGCAAAAACAATTTTAGGGTCGAGGACTAAGAAACGCAGTAGGCCTCATCCGCAAGGGGAATAGCAGGACATCTCCGCTAAATAGAGAAACTGGAAAGGAGTCTTGTATGGCAGGAGGGAAGGCCGGTGGGCCAGAGCACGATAAAATCCTTGGATAAAGCCTTGGACATCTTGTTTTTGTTTTTGGCTAAAAGACAGCCGTTAGGCGTTACCGAAATCAGTAAAGAACTATCTTTGTATAAAAGTAATGTGCATAGAATTCTGGCAACTTACCAAGCACGGGGCTTTGTTACGCAAGATCCGGAAACAAAGAGATATTGGCTGGGCAGTAAATTCTTTTCTTTAGGCATGCTTTATAAAAGTAAATTCAAACTGTCCGACATAGTCAGAAAGCATTTAGAGGAAATCGGCGAAG
>JBHGWS010000088.1:0-10021 GCA_041936745.1 Candidatus Darwinibacter acetoxidans
AAAGTAACATCTTTGTTGTCTTTGTCTGAAAAGCGGAATTTCTCCGCCGTAAGATAAATATGCCAAGCATTGTTATTAGACTGCACCCGAATTTCAACCGGCTCCTTGGCCTTATATAAACCGGGCCCCTTAGTCGCCTCAATTTTCACGGCGGTTGGCTCAATGAAGAAAATGGCAGTAAAGGGGGCGACGTTAACAGTAACATCAACCACCGTTTGATCCCCGGCCTCCGTTGCAAACTTGAGTTTGAGCGAATACTCGCCTGGAGTAAGCCAAATGATCTCTCTGTGAAATAAGACTTGGGCCTCGCTAAAGCCCTCCTTTGTGGTAAAAGCCTTTTTATTTAACCCACCGATTTTTTGCGGCCTTCCTTCTTCAATTTTCAAGTAGGTGTAAGGAAGCAGCGCTTCATCAATTTCGGTAATCTCCACGGTTTGGCTTTCTACCAAAATGGTTTCCGCTGTCAGCCATTCAGCTGCCGCTAAAGAATCGACTATTAAATTTGAGTGGAAATAATTAAGCTGAGTGCCTGCGGAAACCGGCAAGGCAGCAACTAAAAAAAGGGCCAAAGCCAAAATTAAGATTCTCGTTGTGTTTGCTCTCTCGCTTGACATTTAACATCACCTGCCTTGGCAAACTTTAGAGTCTTGGCCAGTATCCTCAATCTAGCATTATCTGGTCAAAACAGACTGAAACTGTACTCAAAAGAAACTAAAAACCCCATGTTTAACGCGCCGTTTTATTGTGCCAACATTTCCCAAGGCTATACTTTTTCTTGGTAAAATTAGCTGACTTTCCACAGTATGCAAGATTGACGGGGTTGATTCAAATTTTTATTTTTAAAAACAAAAAAACACGGAAGCAGCTCCCGTGTTTGCTTATTCCCTTATTTATAATTAACCCGCCTTCTCAATTTCCTTCTTAAGCAGAGGCAAAATGTTGCCCGCTGTGCCGAGGATGGATAAATCAAAAATTCCATAATAGCTTATCGGATCCCGGTTAATCAAAATTAATTCAGCATTGTTCCTCTTTGCCATCAGGGGTAAGGCCGCAGCGGGGAAAACCTCCAAAGACGAGCCCACAACAATAAACAGATCGCAGGCGCAGGCCTCTTCTTCCACCTCTTTCATAACTTCTTGGGGCAGTGCCTCACCAAACAGGACGATCTGCGGTTTAACTAAATTACTGCCGCAGTTAGGGCAGTTGGGATACGTTTCTTGGAAATCGGGAATTGCTTTTCCCGTTTCACCTTCCCAAAAACACTCTAAACAGTGCAGGCGCCTGAGTGAGCCGTGCAGTTCCAAAACCCTCCTGCTGCCTGCATCTTGATGCAGGCCGTCAATGTTTTGGGTAATGACTGATCTAATCAGCCCCTGCGTCTCTAAAGCTGCAAGGGCGTAGTGCCCCGCGTTGGGTACTGTAGGAGCGCCTTTGGGTTTCAGCAGATCTTTTAAAAAATCCCAAAGGTGCCGCGGATCTTTTTTAAACCCTCTTAAGCCCGCAACCCTCTGCGGATCATATTTCTCCCAAACGCCCCCTTCGCCGCGGAAAGTCGGGATCCCGCTTTCCACCGAAATACCTGCACCGGTAAACACAACGGCGTGTTCCGCCTCCTCGAGCATTTTCGCGGCACTCCTAATTTTTTCCACTTCTATCCTTCCTTTTCTACAAAGCTGCAAAAGCCGCAGAAAGCATCAGCTTAATTCTGTTCAACTGGTTAATTTCACTGGCCCCTGAATCGTAATCTATGGCCACGATGTTGCTTTCGGGATAAACCCTTTTTAACTCCCTCAGCATGCCCTTGCCCGTAATATGGTTGGGCAGGCAGGCAAAGGGCTGCATGCACACAATGTTTTTAACACCGCTTTCAATCAGTTCAATCATCTCACCTGTGAGATACCAACCTTCACCCGTTTGATGGCCGAGGGAAATGACCTTAGATGCGTTTTTGGCGACTTCCCAGATAGATTTAGCCGGGTTAAAACTTTTGCTTTTAGCTAAAGCAGCATTGGCGGCTCGGCGGTAAAGCTCCATCACGCCGATTAAAAAGCGGCTTACCAGCTGTTCCGCTTTGGAACCTGCCAGGTATCTATAACGAAAGTCCATACCGAAGATAGAGTACATTAAAAAATCAATCAAATCGGGCACTACCGCTTCCGCGCCTTCCTCTTCCACCAAACTCACCACGTCGTTATTAGCCGTGGGGTGATACTTCACTAAAATTTCACCCACTAAACCTACTTTAGGCTTGGTTTCTTTTATCGTTTTAAAGTTATCGAACTCTTTGACCAGACCCCGGACAGTCTTTTTGAAATTCCGTATCGTAGGTCGCCTCAGTGATTTCTTGCCGATTTCAACCCATTTTTCAAAGAGCCTATCGGCGGAGCCGGCCTCCTTTTCATAGGGCCTGACTCTGTACAAACACTTCATTAAAAGGTCGCCGTAAACCAGCCCCATCATGGAGCGGTGCAAAAGGGGCGGCGTAACCTTAAAACCGGGGTTTTTCTCAAACCCCTGCGCACTGAGGGAGATCACGGGGACTTGGGCAAACCCCGCATCAGCAAGGGCTTTTCTTAAAAACCCGATATAATTAGTGGCGCGGCAGCCCCCGCCTGTTTGGCTGATGATTACAGTCGTGTTATTGGGGTCATGCTCGCCGGAATTTAGAGCTTTCAATAGTTGCCCCACAACAATAATTGCCGGGTAGCAGGCATCATTATTCACATACTGCAAACCGTAATCTACCGCACCTTTATCGATGGCGGGGCAGACAACCATCTTGTAATTTGAGTGATGAAAGGCCTCTTTTAAAAACCGGAAATGGATAGGCGACATCTGAGGCACCAAAACAGTATGTTTTTCCTTCATCTTTTTGGTGAAGAGTATCCTTTCATAGCCAAACTCCTTCACCTCCGGCTTATAATTAGTCCGCTCCCGCTCTAAAACTGCTGCCTTTAAAGACCTAAGCCTGATCCTGGCCGCCCCCAAATTATTAATCTCATCGATTTTCAAGCAGGTGTAAATGCGGGAGCGGCTGTCCAAGATTTCCTGTACCTGATCGGTAGTCACAGCATCTAAACCGCAGCCAAAGGAATTTAACTGCACCAGTTCTAAATTATCATTCTCGGCAACAAAACTTGCCGCGGCATAGAGCCTGGAGTGGTAAGCCCACTGATCAACGACCCGCAGAGGCCTTGGCACTTCGGCCAGATGGGCAACAGAATCCTCGGTTAAAACCGCCATGCCCAAATCGTTAATTAATTCGGGGATACCGTGATTGATTGCCGGGTCGATGTGATAAGGCCTTCCCGCCAAGACAACCCCTCGGATATTATTCTCCTTAAGATATTTTAAAGTCTCTTCCCCCATTTTAGCCATGTCGCTGCGGAATCTAGTCAGCTCTGTCCAAGCTTTTTCCACTGCATCTTCGATTTCGCTTGGTTCTATCTTAAAATGAACTAACTCTTCCTGCAGGCGCTCGATTAAACGGCGTTTGTGGTGAAAAGGCAGGAAGGGATAAAGAAAATTGATGTTTTTTGCCTTCAGAACGGTCACATTGCTGTAAATTACCTCAGGGTAAGAAATTACAATGGGGCAGTTGAAATGATTGTCCGCATCTTTTTGCTCTTGATGTTCATGCGTTAAGCAGGGGTAAAAGATAACGTCAACACCTTTATCCACCAGATCGACAATGTGGCCGTGGGCAATTTTGGCCGGATAACAAATAGATTCCGACGGCATGGTTTCCATGCCCTTTTCATAGATCTTTTGCGATGAGCGGGCAGAAAGCTCCACGGCAAAGCCCAGCTCAGTGAAAAAAGTAAACCAAAAAGGGTAATCCTCATACATATTCAAAACCCGGGGGATCCCGATTCTGCCTCTTTTTGCTTCTTCCAGAGAGAGAGGTTTATAGTTAAAGAGCCTTTCGTAACGATCTTTGAAAAGATTGGGCAGGTTGTGTCCTGCGGCCTTAATACCCGCACCCTTGCTGCAGCGGTTACCGGAAATATAGCGGTGGCCGCCGCCAAAAAGGTTAATGGTCAGCAGGCAGTTATTGGCACAGCCTTTGCAGCGGGTGCGCCTGGTTTTTAGAGAAAGGTTTTCCAGTTCAGTTTCACTGAGCAGGCTGGAGGCATGCTCTTCTGTGTATCTTTCCTTGGCAATAAGCGCGGCGCCAAAGGCACCCATAATTCCGGCTATGTCCGGCCTTATAACTTCTCTTTCCGTTAAAAACTCAAAACTTCTTAAAACAGCGTCGTTGTAAAAAGTGCCGCCCTGCACAACTACCTTCTCGCCTAATTCATCTTTGTTTCTCAGCTTAATCACCTTAAACAAAGCATTTTTCACAACGGAATAAGCCAGGCCGGCGGAAATATCACCGACTGTGGCACCTTCCTTTTGGGCCTGTTTCACACTGGAGTTCATAAAAACAGTGCAGCGGGAACCTAAATCAACCGGGGCGGCCGCCAACAGCGCTTTGTTGGTAAACTCTTTAATATCTAAGCCGAGAGAGTGGGCAAACGTTTCTAAAAAAGAACCGCAGCCGGAAGAACAGGCCTCATTCAGTAAAATACTGTCAATGGCACCGTCTTTAATGCGCAAACACTTCATGTCCTGGCCGCCGATATCCAGAATGAAATCCACACCGGGGCAGAAAAAATCCGCCGCTTTGTAGTGGGCAACCGTTTCTATCTCACCTATGTCCACTTTTAGGGCTGCTTTAATTAAACCCTCACCGTAACCGGTAACGGTAGAATTAACTATTTTGGCGTTTTTTGGCAGCACTTTATAAAGATCTAAAACAGCTCTCCGTACAGACTTTAAGGGATTACCTTCATTTCCCCCGTAAAACGTATGCAAAAGCCGGCCCTCTTCATCGATCAGGGCAGCCTTAGTAGTTGTGGAACCGACATCTAAGCCTAAAAAGCAAGGGCCTTCGTGCTCTGCAAGATCTTTTCTTTCCACCGCGTAGCGAGCGTGGCGGGCTTGAAATTCCTCAAGTTCTTTTTGGTTTGCAAAAAGAGCGGGTAGGCGTTTTGCTTCCTCCATGGTAACGGACCGCAAACGCCCTAATCTTCCTTTAATGTCCGCGAAAGGTACTTTCTTCCCCTTCGTTGACTCAAGGGCTGCCCCGATCGCAATATAAAGTTGGGGGTTTTCCGGAAAGATAATTTGATGTTCTTTTAATTCTAAAGTCTCAATAAACCTCTGCCGCAGTTGGGGGAGAAAATAAAGGGGGCCGCCCAAAAAGGCCACATTTCCCCTGATCGGCCGGCCGCAGGCCAGGCCCGTAATCGTTTGGATCACGACGGCTTGAAAAATAGATGCTGCCACATCTTCTCTGGCGGCACCTTCATTTAGAAGCGGCTGAATATCTGTTTTGGCAAACACCCCGCAGCGCGCGGCAATGGGATAAATTGTGGTATGTTTTTCGGCGAGTTTGTTTAAACCGGCCGCATCTGTTTTTAAAAGAACGGCCATTTGATCGATGAACGAGCCTGTACCGCCGGCACAAATGCCGTTCATCCGCTGCTCTAAGCCGCCGGCAAAAAAGGTGATTTTGGCATCTTCGCCGCCCAGTTCAATTGCCACATCCGTTTGGGGAAAAGATTCTTGAATTGCCGTTGTACCCGCGATCACTTCCTGCACGAACTCCAGCCCAAGATGCTGGGCAATGCCGATGCCCCCGGAACCGGTGACTGCCAAAGTCACTTTGTAAGCGGCAAACTTTTTATAAGCCAGCATTATTAAATCGAACACGGATTTTTTAATATCGGCATAATGCCTTTGGTACCTGCTGAAAACAAGCCGGTGCTTCTCATCTAGGACCACAATTTTTGCAGTTGTAGAACCGATATCCAGCCCGATATGTACCGTTTTATCCACTTTAATCTCTCCCCGGCCCAAAAATGGATGGGTAAGATCCCCTTTCTCTTACTATAAGGCATAGAGAGATATTGCGTCAAATTTAACAAAGGATAGGATCAAAAAATCCGGCAGCTGCCGGATTGAAGGTAAAAATGGCGACCCCGGGACGAATCGAACGTCCGACACCCACTTTAGGAGAGTGGTGCTCTATCCCCTGAGCTACGGGGCCGCTTTCAATTTAGTATAGCATACGATGTCTTTAAATTCAACGAAAATAAAGTGCAAAATCTAAGCCCCGGAGACCCGGGGCTTTCGTCTTACCTGCGGCCCAGTTCGTTAATGGGATCGAACTTAGCCTCTTTTTCCGTGCCAATTATCTTTTCGCTTTTTTCAAGTTCGCTTTCTAACCCGGCAATCATCTCCTTGCGGTGCTTGTTTTTTTCTTTGATCCTCCTTTGCTCTTCTTCAGGCAAACTGCTTGCTTCTAACCTGTCCTGAGCCTCATCCAGGCGTTCTCTCGTGTTTTCCAGCTGTTCCTCGGGGCTTTGTGCCCCTTTTTTCCAATTGTCGGGCATAGTACCTCCTTTCAACAGCTCACTTTTCATCCTGGCTTTGGCGAAACTCCCATTCGTCTTGAATTTCTTTTCGTTTCCCGGCGATGGCTTCTTCCCGCCGGCGGTTTTTTTCTAAAAGTGCTTCCCGCTGATCCGGGGGAAGATCCATTTGCAGGGTTTCATGAGCTTCTTCCAAATTCTCTATCGTATCTGTCACCTGTTCCTGCAGCTTCTCTACATTATCACTGCGATCGTCCGGTTTTGGCTTTTTCCTCTCAGGCACAGCATTCCTCCTTCCAGAGAACCTGTCCTTAGTTTCTGCCTTCGGCGAAATTTTACTCATCAAAAAAGCACCCTTTTCAGGTGCCTTTTGAAAACAAGTTTATTCACTCTGCCGCAGTTTTCTTAAATCCTGAATGCGATCGGCCGCCATCCTTTTGTAGCGGGGATCGCCGCCCCTCATCGTGGCCGCACTGTGGAAATAACGGAAGGCTTCGCCCTCCTTTGCCAAACGGAGGCTCAACTCGCCCATAATTATGTAAAGCTGCTGGTCTCCCGTGGCGCTGCGTGCCGTTTTCGTCATGGCTTGTTCAAAATATTTTAAGGAGTTCTCCGCGGCCTCTTCCATCAGATCTTCCGCCTCAAGATCTTCGTAAATCCAAACGAGGCGGAGCCATAAATTGGCCCACTGCTCCGGCGTTGCCTCTACAATTTCAAAAGTACGTAAGGCTAAGTAATAAGAAAGGATGACCTGCTGATACGTCCGCTGTACATCAAAGACGAAAGTCTCTGTCCCGGGGTTTTTCCGCCAATGAATTTGGCCCCGGTTAACAGAGCCCTGGGAAATCTTGCTGTACTGCCTTTCAGGATAAGCAAAGAGGCAGTGGGGGCAGACCCAAATATAATATAAGTTGGCGTCAAAATCCTCGTGAATTGTGCGAAAATCAGGCCGATGTTCCTGCACCCTCAGGCGCGAAGTGCGCATTCGGGCCCCGGGAAAAGACGTCCCGCAGATCGGGCACGTAACTTCCGTCGAAAACAAATAATCGTTGTGGGTTAGGGGCGCCCGCTCCGTAAAATTGGGGTGCCCTGCCGGTAAAAGATGCTCTAAAGGCACGGCATCATCTTTTGGTTTATCTGCCACCCCCTGCAAAAACTCCATCTTTTCCGAATCCGCCGGCAGAACCTGGGCCAACTCTCTAAGTAAAAGATGGGCTAAGCGGGGCTGCGTACGAAAAACACTCTCCAAGTTTTCTGCGGTTAACTCCAGCACCCTAACATCCGTGAGGCAGGCTGCCCCATAGAAATGCTTTCTGTTTTGGAAAAAAGCCACATCTCCTAAAATGGCGCCCGGGCCCAGTTCCACGCTTTCGGCCTGTCTTGCTGCCAATACGGTCCCTTCCAAAACAAAGTAGACAGAAACGGCCTGATCCCCCGGGGAAAAAAGCACAGTACCCCTTTGGTGTGCCCGCATATGATTTACTGCCAACTATCTCATTCCCTTTCTGGTATTTCTAGGTGCGTAGTCCGGTTTTAAGAGCAAAGCGGCTAACTTAAGCCTACTGAAATTGGTTCGCTAAAACTGCGAAAAGTCCTGTTAGAGAAACCGGAGGCTGTGCCTCCGCTTTTTTAAGCAACCCCATATCCGGCTGTAATCCCTGCAATCGCCGCCTGATCGTGTAAAGCATTAAACGTAACGCAGTGCTGCAGGATGTCAACGAGGCAAAACCGCGGTGTTCGCCAAGCAAAACGGTTAGAGCGTCCTACTGAAGATTTCCTTTCAGTTTTTTGGCAGAGGGAAAACTTTCCCAGGTGGACTTCCCTAACTCTGCAGCCGCCTGCTTTTAAAACCTGCACAGCTTCAAAAACCGGTTCCAAAGCTTTTTTCTACCGGCTTTTATTCAGCCATCCGCTCTTCCACCATTTTTTCTTGTCTTGGCATCCTCGCTCAGGTGGTCTTCGCCGGCACTGACTACAACGCCCGCGCCAAAACCGGGGTACAGGCGGGGGATATTCCATCTCCGTAAACTTGTAGCGCCGGTAATCAGGACCCCCTTCTTTGCCGGCAGCTACTTTAGCCCGCTCAATTTCGATTTGCGAAAGTTCCGCAGACCCAATCGTTATAAAGGAATCGGCCAAGTGCCGATCGCTCAAGACAACGAGGGGCATTTGAAATCTTTCGGCCAAATAAAAGGCATGCCCCATAAGGGAAAAAGCCTGTGCCAAAACCCCTTGCGGCAAACCGGCAAAAGACACCTGCTCCGTTCGAGCAGGCAGGCCGGGGCGCTGCGCGTTAATTACAACGCTGGGCATCTCCGCGAAACCGGCAAGGCCCACATTCACTCATAAGAGCAAAACCGCCGCCGGAGGTTGCGGTCACGGCCCGTACAGCCGTGAAATTGGCGCCAGCAGCCATATTGATGGCGGCCGTTTCATCTTCCGCCTGCCCCGCAATTACCGCGCCCCCATCCCGTAGCGGTCGATCGTTTCCGCAACGCCTGCTGCTGGTAAACAAGTACCGGCCTTCTTTTGTTGCGGCCCTTAAAAAATTCTGCCGATCGAGGCTAGGCCCCAACCGGCTTCTCTTCCAATTTTAATATTGAAGGTGTTCGTAAACCAGACCTCCTAAAAGGCGAGGAATTTACTCTGTGGTGCTTTGCAAATCGGGCACTGCTCCGGGGCGTCACCTTCGTGGGTGTAGCCGCAGACATCACAGATTTGGATAACACCAATATCGATATCTTTCTTTTCCATCACTGTTTTTTTGGCATCCGTAAACATTTTAGCGTGGATTTTTTCCGCTTCTAAAGCATAGTGGGTAGAGCGGACGGCGCCTTTTTCTTCCTGCAGCTCAGCCACAACCTTGTAAGCGGGGTACATTTCTTCGATTTCAAACGTTTCACCGTCGATGCCGTCCTGCAGATTGGCTGCTGAGTCTTTAATGCCGCCCAACACCTGCAGATGATTGCGGGCATGAACCAGTTCCGCATACGCAATAGCTTTAAACAGACGGGCGACGTTGTCTAAACCTTCCTTTTCCGCCACAGCGCCATAAAGCAGGTATTTCATGTGTGCCTGGCTTTCACCGGAAAAAGCATCTCTTAGATTTTGTTCAGTCATAATTCTCATTGGTCTTCCCCTTTCTTACGGCAAATGTTAATTATTACTATAACATATGGGGTTATCTTCTGGCAATTCATCTGTTGGTATACATTACTGATAGGCTGATCCCCAAAATGTAGGGTAAAAACATATGTTTTGCGCCCTGTCTTGTGGGTAACCTGTGTATAATGTGGATAACTATTTTCTCAAACGATGGCATGGAGGATTTCGTTACCGTTTTTACCCACTTCCTCAATTAAATCAGCTTTTTTTAACGTGTAATTTACCTTTCGGGCTTGAGAAGCCGTAATCCCCACCGCGGCTGCCAGGTTCTTATTCGTGAAAGGTGTGGCCAGATCTTGAGGAAGTACGGCAAGAAAATCAGCGGGCTTGGCAAAAACACTGCTTTCTTTTACCTCAACGAGACGCCTGTCTAAAATACTCACCCCCCGCCGGCGCCAACTGCCCCGGCCGTCATCGCAGCGCAGCTCTTCTTC
>JBHGWS010000089.1:0-49031 GCA_041936745.1 Candidatus Darwinibacter acetoxidans
GTTCCTTATACCAGTTCAGTGTATCGTCGTGACCAAGCAAATGGGGATAGGTAGTAACCTTGACTCGACGTTGTACCCCGCCGACTACTGCTTCCGCCGTAATCTCCGTAAGTTTATCCCTATCACTATCGGGATCATCAATCCGATGGACATGCACATTCACGTGCCCTAAGGAGTTCACCGGTTCAACAAGCTGAAACTGTTTGCTGTCCAAATTATAATAGAGAGTTTTCATAGGCCCGTTCGGCCTGTTTAACTGTGATTCTTCCAGCCATGCGGCCATCACCGCTTCCGCTCCTCCCCTTGCTAAAAAAAGAGCCTGCATATCCCGCTCCATGCGGTGTACCCGTTTCATTTCTACCATACTGTACTGCCACAAGGCGCCGGCAAAAAGAGCGAGGGTCACGATAAGCATTAACGCTACACCAATAGCCATCATCCCCTGCTCATCTTTTAACCCCATCGTAACCCCCCCACACAGCTAATTCTCACCATTAATATCTTATTCGTCAGGTTCTTTGTGATCGCTTGCCTCGTCGGTATTATATACCGTGACTGTACGGGGCTTTAGTTGATTTCCTTCGTCTTTTTCGCCAATTTCAAACCAGTAGGTCTCTCCCCCACTGTAAGGAGATTTCGGCGCCGCATCTAAATAGCCGGCTTCAACGAGATTTTCCACATTTTTCGGGTCTTTATCCTCTATCATCATATACATCTGTACGGCACTGGCAATTACTTTCACGTTAGCATCATCAGCGGCTCTTTTCGCCTTATCCTGCACCCTGCCGTATTGCTGAATGCCGACACCGGCTAGAATGCCTAGTATCACTACAACTATAGCAAGTTCTACTAGGGTAAACCCTTTCTCATCCCGCAGCCTTTTCCTAATTTGTTGCAACATAATTACCCTCCTTTAAAACGAACTAAAACCGAGAACTTAAATTAATCAATGCGGTTTTAGTGATATTTCCATCTTAAACACCGTTCCCTTCCGGAGCCGGATCAGCCAGGTCTCCTAACTTGACTGTTATTTTATATCCCGCTAAGTCACCACCTTGAGCGGCCTTAGAAATCCCAATTTCGTACACGTTTTCTCCACCCCACGGATCTGCCGGCACTGCATCCAGATAGCCGGCTTCCACAACGTCAGCAAGTTCAATGGCTAATTTGCCATTTTGAGGCTTGGGCTCATTCTCCATCATCAAATACATTTGGGTGGCACTGCGGATGATCTTGACATTGGCTTCGTGGGCACTTTCGCGGGCCCGCTCCTGCACTCTACCGTATTGCTGGATGCCAACACCGGCAAGAATACCAAGTATCACGACGACTATAGCAAGTTCCACAAGAGTGAAGCCCTCTTGTTGTTTGAGCATCTTTCTCAGTTTTCTTAACATGGTAATGTTTATCCTCCTTAAGTTCATTTCTTTGTTTATATCACTGCCTTTGGCAGGTAGAACAGGTTAGAAAAGGATTTGGAGGCGAAAGCCCGCTGTTGGTTTTTTGGGGTTTCTCTCCAATTCCCAGGAAAGATGAGGCTCCAACCTGGCGTTTTTTAATTTAAGGGGGATACCTAAGGCTAATTGGGGCAGCCATTCTTTGTTGTTGAAAAGATCCAGCTGCAGGCGGCTTTTGAAAAAAGGCAGTGAATACTCCATGTAGCCTGTAAAGCCGTAGATACTGCCCTCGCCGATGATGGCGCCGAGCCCTCCCCCTAAATTGTTTTTTTCTGCACTGACGCCAATCCCCATCTTGTGTTGGTTCAGTTCCACCCAGTAACCGCGCAGGTAATTGTCTTTAGTGTTTTCGATTACCGGGTTGGGGTAAAAAAACTTTGTTCTAAAAAGTCTTCATCCCCCTTGACGATCTTAGGTATTAAGAAAATGGTCATCTCGGTCTGTGATCTTTTCGTCTCTTTCCACTGAAACAGCCTGCCTAAAACGGGCAGTTCCGAGAGAAAAGGAATCTTGGAGATAGTTTCATTCTCCTGCTCTTGGATCAGGCCGCCTAAAACTATTGGCTGGCCGTCCTTAACCCTGACATTGGTCTCCGCTTCTCTCGTTCGAATCTGTGGGTACTGCGTATCAGGCCGCCAGACAAAGGTACTTACTTCCGGCTGCACCAAGATCGTTATATAGTCATCATCGGAAATTCTGGGCGTAACTTTAAGGTTAATGCCCGACTCCAAATGTTGAATGGTTTGGCTGTTTTCTTCATCCCTTAAAACTACGGGTACTCGATCGCCCACGAAAATGCTTGCTTCCTGGCCGCTTAAAGTAGCTATTTTAGGATTTGCCAAAAGCTTCGCATCGCCCTGTTCTTCCAAGGTCTTTAAAGCTAAAATCAGCTCCCAGGGCTCCCATTTAAGCTCCAAGAACACCGGGGCCTCCCCGCCTGAAAAAGAAGGCGTACCCTTTAGTTCAATCCCCAGATCGCGCAGTGCCTCACTGGAGATCTCCTGCACCCAGACCTCCAAAACCACTTGGGGCGGCGGTGTATCAAAATCAAGCAAAAAGAGATCAACTTGAGCAAGTTCCGAGTCTGTACCCTTAACGATAACGCTTTTGCGCTCTTCATCCACTTTTATCTTTTCTGTGGCTAAAAGGGCTTCCAGGGCACTTTGAGTAGTGGCAGGTTCCGCATAATTCAGGCGGTAAACCTTAATGCGCTCCTCGCTGGGGGTTTCTTTCAGGCTGCCTACGACTAAAGAATTGTCCGTGATTTCAACTTTTAAGGGGATTAAAGTTTGAATCTCTGCGATTAGTTCCTTCGGATCGCCCTGCTTGATGTCTAAATAAAGGTTTATTTCGCCCAAGCTCGGTTCTGCAATTAAGTTCAGGTTCATTTCTCCGCTTAAAACTTGAAATACTTCTAGAAGCGTCTGCTGTTTTTCATCGGCTTTTTGAGAATCCTCTAAAACCTTGATTAATTCCTCTGCCCGAGCGAGATCAGCGGGGCTTCCCTCCAGCACAGCCACGCCGCCGCCTGTTGGTATGTAAACGTCTAAGGCCGGCATTAAAAAATCTAAAGCATCTTTTACATCTTCCAGGGATTCTTTGGCCAGCGGTATATAACGGACGGATTTATCATTTGTTTTTAGACTGACAAACAATGTGTTATCTTCCAGGCGGTAAGAAAAGCCGCCCTGGCTTGAGATTAAGTCTAAGGCTTTTTCAAAGGAAACGCCTTTTAGATTAAAACTCCCCGTACCTTTAACCTCTGGCGCCACTAAAACATTTAAGCCCTGGCTTTTGCCCAAGATCCGATAGATTTGGGCATACGCGGCATCATCGAAAGAAAGATCGAGTTCCGCAGCTCCGGAGGTGGAAGCGATTAAGATTAAAAACAAAAAAGTTAAGGTAATAAGTTTTCTTTTCATCCGCCTCACCTCCCCAGCCTAACGGTAACGCTTTGATCACCGCGGGTAAATGTGGCATCTTTTGCCGTAATTGAACTTAAAAGCCAGCCCAAAAAGAGATCGCCTTGTTGTAACAGCTCCGTTAAACCTTCGTATTCAATTAAAGCAATGGTTGTTTCCTCTGATTTCAAAATCCCCTTTAAGATAAATTTAGGTAAATCAAGGCTCTTAACAAGATCTTCGATTGCGGGCCATTCTTCTTTTTGGGCAAACCCGGTCAAGATTTTAGAATCGCCATCCCACTTGAAATCCCTCTGCGGCCATAAGGTAATTACAGCATCTAAAATATCTTGGCCGCCGGCGTAAAAGACGGGGATCCTTTTTTGAATTAAAGGTTCGCCTTTTACTTCAGGTTCAATGCCGCCAATTTGAACTGTGTGGGGCTGATCGAAATCTCGGATTACTTCTTGTGCCAGCTTAAGATCAGAAGTATAGCCGAAAAGAATTAAAAGCTGCCGCTCCGTACAATAAGAAGTTCTAATTCTGGGTGCCACCATCTTTACTATTTTTTCAGCCTCCACGACATCTACGTGTTTGAGCATAATAAAGGCGATATCTTCCTTTTCAAACTCCCGCTCCAAGCGCTCGGCACTGCCCACGATCAAAGTGTTGCCCTCCAGCTTGTAGCGATAGCCTGCAGCCCTGGTTACTAAATCTAAGGCTTCTGTGACAGTCAGATCTTTTAAAACAAAGCTGACCTGGCCGCTCACCGACTGATCCGCCAAAACGTTATAACCGCCGATTTGGCCCAAGATCTGCAGCACATCAACTAAAGGCGCTTCTTTAAATTCCATATTAACCAGCTCTTTGCCTGCGGCAGCAGCGGTAAAGCTTGTTAAAACCGCAAGCAGGCAGAGAACTACAAAACGCTTCTTTCGCAATCTCACCCAAATCACCCTCCTATCGTTAATCTGATATCTACCCCATCAACGTCGAGGAAAACCCCTTGGGCGGAAATTTCCTTAATTACTGCATCACCCAGAAAATCACCCGCCTTGACCCAGCGTTTTTCCCCATCCTTAGTTATTAAAGCGTCAAATTCCCCCCCTGCTTCCACAACGCCTAAAACTTTGACCTGGCCCGTTAAAAACCGCTCTACAGTCTTAAAAGGCAGCCCAAAAGCATTTGACCTGATGCCGGCCAGCTCGGCGGCTTGCAGGCCGGGGCGCCGCCAATTAGAGGCTGCCGCGTCTTTGGCAATCAATACCTGTAAGGAAGCCCTAACGCTCATTTGAAACCTGTTTGAGCCCGCATACTGCAGCACAGCCTCAGCTATATGTAAAGAGGGGAATAAATCCTGCATCCGGCAGAGATAAGAAAAGATGGCTTCTCCGCCTGCCGCCCCCAAATAGAGGGGTACTGTACCGTGAAAGTTTGCCGCCCCGGTTCTTAAAGGCGTGTGCTCTAAAGAATCGAGCTCAACCCCAAAGCTTTTGGCCAACTGCTCTAAAGTGTCCAAAACCTCGGGCAGATCATACTGCGTGGGGATCTTCTCCGCCAAGTTGGCGATCCTTTCTTCCAGCCTTTGTTGCTCTTTTTCCAAAGCCGGCCGCCCTTCTATAATGCCCAGCAAGTTTCGTTCATGCCTTTTTTGGTCGCTCAGTTTAATTTCCAAGCGGGAAATTTCACTGCGGGTGGGTAAGAGCTTAAAAGTAAAAATGGCTAGGACCGCAAGATATAATACTATGATTCCGCCGATGGCAGGAGTAAGCTTGTCCCTAATTGAACTAAAATTAGCCATCACCGCCCACCCCCCTTATTTCAATCTTAAATGTGCGGAATTCAGTTGCCCCGATTGTGTTTAATTCAGTAACCGCCACGTTTTGGGCCTGTTCATTTAAAAAATTTAAATAACGGGACAAACTGGTTGGCTGTTCCGTATAACCCACTAAACTCATCACTTCCGGGCCCCACACAACTTTTTCGATCCACAGGCGGCTGAAAGAATGGCCGAGCAGTTTGGGTAAAGCAGCAAAATTGTTTTCTTTGCCGTTTAATCCCGCCAGCGCTTCTTCTTCCTCTTGCAAGGCGCTGATGGCGCTTTTTAATTCGTTAACGGATCGTACCTGCCCGTAAAGCACTTCTTCGTAAGCAGTGCCTTTTTCGTAAAGACCGTTGAGTTCCTCAAGCCTCACACTTCCCAGCCAAGCAAAGATTACGACGGCTACCAAACCTAAAGCACCGATTAAAGTCACTATGAACTCCCAGCGGATGGCGGACTGCTTTAAAGGCCGCTCCTCGGGAGGCAGTAAATTAATCCTCATAAATCAACTCCCCCTCCAGGCTAAAGCTAATGCGGAGGCATAAACTGCCCCATTGTCAGGCGGAGAGATACCGGTATCCAAACTCACGTTTGCAAACGGGTTTAATGGGTAGGCCTTTAATTCTGTTTCCTGCTGTAAGACCTGCGGCAGGCCCTCTAGGTTGGCAAGGCGGCCCAATAAAACCAACTCGTCTAATATTTCACTGAAATGGGAAGCCCTCTCTTGGGCACGGACAAAATCCAAAGTTTGAAAAACGGAAGCCGTAAACTGCTGCGTGTTTGCGCGCAGCAGGCTTTTGTTGCCGGGCCCTTCTAAAAGCAGGTAATCAATGTGTTTTGTGGCGCAAAGCCTTTGTGCCTCGGCGGCAGAGCACTGAAAGGCTTCTTCCACCCCTTTTTGGAAGTGGATTCTGCCTAAGGGGATGTTCCTTAAAACTTTGAATTCCCCGTTCAGCTCCACAAAAATGGTTGTCCAGTTTTCTTCAATATTCACAAAGGCCCGGGGATTTACTTCTAAAGGCAGCACCGGCCAGTTTAAAGCGGGTAGGTCTATCACCTCTAAGCTTAAGCCTGCCCCCTTGGCTATCTCGATATAAGGGTTGATTAGGCTGCGCTGGCAGGCCACCAACACAATTTCAATTTCGCTGGCGGTTCGTTTGTTTTCGTAATAATCAAAGGAAACATCTTTCAAAGACTGGAAAGGGAAATTAACGACTTCGGGCAGTTCAAATTCTATGGCCCTTTCCAATTCCCGCTCGCTCATGATGGGCAGGCTGTGAGTTTTTATGGTGAAAGACGTGCCGTCTATTCCTAAGATAGTTGCTTTGGCAGTAAAAGAGGCTTCTTTCAGCAGGCGGTTTAGTGCATCCCGCAGGCTTTTTTCATCTAGGATTTTCCCTTCTAAGATAGTGCCCGGCGGTGTTGTGGTTTCACCTAAGGCAGTCACCACCTTTGTCCTGCCTTTTCGGGTAACCTCAACCCCTATGATTTTCTCATCACCGAAATCCAAGCCTAAAACTTTTTTGGCCACCCTTACCCCTCCTAGATTGCCGTCACCATTTCCATCATGGGCAGATAAACGGAAATGAGTATGAATAGTACAACCACTGCTAAAATTAACATGATCACAGGCTCTAAAAGCTTAGTGAAATTTGCCACCGCAAAATTCACTTCCCGGTCATAGTAGTCCGCCAGTTGAATAAGGACCGTTTCTAAATTACCGGTTTCCTCCCCGACTGAAACCATCTGTACCAGCATTGTGGGAAAAACTTTGTGTTCCGTTAAAGGGGCACTGATGCCCTGGCCCCGTTCCACGCCGACAGTTGCCCCTTGGATTGCCCTTTTCACTACCTCATTATCTATCAAACGCTCTAAGATCTGCAGAGTTGGGATCATAGCAATGCCACTGGTTAAAAGCAGGCTTAAAGTACGGCAGAAACGAGAGAAAATCACCATCTTGGAGATCTCGCCCACTGCGGGCAGAGCCAGAGTTATAGCGTCTTTTACATAGCGGCCCCCATCCGTATTGATATAAAATCTGAAGGCTGCGTAAACAAACAGGAAAGCACCGATAATCACATACCAAAATTCCAAGACCCAATCACGCGCGTTAAGTACCTTCAGTGTCAGGGCCGGGGTTTCCACCCCGAAACCGGCGAAGTTTTTCACGAGCATGGGCAGGACGACAAACAAGAGGATCAGGACCATTAAGAATGAGACGGCTGTAATAATCGCCGGATACAACAGAGCTTCCCCTATTTTTTTCCGCAGCTCGTCTTCCCTTTCGTAATAAATAGCCAGGCGGTCTAAAACTTCCGGCAGTGCACCGGACACTTCCCCCGCCTCAACTAAGTGGATGAACACGTGGGGGAAAACGCTGCGGTGTTTCTGCAAAGCCCGCGTGAAGGCTGTCCCGCTTGCCACATCCAATCTGACCTCCCGCAGGATGCGGGCAAAGCTAGCATCGAAGGCCTGCTCTGCCAGGAGCTCCAAAGTTTTTACTAAAGTTATCCCCGTGCTCAGCATAATGGCGAACTGGCGGCAAAAAAGGGCCAAATGTTTAGCCTTGAGCCTGATTCTCCGCTGCAGGCGAAAAGCGGAGGGGCCTGCCGCTTCTTTCAGCGAAGTGATGAAATAGCCCTCCCGGCGCAGATGTGCTGCTGCCGTTTCTTTGTTTTCCATCTCCAAAACGCCTTTGATAACCTTGCCGCTTCTGCTGCGGGCCTCATAAGCAAAGCGTTTCAAGCTCCCCCACCTCCCCGCTGTTTTCTAATACAAGACGGATGTATGTAAAGCACTCGCTTCCACTAGGTCTTGGCGCACCAGTTCATCAAACGATGCCGCCATGGTCTGCATGCCAAAGCGGGTTCCCGTTTCAATCATGGAGGGGATTTGGTGCACTTTTTCTTCTCGGATCATGTTGCGGATGGCCGGCGTACCCAGCATGACTTCTACGGCCGGGACCATGCCTTCGTCCCTTTTTTTCGGCAGAAGCTGCTGCGAGATAACCGCTTCCAAAACGGAACTGAGCTGCACTCGAATCTGCTGTTGGTTGGCAGGCGGGAACACATCGATCACCCGATCTATTGTTTTGGCCGCCCCCCTGGTATGCAGGGTGGATAAAACCAAGTGGCCTGTTTCCGCCGCCGTAAGAGCAGTGGCAATAGTTTCTAAATCCCGCATCTCGCCGACCAAAATGACATCGGGGTCCGCCCTTAAAGCGGAGCGCAGCCCGCTGGCGAAAGTCTTAGTATCTGTACCCACTTCCCTTTGATTCACTAGGCAGTTGCCGTGGTTGTGCAGATATTCTATGGGGTCTTCTAAGGTAATGATCACCCCGCGCCGTTTTTGGTTGATGGCGTTGATCATGGAAGCCAAAGTCGTCGATTTACCGCTGCCGGTAGGCCCCGTCACTAAAATCAGGCCATCTCTCAGCTGGCAGAGATCTTCTAAGATATCGGGCAGGCCTAATTCGGCGATGGACTTGATTTTAGAATCAATGATCCGGATGGCCAGAGAAACGCTGCCTCTTTGGTGAAAGGCACTGCAGCGGAAACGGCCCAGCCCCCTGACTCCGTAGGAAAAGTCAGCTTCACCCACGGAGCTAAATTCCTTAAAGCGCTCCTCACTAAAAAGAGGCTTAATTAACTGATTGATCTTAGCGGGCTCCAAAGGAGCAAAACCTTGAACTGGGCGGATAGAGCCGAAAATCCTTAAAACCGGCGGGACCCCCGCTGTTAAATGCAGATCTGAGGCCTTTTGATCGACGGCTATCTCCAAAAGTTGGTGCAGAGCATCTACGGATTTCACTCCATCTCCCCTTCCATTTCCACGCTGTACATTGTGCGGATTATTTCTTCGGCAGTCGTCACTCCTGCCCGCAGTTTGGCAACTGCAGCTTCCTGTAAAATCTGCATTCCTGCTTGGACCGCCATTTCCCGCAGTCTTCCTTCCCCGGCGCCTGCCTCCACGGCTTGGCGCAGATCTTTGTTAAAGAGCAGGACTTCCGCCACAACCGTCCTGCCCCGGTAGCCCGTGTTACCGCAGAGAGGGCAGCCTTTACCGCGGTAAGCGGTTTTGGGCGGCTTCAAACCTAAGTTAGCAATGAACCTTAAAATCACGGGATCGGTAAGTTCCACTTCTTCCCGGCAGTCGGGGCAGATCGTCCGCACTAAGCGCTGAGCCACAATGCCGACAATAGTGGAACTTAAAAGATAAGGCTCGATTCCCATATTAACTAAGCGCGTAACAGTTGCCACTGCCGAATTGGTATGGAGCGTAGACAAAACCAAGTGGCCGGTCAGTGCTGAGCGGACAGAGATCTCCGCAGTTTCTTCATCCCTAATCTCACCCACCATGATTACATCCGGGTCTTGGCGCAACACCGCCCGCAGGCCCGTGGCAAAAGTTAAATTTGTTTTCGGGTTAACCTGCACTTGGTTGACACCGTTTAAGCGGTACTCCACAGGATCTTCCACCGTCACTATATTTTTCTCCGGCGAATTGAGCCTGTTTAAAAACCCATAAAGTGTCGTGGATTTACCGCTGCCGGTGGGCCCCGTCACTAAGACTAAGCCTTGGCTGGGCCTGAGCATGCGTTCTATTTTTTCCCGGTTAGCGGGGCCGAAGCCAAACTCCTCTAATTTTACAAAGCTTGCTTGGCGCGGTAAAATGCGGGCAACTATTTTTTCCCCGTAAACGGTCGGCAGGCTGGAAATGCGCATATCCACTTCCTGATCGCCTGCTTTCATGTGGATTCTGCCGTCCTGCGGCCGGCGCCTTTCGGTGATGTCTAAATTGGCCATTATTTTAATGCGGGAATTGACATCGGCCCGCAGAGATTTGGGGATTTCCATAATATCTCTTAAAATGCCGTCGATCCGGATGCGGACCCGCATCCCCTCCTCGTGCGGTTCTAAGTGCACGTCGCTGGCTTTTTGTTTAATTGCCTGTTCCAAGATCATATTGGCCAGTTTAACGCCCGGCGCATCGCCCAAATGATCATCGTCTTCTACTTTTTCATCTTCTTCCTCCTGGTAGAGTTTAAAAACCTCTTGGGCCGTTTGGGCAATATTGCGCGTTCTTTGAAAAGCGGCCTCAATTTCCTCAGCCGTGGCAATCAGGGGGCTCACCGCATAGCCGGTCAAATCCTGCAGCTCATCTATGACAGTAATGTTTAAAGGATCAACCATGGCAACGGATAAAATCCCGTTTTTCAGCTTGATCGGTAAAATATTACGATCTACAATCATCGTTTCCGAGACTAAATTAATTACTTCCGGCGGAATGTAGAGCTTGGAAAAATCAACGCGAGGAATCCTTAAGTGCTCGCTTAAAGCATCAGCTACCTTACCGGCGGAAACGTAGCCAAGCTTAATAATAGCTTCCCCCAGCTTTTCACCTGATTGAAGCTGCATTTCCAAAGCCGCGGCCAGCTGTTTTTCGGTCAACAGGCCTTGGCCTAAAAGTATGTCCCCCAGGCGTTTTCTCCTACCCAATTTTCCCCACCCCATTTATTAAAAAACCGGCGCAAAATCTTGTTTGGCCGGTTGCACTATCCACTCCGGGTAAGCTAAGTGCCCAAATACAGCTAACCCCTCACTGCGTTCCCAAAGCTTGAGAATTTATGTTCCCGGTCCACTCTCCTATTTTTTTCAGGCCGGTTAATCTTGTGAAAAGGATTCAAAGCTTTACTTACTTCCGACATAATTCGCCTGATCCAATGGTAATTCCTGCTTATTTGAAATAATTCTTGGCAAAAAGAAGCGGCAAAACAAAGAATTGAAAATGGCCGCTGCAGGGAAAAGCCTTTATACCGACGGCTTAATTCCCGCTCTTTTGCGGACAAAAAACAACGTTGTAAGTCTACCACAATTTGGCTGAAAGGGCAAAGAAAATTTGATTTAACTCCTTAAATCCAGGTAAATTAGGAGGAAACGAATGGTAAATCTCGTATTAAGTTACTAACGAAAAGAACAGGAGTGAGGGTATGAGCAGGCAAAAAAATTCGTTCTTTAAAAAGCTGTGGCCTAAATTCAACCTGAAACTGCAGAGTAAATTAACTTTGTTAGTCGTGTCAATCACCTTAATCCCCCTTCTTATTCTATCAATCCTCGTTATCAACAGGTCCGAAACTGCCATCGTCGAATTAATCGGCCTCAATTTTGCCGAAAAAGCCGACAACATGCTGGCAACAACTCAGGCAGATCTCAACCAATTGAAAAATGAAGCCTTGGTCCTCACAGTCAACCCCTTAGTGGAGCAGCTGACGGTGCTGCGCCACACCAACTTACTGCGCGATTTGGGGTTGGAGGATAAAACCAAGGAGGAAATGGAAGAGATTATGGCTGAGACCCGCAACATCGAGGCAAATGTTCGTACCCAGCAGTTTCTAGAAACAACGGTGCAGGATTTTGACGGTTTCGCCGAACTTATCGTTACGTCTTTGGAAGGGCTCACAATTGCCGCCACGCAGCGGCCGGAACGTTTTGTACACAGCGAAGAAGAATGGTTTCAAAAGGCCTTGGAACACGATATTTATATCAGCAGTATCGAAAACCTGCCTTCTTTGGATGAAGCTGGCATTATTATCGCCGCCGTCATCTACCGGACGACAACGGGCAAACCGACAGGTGTCTTGCGAGGGCTGGTGCCCTTGTCTTTTTTTACTGCCAAATTTGCTGAGGCCATTGGCGCGGTTGACCACGGTGAACTGCAGCTGCTCTGCGGCGGCAGGCCGGTTTTCAGCTTGAAAAACACAGCGGAGGGCTTAAAGGAACAAACATATTTTAACGCAGCACAACCACGGCTGATTGAGCTCAGCAACGCAGGCCAGTGGGGTTTAGCAGAAGACAGTCAAGGCGGCCCGGCCATCGCCGCGCGGGCCCGCTCCCGGGATTTAACTGATTGGGACTATGATTTGGACTGGGTTTTATTATTAGCACAGCCAACGCGCTATTCCCTGGCGGCAATTAACCAGCTGAAAACCGCCAGCTATATTATAGTAATCGTTACTTTACTGATCATCAGCGTACTTTCCATCCTGCTGACCAGAAGGTTCGCCAGGCCCATTGGGGAATTAACCCTCCATGCGGAACAAGTAGCTGCAGGCAAACTCCGCCAATACAGGCCGAAAAGAAAAGCTAAAGATGAGACGGGTGCCTTGGCAGATGCCTTTAACGCCATGACGCGGGACCTGGCCCGGCTTTTAAAGCGCATCCAAGACGCGGCCGATGCCTTGGCTGCCGCCAGTAAAGAAATCAGCGCCGGTATGGAAGAAATGGCCGCAGGTGCCCAAAGCCAGATTATTGACATCCAACAAGGGACAACGCAGGTCGAAGCAATGAATGAGTCAATGATTATAATCGACAGCCAAGCGCAGGAAGCCTCCCAGCTGTCGGTGGAGGCGGCAAGGGCTGCTGCGGCAGGGCAATCTGATGCAGACTCTGCCGTTGCGGGCATGCTGGATATCAAAACATCCGTCGGCGAATTAGGCGAACAAACCAGGCAGATCGAACAAATCCTGGGCTTGATTCAAGACATCGCGGAGCAAACCAACCTCTTAGCGCTTAATGCTGCGATTGAAGCAGCCAGGGCCGGTGAACACGGCCGGGGCTTTGCAGTTGTGGCACAGGAAGTCCGGGATCTGGCAGAGCGCTCCAGCAGGGCGACAACGGAAATCGGCGAGATGTTAAGCCGCATCCACAGCGGTGCCCAAGAGTCCATTGCCAGCGTCGAAGACGGCCACAGGCTTGTGGCAGGGATGCAAAAGGCCCTGGGCCAAATTGCCCAAGGGGCGCAGAGCACAGCGGAATTGGTGCAGGCTATCTCCCAGGCTTCCGTAGAACAGACAAGCCGCACCAAAGAGGCTGTCGCTTTATTCGCAGCCATCAGTGAGATTACGGAACAAACGGCCGCAGGTACGGAAGAAACAGCGGCCTCAGCCCAAAACTTGGCGGGCATGGCAGTTCATTTACAGGAAATCCTGCAAACCTTTAGAAAATAAAATTGGGGATAAGAAAAACTCCTGCAAAAACCTGCAGGAGTTTTTTTCTTTTCTATTTAAGCCAGTTCCGGTTCCTTTTCTTCCCCCGCAGCCGGTACCAAGTGGCAGGCTACGAAGTGGCCGTCACCTGTATCCACAAATTCCGGCTCTTCCACTTTACAGATGTCCATTACTTTCGGGCACCTGGTGTGGAAACGGCAGCCGGAAGGAGGATTAATCGGGCTGGGTACGTCCCCTTTCAAAAGAATCCGCTCTTTTTCAATGGTCGGGTCTGCTTCCGGAATCGCAGAAAGGAGCGCCTGTGTATAAGGGTGTTTGGGGTTGTGGTAAAGGGCGTCCTTCGTCGTCAGTTCCACGATTTTGCCCAAATACATAACCGCAACGCGATCCGAAATATGCTTAACTACACTTAAGTCGTGAGCGATGAATAAATAAGTGAGCCCAAACTCTTCCTGCAAGTCTTCCAAAAGGTTGATAACCTGCGCCTGAATGGAAACGTCCAGGGCAGATACCGGTTCATCACAAACTATTAAACGAGGGTTAACCGCAAGAGCCCGGGCAATACCGATCCGCTGCCTTTGGCCGCCGGAAAACTCGTGCGGGTAACGGCGGGCGTGGAACGCTGATAAGCCCACAACTTCTAAAAGTTCGCGCACCCGCTCTTCTTTCTCCTTGCCGTGAGCAAGTTTATGAATGTGCAGAGGTTCGCCGATAATATCGCCAACTGTCATCCTGGGGTTTAAAGAACCGTAAGGATCTTGGAAGATAATCTGCATTTCTTTCCGCAGCTCGCGCATTTCGTCTTTCGGAAGATCCGGGATGCTTCGGCCGTCAAAATAAATTTCGCCGGAAGTAGGTTCTAAAAGACGCAGTATCAAACGGCCCGCGGTAGTCTTACCGCACCCGCTTTCGCCAACTAAGCCCAGGGTTTCTCCTTTATGAACATTAAAAGTAAGTCCGTCCACAGCCTGGACCGCCCCAACCTGCCTGGAAAAGATTATACCGCGGCGGATGGGGAAGTGCTTGACAAGATTTCTAATTTCCAGTAGAACTTCTTGATTTGCCTGTGCCATGGTTTACCCCACCTCCCTTTGATCAACTTCTGCCGCTTCATCGTAATCTACAATTTTCCAGCACGCAACGCGGTGCTCATCACTGACCTGGAAGGCCGGTGGATTTTTGTTAACGCAGATGTCTTTAGCGAAAGGACAGCGAGGATGGAACCCGCAACCGTGGAGGACACTGCCCGGCAGCGGCACTGTTCCCGGAATGGTCTGCAGCCTCTCGCCTGCGCTGTCTAAACGAGGTATGGAGGCAAGTAAACCGATGGTGTAAGGATGTAATGGTTCTTTGAAAATAGTATAGGTGTCTGCTGCCTCAACAATCTTGCCCAGGTACATAACTACAACTTGTTCGACCAATTCGGCGATTACGCCCAAATCGTGTGTAATGAGCATAATTGCAGTACCTAATTCTTCCCTCAAGTCTCTCATCAAGTCCAAGATTTGAGCCTGAATCGTAACGTCCAAAGCAGTAGTTGGTTCGTCAGCAATTAAAAGCTTAGGATTACAGGATAAAGCCATAGCAATCATAACCCGCTGACGCATACCGCCACTGAGCTGGTGAGGGTACTCGTCTACCCTTTGTTCCGGTGAGGGGATACCCACAAGCCGCAGCATATCGATCGATTTCTGGCGCGCCTCCGCTTTATCTAAACCTTGATGCAGCATAATGGCCTCAGAAATCTGGTTGCCGATGGTGAACACCGGATTAAGTGAGGTCATGGGTTCTTGGAAAATCATGGAGATCTCATTTCCCCGCACATGCCGCATCTGCGTTTCTGTAAACTCCAGTAGATTTTTCCCTTCGAAAATAATCTCGCCACCTTCTATTTTCCCCGGCGGCTGAGGGACAAGACCCATAACTGAGAGAGAAGTTACAGTTTTACCGCAACCGGATTCTCCCACAATGCCGATAGTGCCCCCCCGCTCCAGATGGAAAGTAACCCCATCAACTGCGGGAACCACTCCGTCATCGGTATAAAAGTAAGTTTTGAGGTCTTTTACTGACAACAGTTTCTGTGTCATTATTACCCTCCTTCTCCTGACATACAAACGATTCTACGATATACCACACTATAATTCGCCGATACAAGCCAATATCCTGCTAAAAAGTAATGGAATTACCGGTTAATTTTGCCCTAGCCTGTTTGAAGGACCTCCACCTCACGGCTTTGCGCGCTCCAGCGCAGTACAATCCCCTCCCAAGGCAGCCAGCGAAACTCAAGGGCGATGGGCTCTTTTCCCCTATGTAAAAGTGTACTGATTTTTAAAACCCGCTGGTCAGGCAGGAGATCTAAGATTTCGGCCAGGCCCGGCCCCGCTGCAACGGTTTCTGCCTTTTGCTCCCCCGCGTAAACTTCCCCGGCCGGGTAAGGCAGCAGCTCCCGCAGGCAATTCCGCTGCGGCGCCAGCACAACCTGCTCCGCAGTTACAAGTTGAACATAGCTTAAAACCCCCTTTTTAGTTGTCAAATGGCTGATTTCAAAAAGTTCTTGGCCCTGGGGCAGATTTAGTTTTCCGGCCAGCCTGGCGCTCCGCAGCTGCGAAATTTTAAGTTCTTTCTGGACGGGCAGATCCTGTTTGGGCACAAGCCTTCCCAAACGCCGCTCCAGGCTGCGGGCATAGGTTTTTCGCATTTGGGTTAAGGAAAGATCCGCTTCGGAAAGAATAGTCCGGACATAACGCTCAGTAGTCTCAGCCATTTTGGCGATCTCTTCAACCGTTAAAAAGGGATCCTGCCGGGCTTGGGCAATTACTTTTTCCTTGGTTGAACGATCCAAAACTGCACCTCCTTTTAGAGGATTCGCTGCAGGCGCGGAGCGGACCCGACTCCGGGGATGCGGCCGCGCTTGGCCACTGCTTGTCCATCAACTTCCTTTAAATCCATGGTCATATCAATGGCTGCGGCCCCCGCAATAAAGCTGCCGACACCGAAGGCATCGGCGCCCGCGGCAACCAAAAGTTCAATGCGGCTGGGATCCAGACCGCCGGAAACAAATATTTTAATGTCGTCATGCCCCGCCATATCAAGCCTGGCCCTCACTTCCTGCACAAGGCTTGGCGTAACGCCGCCCCGCTCGCTGGGCGTATCCAAACGCACCGACTCCAGGCCCGTCTCCGGGCAGTTGGCAATGCGCAAGCTTTCCTCCACTTCATCTTTAAAAGTATCGACCAGCATGGAGCGCACCGACTGCGGCGGCATGAAGCGGTGGTAGGCTTTGGCAGTTTTAAGGCTGTCCCCCATGATTAAGAATAGGGCGTGGGGTACCGTGCCGGAAGGTTCCAACCCCGCCAATTTAGCACCCAAGATGCAGGATGCTCCGTCTGCCCCGCCGATGACTGCTGCCCGCTCCATCACAGGGGCAACCGCAGGATGGACATGCCTGGCGCCAAAACATAAAACAGGCCTGCCCCTGGCCGCCGTTTTCGCCTGCCGGGCTGCAGTGGCCCAGCCGCTGGAGCTGGCTAAAATACCTAGTATGGCAGTTTCGTACAAGGCAAAATCCACGTAAGAACCCTTCAGCCGCATCACAACTTCTTTGGCGTTGAAGGATTCCCCTTCCGCCAGGCTCCAAAGTTCTAAATCCAGATGCTGCAGCAGATTTTTTGTCTCGGCAACCCCGGCAAAAACACCGGCCCGCCTGGCAAAAATCTCTGCAACAACCTGGGTGCCTTCCTTCCCCAGTTTGTTTAAAATTTCTTTTGTTTTGACAAAATAGATATCAGTAGTCAGCCCGGCAAGGATTTCTTCGTGGCTTGCGGAAAACAATCTGCGGTCCGCCTCTACTGAGTATTTTGTTACCTCTTCTACCGTTTCAATCTGTTTCATAGATGTCGTTGACTCCTCTCAATGCTGCAGTTCACGCCGATAAAGGCAGCGAAACATGTGCCTGGCCGCTATCACTTTCCGCACATAGCTCTCCGTTTCCGGGAAGGGGATCTTGTTAATTTGGCGCCGCGAGCCATCCCAGATGCCTTCGTTCAACCAGCGGCGGACGTTATTCGGCCCCCCGTTATAAGCTGCCAAGGCCGCCTCTTCGGTGGGAAATTCCTCCAATAAATACTTTAAATAAAAACTGCCCAGGCGGATGTTGTTCTCCGGTTTGATTAATTCCTGATAAGAGGCATCAACTCCCTGCTTTTCCCCCAGCCAAAGGGCTGTGTCGGGCATGATTTGCATAAGGCCCACCGCCCCTTTTAAAGATACGGCCTCGGGCCTGAAACCACTTTCGACTTGGATGGTGGCTGCCAAAAGGAAGGGATCCACTGCCATCTCAGCCCCATAATAAACGATTAGGTGAGAAAAATAAAGGGGGAAAAACCACTGCAAAATTATTTTTAAGGCAGCTGAAGCAACAAGTAAAAAAAATAAGATAAACAGCGGGCGTCTCAAGGCAAGCCCCCCACGGATTTTCGGCAGAGGCTTTTTAAAAGCAGCTCAGCCGTGGCCCAATTAGTGGCCAAAGGGATATTGTGAACGTCGCAGACCCTTAAAAGAGCGCTAATGTCCGGCTCATGGGGCTGAGCAGTCAGGGGATCCCGAAAAAAGATGACAGCACTGATCTGCTCTTGGGCAACCATGGCACCGATTTGCTGATCCCCGCCGTAAGGCCCGGACAAAACAGCCGTCACAGCCAGCCCAGTTTTATTGCGGATCAAATTACCCGTGTTGCCCGTTGCCACAATCTCAAACTCTTGCAGGCAGGCCAAATATTCTTTCACAAAAGAGATAATATCATCTTTTTTATGATCATGAGCGATAAGTGCTACTTTCATGCTGCAGCTCCTTCCAAAGGGCATCAACCTGTTTTAAAGTATGCTCCAAAGAGTAACTGTTATCTATCACCTTCGCCGCCCTTTTAACCTTTTCCTCCAGGGGCATTTGGCTGGCAATCATCTGCTTTGCTTCCTTTAAAGACACGTGTGCCCTGTTAATTAAGCGCTGCAGCTGGATCTGGGGCTCCACGTAAACTACCCAAACCTCCTTCAGCCAGACATCCCAGCCTGCTTCGTAAAGTAAGGGTACTTCGCAAAAAACCAACCTGCCCTGCTTTTCCCATTTGTCCGCCTCTTTTTGCATCAGGGCAAGGACCTTAGGATGCACGATCGCTTCCAAATCGAAGCGCCTTTTACTGTCGGCGAAGATAATCTGCGCCAAAAGCCGCCTATCGATAGTTAAGTCTTCTTGGATCACCTCGGGAAAAGCATCTTTCACCTCCAGCCAGCCGGCAGTCAAAGGCTCAACCACCTGGTAGGCCAAAACATCGGCATCGAGTACGACTGCACCCAGCTCTTTCAGCCGGCTGCCTACAACACTTTTTCCGCTTGCTATACCTCCGGTTATCCCTATCATGCGCCTACTCCTTTTGACAGCGGGGGCAGTAATGGCTGGTCCGCCCCACAACTTTCTTATACTTTAAATCTGTACCACACCTGGGGCATTCTTCCTCTTTTCTGCCGTATACCAAAAGTTTGTTTTGAAAGGAACCCTCCCGGCCGTAGCCGGTCCGGTAGTCACGCAGAGTTGTGCCTTGGTTTTCAATGGCATCCTGTAAAACATGCACTATCGCTTCGTGCAGCTTCGCCGTTTCCTGCTTAGACAGTGAATTAGCCGGCCTTTGGGGGTGAATACCCGCCAAAAACAGGCATTCATCGGAGTAAATGTTGCCCAGTCCGGCGATGCGTTTTTGATCCAAAAGCCAGCCTTTAATTTGAGCTGTACTTTTTTTAAGCATTACCCCTAGGAGTTCAGGTGTAAATTCTTTCGCCAAAGGCTCCACACCTAAAGTGTGCAGGCCGCCAATCTCCTGTAAACGGACCGCGGGTACAAGATTTAAGGTAGCAAACTTCCGCACATCTTCAAAGCGCAGGGCACTGCCATCGGCAAAATCAAAAGCCGCGGAAGTATGCTCAGCTTGGGGTATTTCTCTATTGGAAACGTAAATTAAACGGCCCGTCATCCGCAAATGGGCAACCATTACCCAATCACCCGTCAGGGTGAACAATAGATACTTTCCCCGCCTTTTAAGATCTAAAAAGCGGTTATTAACTAAAATTGTCTGGAAATCCCTGACGGAGATATCCCTTAAAATCCGTTTGTAATGAACACTTACACCTGTAATAGTTTTATCTAAGATAACGGGCAGTAAACTGCGCCGTACGGTTTCCACTTCCGGTAATTCAGGCATTATGCTGCTCCTCTAAATTGAAAGGCGCTAAATCGCGCCAGTTTTCCCCGTAGGAAAGATCAACTAACAAAGGGACACTGAGGGAAATTACTCCCTGCATTTCCTTTTGCACTAAAGAGGCCACAGCCTCTAAATTCTCCCGAGGCACTTCAAAGACAAGCTCGTCGTGGACCTGCAGTAAAAGTTCCGCCTCCAGCTTTTTCGCCTCTAAAGCCTCTGAGACGTTGAGCATAGCCAACTTAATTATATCGGCGGCGCTGCCTTGGATGGGTGAATTCATGGCGGTGCGCGCCGCGAAATTGCGGGCCGCGTAGTTTTTGCTCTTTAAGGCGGGCAGGTAGCGGCGCCGTTTTAAAATCGTTGTAACATAGCCCAGTTCCTCGCCTGTTTTAATTGCCCCGTCCAAGTAAGCTTTAACCCTCGGGTAGCGTTTGAAATAGGCATCGATGTATGTCTGCGCCTCCTCCCGGGTCAAATTAATCCCTTTGGCTAAGCCAAAGCTGCTGATACCATAGATTATGCCAAAGTTAATCGCTTTAGCCGCCTCCCGCTCCTTTGAACTTACATCGGCAAGGGGGACTTGGAAAACTTCCGAGGCGGTTTGGGCATGAATGTCCCGGCCCTTTTTAAACGCCTCAATCAAAGTTTCGTCCCGGGAAATATGGGCCAGGATCCTCAGTTCAATTTGGGAGTAGTCAGCACTTAAAAGATAAGAGCCCGCAGGCGCTGCAAAAGCCTCTCTAATGCGGCGCCCTTCATCAGTCCTCACCGGAATATTCTGCAGGTTAGGGTGCATGCTGCTGAGGCGCCCCGTTGCCGTTACCGTTTGATTGAAGGTCGTATGAATTCTGCCTGTTTTCGGTGAGATCAGTTCGCCTAACGCGTCTGCATAGGTCGATTTAAGTTTAGCCACCTGCCTGTATTCTAAAACATGATTGACTATTGGATACGCGGCAAGCTTCTCTAATACTTCAGCCCGCGTGGAAGGCCCCGTTTTGGTCCGCTGCAAAACAGGCAGCCCCATTTTTTCAAAGAGGATAACGCCTAACTGCTTGGGCGAATTGATATTAAACTCTTCCCCCGCCTCTTCGTGGATAGCTTTGGTCAAGCCGGTCAGCGTTTTGTCTAAATCCTGCGAGATTTCCTTTAGCTTCGCCTGATCAACCAAGATGCCCGCATGCTCCATCTTGGCCAGGATGGGGCTTAAGGGCAGCTCCACCTCTTTATATAATTCCCAGAGCTCATCTGCCTGCAGCTGTTTTTCCACCAGCGGGAAAAGTTTTTCCAAAAGGCGGACTCCCGCGGCCAAAAAGCCCAGATCCTTTTTTGACTGCGGAAGCGCCGGCAGCTTAAAACGGCTCCCCGCTTGATCCAGATCCCAGCGTTCTTCCGGGTTTAAGCAGTATAAGGCCAGCTCTAAATCAAATTCCACGGGCAGTGGCTCCGCGGCTGCCTGTAAAAGGTGCTGCAGCCTTTTTCCTTCGCTGCAGCAGATTTTCTTTTCCCTTAATATCCCAGTAAGCTCGGCCGCCTTCTCTTTATAAACCGAGGGTGAAGCGAGCCAAACTTCGCCTGCGGTAAGAAGGCTTAATGTCTTTTCCCCTTCTCGAGTTAGGATAAAAACGTTTTCTTGGGCCCGAAGGGCTTTGAGAAATTCAGGGAAGTTTTCTTTGTTGACAGCCTGAAAACTTGAGTCCCATTCTTGTTCCCGCTTCCCCGCAGGCAGCTCCTGCAGTAGAGTTTTAAACTCCAATTTTTCGAAAAGCCGGCGTACCTTTTCTTCATCCATGACGGGCTTTTCGCCTAATTTTAAAGAAATGGGCACATCGACTTTAATTGTGGCAAGCTCCTTACTGAGTATCGCCTGTTCTTTATACTCCACAAGGCGCTCTTTGAGTTTCCCCCTGATCTTAGCTATATTTTTATAAACTCCGGCCATACTCTTGAAATCTCGCAAAAGGCGCATGGCGGTCTTTTCACCGACACCGGGCACCCCCGGGATATTATCTGAGCTGTCACCCATTAACCCCTTCATATCCTTAACCTGGCCGGGTGTGAGTTCGTAGTTTTTTAAAAGAGCTGCTTCATCTATCAATTCGGTATCAGTGATGCCCCTTTTAGTCAGCAGCACTTTAGTTTGAGGGGAGATCAGCTGTAAAGCATCCCGATCACCTGTCACAATAGTGACTTCATAGCCTTCTTTTTCACCCATCTTTGCGGCCGTGCCGATCAGATCGTCTGCTTCAAAGCCCGCTGCTTCGATCCGGGCAATACCTAAAGCATCTAAAACTTCTTTCATTAAGCCCAGCTGGGGCCGAAGATCATCGGGCATGCCTTTGCGGTGCGCTTTGTATTCTACGTAGCGCTCGTGGCGGAAAGTTGGCCCCGACACATCAAAGGCGACTAAAATTTCGTCCGGCTCGTAGTCTTCTTGCAGGCGAAAAAGCATCCGAGTTAAACCGTAAACTGCGTTAGTCGGCTCCCCCGCTGCGTTCGTTAAAGGGGGTAAAGCGTAAAAAGCGCGGTTGATTAAACTGTTGCCGTCTATTAAAAACAATCGTTTTCCCACAGGTATCCCTCGTTTCTCTCTTTCCTATTTCCACGCCTTTTTGAAAAAACCTGCCTCAAGTGGTAAGCCCTGCCCAAACTGGCTAACATTACATGGAGGGCTGACCTTGTAAAACACGAACATATGGGTGTAGAATGAAACAGAACTAGAAAGTGAGAGGAGTAGACTGGTGCGACCAACTGCTTTTAAAACTTTAATTTTAACTGTCCTGATTTTTATCATCAGCTTCTGCAGTGGTACAGCTTGGGCCGCCTTCAGCGATATTGAGAATAATTGGGCAAAAGAAGCCATCACAGCTTTAGAAGAGCGGGATCTGTTTGAAGGCCTTTGGGAAGATGAGTTTTTACCCCACGAGCCTCTCACACACGAAGACGCTTTAGAACTGCTTTCCCGGGCTTTTGGCCTGGAGGCGGCAGACAGGGAAGATTTAGCCGCTTGGCTTGCTGAATTGTTTGCTGCCGTGCCTGAGGGGATCAGCCGCGGCGAGTTTGCCGCTTTACTTGCCAATGTCCTCGGTTTGGAAGAACACACAAACCAGCCTGCCGGCTGGTATCCTTCCTTTGTTGATTTAAATGCGGACTACCCCGGTTTTACGGCTGTAGAGGCACTGCAGCGGCTGGCTGTTTTACCCGCGCACATGCTGGGCCGCTTTGAACCTTACCGTTTAATCACGCGCAGTGAGGTGGCGGCAATTTTACAAGCAGCATTGGAGTTAGAGAGGCTGGCGGGTTTGGTTAAAGAACCTAAAAGCGAAAATAATGAGCTGGTTTTGGAGCATAAGGAAGAAGGCGAAACCACGCTTAGCCTACTGCCGGAAACCATGTACGTTAGCTCCTTAGGTTTAAGCGGCGAGTTTGAGATCAAGGCCGGGGAGGAAATTTCCGCCTTGGCCAGGGAAAACAAGGCCCTGCTTGTTAAAAAAGCAGCTGATCAAAAAGCGCAGGCAGCTTTTTGGGGTACGGTCAACAACGCCGCGGAAGTCTTGGCCGAGATTTTAACCCCGGCCCAAATCTCTGCAATTATCGCCGGCGATTGGGAACAGCTCAACGAAGAAGTACGTTACGAACTCTACCAAGAACTGGTGGCAAGAGGCCTGACTCCCTGGGAAGCAGAAGCATTACTGGAACAGGACTGGCCCGGTATCCGGGCTATGGCACAGGAAAGATTAACTTACGAAGCCGCCGATTATTTGGAAGTTGCTCCGGAGTTAATCCACGCGGCAATCTCCCGCGACTGGCCGAAGCTTTTAGAGTATGCCCAGGTAGAATTGGCCGAGCGCATTTTAACGAGCGACTGGCTGAAAGGCATGCAAAACCCTTAATTTGATTTCGGATATTCCAAGCGCAGTTCGGCCTGTGCCTCGCTGCTTATAAGCATTTCCGCGGGGAAATAAAGTTCACCCCAAAATTGAATGACGGATAATTGTTTGGGGATCAGCTCCGTGTTGGTCCCCACTACCTGCCCCGCCCCTTCATATTCAACATAAATATCGCCTTCATGCACCAAAGCTCTGCCCAAAAGCGTATCGCCGAGAAACGCTTTTGGGCTTTTCAGCGCAATTTCATCCCCGTTTAAGCTGTGCCCCAGGCCTGTTTGGTTTAAATAAGCTTCTAAAGGCACAAACCAATAATCGCCCCACTGACGGGCGTTAGTGAACTGAGCGGCGTTTAAACTGTCGCAGGGCAGGTAAAAATTATCGCCCAGGCGGATGGCGGCGGAAGCAAGCCTGCTCTCGTTCAGCCTTAAAGAGAGGGAAGCGGGCACGCAGTTTGGCCGGCCCGCGGCTTTTTGTAATTCTGCCTCCAGGGCAGGCCGAAATATCCTGTCCCAGCCCAGCCTGGCCAAGCCGTTTTCCAGCTGGCTTGCGCTAGTGCCCTGCTTGTAAACATCGGGATAGACGGTAATCGTCTTGGTATGTAAAAGGGGATCTTCCTGCAGCACCACTGTTTGGTAGATTAAGTGGACAGGCGTACCTATTTTCACCAATTCAAACAGCTCTTCTACGTCTCTGTTCAACATGCGGATACAGCCCAAAGAGGCAGCTTTGCCGATTGAGGCAGGGTTATTGGTGCCGTGGATACCGTAGCCGGAAAAGCCCAAACCGAGCCAGCGGCTGCCCACAGGGTTATCCGGGCCGGGCGGAATCGGTTCTTTATCCTCGGCCGGATAATAGGTTGGATCAACTACTTTGTTGATAATAGCCGTTTCGCCTAAAACAGATGGGTTTAATTCGGTGCCGATGGCGATGGGGTATGTTTTTTGCGGTATGCCGTTTTCATAGAGATAAAGGGTAAAAGCCGGTATGTTGATTACTATTTGGTGGGCCCAAGCAAGCTTTGTGCCTAAACCGAGTACCACGACAAGCAAAACTGAACGCAGCAATCTTTTTTTTGCCATAAAAAAATCTCCTTCCCCATTTCTACATTCAAGTATGTGAAACGAGGAAGGAAATTATGCCAATCCCACTATTTATTACTAACCGCAGCGGCTATAGCCGCACTCGACACAAACATTGCAGCCGCTTTCCTCAACTAAAATACCGCCGCATTCCGGGCAGGCCGCGCCGGCAATGGCCGGATTGGCCTTAAAATGGGGATTAGAAGGAATCTCGCTTTCGGTTTTTTCTTCAACTCCGTTATTCTGCAGATACTGTTCCAGCACTTGAGCGATGGCATCGGGGCAGGATAAGACCTGCTGGCCGTCCTGCCAAATCGGGTGCGGACAGCGGATGCCCCGTAATTGTTTAACTACCTGTTTAGGTTCGACCCCCGAACGCAGGGCGAGAGAGATTAAGCGGGCCGTAGCTTCCGAAAAAGCCCCGGCACAACCGCCTGCTTTGCCGATAGTAGTGAAGACTTCACAAATACCTTCCTCGTCTTCATTGATTGTAACGTACAAGGAACCGCAGCCAGTTTTAATGCGCACGGTCTGGCCCGAAGTTACCGTAGGCCGTCGCCTCGGTGCATGCTGCGGGGAAAGCCTGCTTTTAGTTTCGCTTTTATTATGCCCGACTGTCAAGACTTCCCCTTCTCTGGAGCCGGCACGGTAGACAGTTACGCCTTTGCATGCCAGATCGTAGGCTAGGCGAAAGACTTTCTCAATATCTTCTTTCGTTGCCTCCTGGGGAAAATTGACGGTTTTGCTGACAGCATTATCCGTATACTTCTGAAAAGCGGCCTGCATCCGGATGTGCCATTCAGGGCTCACATCATAAGCGGTAACAAATGCTCGGCGCAGATCAGCGGGGATTTCTTCCACTGCCCGCACATGGCCTACGGCGGCGACCCGTTCAATAAGCTCGGGCGAATAAAGCCCTTCTTCTTGCAGGATCTTTTCAAACTGGCCGTTGACTTCAATCAGGCGGTCGTCATCTAAGACATTGCGGGTAAAAGCCAGGGCAAAAATGGGTTCTATGCCGCTGGAGCAGCCGGCAATGATGGAAATACTGCCCGTAGGGGCAATAGTTGTCACTGTGGCGTTGCGCATCGGCCTGCCCGATTTTTCGAAAATGCTTCCTTCGTAATTGGGGAAAGAGCCCCTCTCTTCGGCCAACCGGCTCGATGCCGCATGGCCTTTTTCCTGGATGAACCGCATGATCTCTTCTGCCAAGGCAACGCCTTCCTCACTGTTATAAGGAATGCGCAGCCGCATTAAAAGATCGGCAAAGCCCATGACGCCTAAGCCAATTTTCCTGTTGGCCAGGGTCATTTCTTCAATCACGGGGATGGGGTATTCATTCATATCGATGACGTTATCTAAAAACCGCACACCTATTTCCACGACTTCTGCCAACCTTTCCCAATTAATCCCCCACGAACCGCCTTTAAACTCAACCATTTTTGCCAGGTTAATTGAACCTAAGTTACAGCTTTCGTTAGGCATGAGGGGCTGCTCACCGCAGGGGTTGGTCGCTTCAATTTCGCCCAACTGCGGCGTGGGATTGTCTCGGTTGATGCGGTCTAAAAAGATGATGCCCGGTTCGCCGTTTCGCCAGGCCATCTCCACGATCAGATCAAAGACTTCCCGGGCCCTAAGTTCGCCCGTAACCTCATTATTGCGCGGGTTAATCAAAGGATAAGACTCATCTTCATCGACCGCTCTCATAAATTCTTCCGTTAAAGCAACGGAAATGTTGAAGTTTGTGATTTCTTCCGGGTCCTCTTTACATTGGATAAATTTTAAAATATCCGGGTGATCAACGCGCAAAATACCCATATTGGCACCGCGCCTGGTCCCACCCTGCTTGATCGCATCTGTAGCTGCGTTATAACATTTCATAAAAGAGACGGGCCCGCTGGCCACGCCGCCTGTGGTACTTACCACATCGGAATTAGGCCGCAGGCGGGAAAAGCTGAATCCTGTGCCGCCCCCCGATTTTTGAATTAAGGCAGTATTCTTTAATGTATCGAAAATGCCCTCCATGGAATCTTCCACCGGCAGGACAAAACAAGCGGAAAGCTGCTGCAGATTCCGCCCGGCATTCATTAAGGTAGGGCTGTTAGGCAGAAATTCCAAGTTGAACATTACTTCGTAAAATTTATCTTCCCAAGTTGGATCGTCTTCCAGGGAAGCTATGTTCTTGGCCACCCTTCTTACCATTTCTTCGGGGGTCTCAACCACTTCATTTTTTTCTTTGGCTAAGTAACGGCGTTCAAGTACTGTTTGAGCATTATCTGTTAACTGCACATTCCTTCCTCCCCAGCTAAAACTACAAGCACTAGTAGGCTTGCGGACTTATTATACTACATATAGTAATGACTGTCCACAAAAAAATCTAGGTATCATAAGATACCTAGATGAAAAATTGCCCATAAATCAGTTGGCTTGCGGCATAGAAGAATCTTCATCTTCCGCGCAATCAGCACAAATTCCGTAGAATTCCAAGCGGTGTGAAAAAACCTTATTACCGGTTTTTTCCGCCACGCGCTCTTCCAAGCCTGAAATCAGATCTAAATCTATATCTTCAATGGCGCCGCATTTTTCACAGACAAAATGATAGTGGTTTACTGCGTTCGCATCGAAATGAGATTGAGTGCTGCCAAATGCCAGTTCTTGAATTTCCCCGTGTTCACTGAGGGTCTTCAAATTACGGTATATTGTGCCTAAACTGACGTGTGGCATTTTCTTTCGTACTTCATTATAAATCCAATCAGCCGTAGGATGAGTTTTAGTGTTACGCAACACCTCTAAAATTACCTCGCGCTGTTTAGTCTTTCTGATGAACCCTTTAGGCTTCACTTCAACTCCCCCAAATACTTATTAGTAAATCTTATTATTATTTTATCACGCTTGAACTAAAAGTCAAGCTGGGCTTAAGCAAAAAATTGTTGCAAAAGCCCCCCATTCATGGTAATATAATTTATGCACAAACAAAATTCAGCCGAAGTGGTGGAATTGGTATACACGCACGACTCAAAATCGTGTGGGCTTGTCCCATGAGGGTTCGACTCCCTCCTTCGGCACCTTTATTTCACTCAGCAGATCCGCCATGGCTGCTGAGTAACAAAAGCGAAGTCTAATGCTAGCAATTAACTCAGATGTTGAAAGCGGTACCGGCCGGCCCGGCGCCGCTTTTTGCGTTATAGGTTTCGGCGGACAGCATTAGTTCACTCCCCAGTATTTTTACAAGGCGAAAACGGGCCCGAAGTTTCCTTGGGGTTTTTTACGTATTTAAAGCGCTTTATAGTTGGCGAATTTGGCAGGCTTGGAATATCGGCCAAAAGGCTGTTGCCGTTAGGCGTAAGGGCTATGAGACGCTGATTGCTGCTTCCGACAAAGGGCAGATCCAAAGACCGTTTTGCCAAAACAAAAGGGCCATCAATCAAAAGGTCTGTGTGCTCTAACAATGCAAGGATTCCGCTGTCCTTCTTGCTTTCCGCTTGGAGATATTCCAACCGATACCCCGTATAAACAATTACATCGCCACCCAAGCCGTGGACAGCCCGCGCTAAACGGGCCAGCGATGCAGCTTGGATAAAAGGCTCGCCTCCCGAGAAGGTTACCCCGCGGCAGGCCCGCTGCCTGCTGTAAAGGGCGGTAATTTGCTTAACCGAGACTAAAGTACCGCCGATGGGCAGATGTGTCTTGGGGTTGTGGCAGCCTAAGCAGCGGTGAGGGCACCCCTGGGTAAAAAGGACAAAGCGCAAGCCCGGCCCATCAACAATCGACTCTTCTACAATAGAGGCAAGTCGAATTAAGTTTTGCTTAGAATCAGCCATGTTTAACCCTCTCGGCGACCTCTGCCCGCTTTGCATTATTAAAACGGTCTAAAGTCCCCACTAAATAACCGGTAATTCTCCTAATCCGCTCAAAGGGTTCCGTTCTGGTCTCTTCCCGCCCGCAACTGGGGCAGACGGTCCCGATTACACCAATGTAGCCGCAGTCGGGATCCCGATCCAAGGGATGATTGATAGAACCATAGCCGATTCCCGCATCTTTCATGTAAAGCACGATATCCTCAAAGGCAGAAAGATTTAAGCTGGGATCTCCGTCCAATTCTATGTAGCTGATGTGGCCCGCGTTTGTCAAAGCGTGGTATGGTGCTTCCAGGTCAATCTTCTCTCGCGCCGTTATTTTATAATAGACGGGAATATGAAAAGAATTTGTGTAATAGGCATGATTTGTAATGTTTTCCATGCTGCCGTACCGCTCTCTGTCCAACTGGACAAAGCGGCCCGCAAGCCCCTCCGCCGGCGTAGCCAAAAGTGTGTAGTTGAGCTGCTCTTTTTGAGATCTTTCATCACACCGCTCCCGCATATGCTTTACTATTCTCAGGCCCAGTTGCTGGCTTTTCCCGTCTTCCCCGTGGTGTTTGCCCGTTAAAGCCACTAAACACTCCGCTAAGCCAATAAAACCAACAGACAGTGTTCCATGGCGCAAGGCCCGCTCGATATTTTCGTCTTTTTCTAAAGTATCCGAGCCAAGCCAAATTCCTTCGCCCATTAAAAAGGGAAAGTTGTGGATGAATTTGCGCTTTTGAATTTCAAAACGGTGGCGCAGCTGGCGGAAGATTAGATCCATGTTTTGATCAAGAAGGCTAAAAAAGCGATCAATTGATCCGCGGGCTTCAATTCCAAGGCGGGGTAAGTTGAGAGAAGTAAAGCTTAGGTTGCCCCGTCCCTTAGTCACTTCTTTGCGGGGATCGTAAACGTTACCCATAACCCTGGTGCGGCAACCCATGTAAGCCACCTCTGTGTTATCATCGCCGGCGCGATAATATTGCAAATTAAAGGGCGCGTCCAAAAAGCTGAAATTGGGGAAAAGCCGTTTGGCGGAAACTCGGACAGCTTGCTTGAAAAGATCGTAGTTTGGATCACCCGCCTTGCTGTTTACCCCATCTTTTACTTTAAAAATCTGGACAGGAAAGATGGCCGTTTCACCATTACCCAGGCCATCCTCCGTAGCTTTCAGTAATTCCCGAATAACTAAGCGGGCAGCGTGAGATGTGCCGGTACCGTAATTTATAGAGGTAAAAGGCACTTGGGCGCCGGCTCTGGAATTCATGGTGTTCAAGTTGTGAATCAAAGATTGCATTGCTTGATAGGTGGAACGCGTGACTCGTTTTTTCACCAGCCCTAAGTATTCCTTAAGCGGGCCGGCGGGCTTTGCCTCATCATTAAGAAGCTCTACTACGTCTTCATAATTGCAGCTTAAAAGCAGATTTTTTTCTTCCTCGGTCAACCGGCTTTCACAGGCAGCAATTTCATCCGTTTCGATTAGATCACGGATGTGCTTACGGCAGGTCTTTTGCACGCCATCTGCCATGACGTTTTCTAAATTGGGAATGGATTGGCCGCCGTGCATTTCATTTTGGTTTGACTGTAGGACAATACAGGCTAAAGCCGCATAGCTTTCAATACTTTGCGGTTCTCTTAAAAACCCGTGCCCGGTCGAAAATCCCTTTTTAAAAAGCTTATGTAAATCGATCTGACAGCAGGTCTGAGTTAAGAGGTAAAAGTCTTTATCGTGAATGTGAATCTGGCCTTCCCTGTGGGCCTTCGCCATATCTTCGGGCAGAACATAGTGATCGATAAAGGACTTGGAAGACTCCGAGCCGTATTTCAGCATCATCCCCATTGCGGTGTTACCATCAACGTTGGCATTTTCCCGCTTCATGTCAATGTCATAGGCTTCAGTAAAAGAAATCTTTTTAAAGGTTTCCATCAGGTCACTTTTTTTCCGGCGCTGCCTCGTTCTTTCAGAGCGATAAAGGATATAAACTTTAGCTGTTTGGGAAACCCCGTTTTCCATCAGGGTCAGCTCAACAAGATCCTGGATTTCTTCAACGGTAGGATTAACATCTGCATCCAGTTTTTTGACAACGTCCGCAGTAAGCTTGTCTAACTGCTCGTCAGAAAGTGTTTCGCTGGGTACGTTAACGTTAGCCTTAGCGATAGCCTGCCTGATTTTAAAGTAATCGAAAGGAACAAGTGTGCCGTCTCGTTTGACGATTTGTTTAGGGCTGTCCAGCAGTGTAGCATACATTTTCATAAACTCCCTTTCTTGACTCATAACGACGACTAGTGCTTTATTCATCATAGTGTGAGCGAATACCATATGTTGTGGGGCTGGCACTATGTTAGCACAGAATATTGTGGATTGTCAATATGAGATCCCTCCGGGGGCGTTTACATACTGCGCGGCGAATTTCAGGAAAACAGTGAAATCGAAAAAACCGTGCCCGCCTTTTTCCGTTCTGATGTATTCAAACTCTTTGCCGTGCTTTTCCAGTTCTTTGACGAAGGCATCTGTTTGAGAGATAGGGGCGTTTTTATCATCGGCCGCATGGAAAATAAGTAGGGGTACGTTGATTTCAGCCGCCCAATTCACGGCTGAACGCTTAGCGTATTCTTCGGGCAGCTCGGCCGGTGAACCGCCAACGCGGTAGTTAAGCACTCTTCTCATATCCGGCCTTTGCTTATAAACAGCGGCTAAATCCGCAACGCCCCCGATCACGGCAGCTGCTTTAATTCTTGTCTCCTCCCGCAGCACCAAATAAGTCATCATGCCGCCTCTGGAAGCACCAAGCATTATGATCTGTTCGGGATCGACAAAGCCGCATCTTTCCACGATGTCGATGAGTTTGATAATATCACTGACATCCCTGCCGCCGAACTCCTCTTTTCCCGTTCCCCCGTCAACGCCTCTTAGTTGGCTGCCAAACGTGATAAAACCCCGCCGGGCTAAACTGGCAGTATCTCCGGCTTTAAGTTTAAAAAATTCGCCGTTGCCCCCCCGATTATAAATTAACACTGGGTATTTCCCCGCCTTTTCTAAGTAATCCTTCGGCGCAGAAATGAAACCGACTACCTCGCACTCATCGCTTAAATACCGGATGCGCCAGGTAAGCACGGCATCATCGTAACCAGAAGGAATTTCTTGCACCGCGGGGATATCTGAAAATGCGGCCAAATCCTCTATCCTATGGGCAAAGGGTATTTTGGATTCGGAATAGGAAACCGCCGCGGCGAGTACAATTAGAAAAGCGGCTGAGCAGATAGTATAAACCCACTTTCGCACATTTCTCACTTCCCATCCTCCCGCCGAACCAATAAACCAAATACTCCTCAGCGGCATTGATATTTAAACTGTACTGATAAATCCCGCCGCATTTTTCGATTAATCTTTTGGAAGCACTGTTGTTTTTGCCTGCAGAGACTACAACTCGCCAAATTCCCAAACCCCGGCAGTATTCTAAGGCAAAATTCAAAAGATGAACTCCCCTGCCCCTGCCTCTTTCCTTGGGGTGAATACTGTAACCTAAATGGCCCACGGCAAAAGAGCATGAAAGACGCTGACAATCCCATAATACGAGGCCCTGCCAAAAGAAAAAAACTTCTAGGGGAACAAAATCGGCGGCCGGTTCCTTAAGCAGAGAAGTCAAGTTTTCCAACCAACTCTAAAAAGCAGTCTCAGGCAGCAGAGCCTTCAATACCGCCATCCGCTTTAAGGTAGGGCTCCAGCATGGCAAAAGCCAGCTTTTTGTGCTTAAGTGCCGGTTTTTCCAAATAGTAATTCATGCGAATGAAACGCCTCGCTTGGCCCTCAAAGCTTAACATCAACTATATAGTCGGTTAAGTTGTTGGGATCGGCATAAACTGTGACAGTCGGCGTTTTCTTAAAAACTAATTCGCCGTCCTTTTGTCCTACTACCCCTTCCCGCTTCAGGGAGCTGAAAGGGTGGCTTTTTAAAATGCGGATGGTTTCAGCCGCGGTGGCAATTTCAACAACTACTGTAAAGGTGTGAAAACCCCGGAAGCGGGGAAAGCGGATGGGGGACAATGATATTTTTTTGGCGGGAAAGCGCTTACCCGCATTCCGCAGGCGCCTCAGTTTGGCTTTTAGAAACTTTGCGTAAAGCAGAAAAACCAACCCCGGTAGAGCAAGCAGGAGAAGAAAATAGAGATAAGCCGGCGGGGAGCCAAAGACAATATTTACTGCGGCAAGGCTTAAGCCAATCAGCAGCAGCATTTTACCTGCTAAAGAATAAGTGCTGTCCAACCTGCCACCTCCGTTGAATATGGTTAAGTTTTAATAACCGGCACCCAACTTATCCGCCTCCTCCATCATCGCGATGAATTCCGCCGCCAAGTTAGGATCAAACTGCGTGCCGCTGTAGGTTTTGATTTCCGCCAAAGCTTCCTTAGGGGTCATGGGCGAGCGGTAAGGCCGTTGGGAAATCATGGCGTCATAGGCATCCGCTAAGCTGACAATCCTGGCTATAATAGGTATTTCTGCCCCCCGCAAGCCTTGGGGGTAGCCGGTGCCGTCCCAGCGTTCGTGGTGGGCTAAAACTCCTTCCGCAACCTCCCTTAATTCCGGGCAGGAAATTAAAATGCGGTAGCCGCTCTCGCAGTGCTGCTTCATGATTTTCCACTCCGCCGCGTTTAAAGGGCCCGGTTTGTTTAAGATATCTTCCGGTATGGAAACCTTGCCTATATCGTGCAAAAGGGCCACTAAAGAAATTGTGTTCACCTGTGATTCGGTCAGGTTAAGCCTTTTAGCCAAGCTTACGCTCAGTTTTTGCATATGCCTGGCGTGTTCTTCCGTTTCGTAACTTTTCTCTGCCAGCGCTCGCTGCAAAGAGAGGACCAAAGCGCTGCGGCTGCTTTGGGCATTATTCATCTTATGGCGGTACATGCGGTTCTCGGCTGTTTTAATCAGATCAGAGTCTTTTTGGCCTAATGATGATTTAGTGGCGTAACCTAAGCCTATGCTGGGCTTAAGTCCCATGACCAAGGGCTGCAGGCCTTTGGCTTCAATTTCTGTGCAGATCGCCTGTACTTCTTTTGTTGTCGTGTTGGGCAGAAGCAGAACAAACTCATCACCGCTCCAGCGGGCCACTACATCCGCCGGCCCGCTTATTTTCCGCAAGACTTCCGCAACTCCCTGCAGCACCAGATCACCCTCCTTATGGCCTAAAGAGTCGTTAATTATCTTTAAGCCGTTCACATCTCCGATAATCAAGCTTAAAGGCAGTGCAGACGCCAGGGCACCGAGGCGCTTTACCTCCTGCTCGAAATAGCGGCGGTTGTAAAGCCCCGTCAGGGAATCGCGCACCGCAAGGTCGCGCAAGCGGTCTGCCAGTTTCTTTTCTCGCTGTAATGTCTTGAAAAACGGTAACAAATTGATTCCTGCCGGGGCTGTAAGCCCTCACTATGTAATGTCTGTCCAGTTCGGCACTATATTCCTCAAATTCCGCCGGTTCACCCTTTAAGGCCACCTCGCCGTAAATATCAAGCCACTTTTGTTCCAAACCGGGGAGTACAGAAGAGACCTGCCGGCCCACAATTTCTTTGCTATTTAGGCCCGTCATTTTTTCAAAGGCGGGATTGACTGCCAAAAACCTGTAATCGTACGGCGTGCCCCTCGCATCGCAGATTATCTCATGCAGGGCAATGGCGTTTAAAGAACGCTGGAAAAGGCCGTGGAAGCGCTCTTCCCTATTCTTTAACGCAGTACGGCGCCGGTAGTCGGCGGTAATATCGCGAAAAACTAAGAGAGCACCTAAGAAATGGCGCCGCTTGTCCCAAATAGGGGCTGCGCTGCCCGCGATTTGGTATTCCGCCCCGCCCTTCGCCAAAAGAGTGCTGTGAGCCCCCAACCTGCTAACTTCCCCTGCCTGCAGGGCTTTCTGCACGGGGTTGGCAGCCGGTAGGCGGGTCAACGTGTTCAGCAGGGGGAAAACCTCAGGCAGCGGTTGATTTTTTGCTGCGGCCGGCTGCCAGCCCGTTAATTTTGCCGCCGCGGGGTTCAACCACAAAACACGCCCTTTCGGATCGGTGATCAGAGCGGCCTCAGCCATGGATTTTAAAACCGCGGCATAGTATTCATCTTGAGGCGCCGGTGCTTGTGCCGACCGGATCCGATCCGTGATATCCCAAGCAACAGTCAGCCTGGCCGCTCTTCCCTGCCAAGCAAGCACTGTGCTGCGCTCTGCAAACCAACGGTCCAGCTTGGCATTATAAATTTCGGCTGCGGCGGCCGAAGGCCTGCCCTGTTCATCTACAAGCTCACCGCTTTTGCAGAAAGAACAAGGATTGTCACTGCCGTGAATGCTCTCATAGCAGAGTTCGCCAACCTTACTGCCCAGCTTCTTTTGGGCATACCTTGTGAGGAACAAAAGTTCGTTACTTTTTAAATCAGAAACATAAATAATTAAGGGCAGCTCAGACAACAGATCAAAAACAGCCGGCAGAACCATCAGCCATCCCTCCGCTTCCGTTACCTTAATTCCATAAAATTCGCCATTAACCTTCGTGTAATTTTTAGATTGACAAAAAAACCTTCCCAAAAACTTAAGGAAGGTTTTACCTGCACTTGGGCAGGCAGTGAGTGGCATAGGCCTGTTCAATGTTGGGCGGGCCTGACTTGCTGAATCTCAACACAACTTTTGGCCTCCTGCCCCACCTGTAATAAACAGTCTTTGCAGCACGGAGATTATGCTTTGCGGCAAATTTGCCCAATATTCTTCTAATGAAACTGAGCCTTGCCGCCAAGCCTCGTAAGACAGTATTTCTAAGGCAATGAACAAATCAACCGGGCTGATATAACCTTTATCGGCCAAAAGCTGCCCCGCCGCCGCTTCTACTCTGCGGCCTAATTTGTGCCTGTTGATGACTGGCACCTCACTTAATTTAGCCCTCCCTGGCGAATAAAAGCCAGAGTTCATCCTGCACGTAGGAGGGGATTGGCTCTTTTTGGCCGTCTGGGCCGATCAAAAACCGGCCTTTTTCTGTAATTTTGCCTACAAGGTAGGCGGGAATTGCCTCTTTTTTCAGTTCCCGCAAAAGGCCTTCGCCGTCAGGGGCAGCAATCAGCATGGAACCGGATGAAAGGAGGCTTAAAGGATCAAGGTCTAATTCTTTAGTGATTTTTTCCGTTAAGGCCGGCACAAAGACATTTTTCTGCCAAATTTCCGCCCCGACCCGGGAAGCAGTGCACATTTCCAAGACCGCACCCAAGAGGCCCCCTTCCGTTATATCGTGCATGGCGTTAACGCCGAATTCCGCCGCCAGCAGGCCTTCCGGCACTACGGAAAGCTGTTTGGTGAAAGCGCGGATTTCCTTTTCCGTCACGTTAAAAGGTAAAAGGTGGGGGAAATCCCGGGCAATAATGGCGGTGGCTTCAATGCCCACGCCTTTAGTAATTAAAATATCATCGCCGATTTGAGCACCACCCGAGGTAACATAGCGATCTTTGGGGGCCCGGCCCACGGCCGTCACCGAAAGCACACATTCACTGACCCGGCTCGTGATTTCCGTATGGCCGCCGATTACTTCCGCGCCCAGCTTTTTTGCCGTAAGCTGTACATCTTCCATGATTTTGCGTATCTGCTCTTCCCGGCTGTGCTCAGGCAGCAAAAGGACGATCTGCACCCCCACGGGGGTGCCGCCGTTAGCGGCAATATCATTGCAGGAAACATGCACAGCCAGCTCGCCGATTCCTTCCACCGCCCCGGTAATGGGATCTGTGGAGATCAGGCAGACCTCATCGCCAAAATCGATAACAGCGCTGTCTTCGCCCAGCCCGGCGTGGACTAAAACATCTTCTCTTTTAAATCGGATGGTGTCTAAAACCATTCGTTCCAAAAGTTTGCCCGACACTTTACCTATCTTCACTGACAACCTCACCTACCATCTTCCCGAAATTATTCCACATTGTGGATCTGCAGTAAATTGGTACCGCCGGCGACGCCAATTTTCACACCGGCAACTATGGTCACCACATCGCCTGTTTTGACTATCCCCCGTGCTTTCGCTTCCGTAACGGCGTTATTAATCATTTCTTCAATTCTCGTAGTCGCCTCTACTTTAACAGGATAAACGCCCCACACAAGGGCCAGCTGCCTGACTACATAATCGTTGGGAGAAGCCGCAAAAATAACGGCTTTAGGCCTTTTTTGCGACACAGAACGGGCCGTTTGGCCGGATGCGGTAGAACAGATGATGGCATTCAGCCCCAAGTCCTGTGTTGCCTGGCAGGCGGCTAAGGAGATGGCTTGGTCGATGGTTGTGCGCCCTTCACCGGTTTTTTGCGCCAAGAGTTCGTGGTAATCTAAAACCTGTTCCATGCGGCGGGCGATCTTTGCCATTACCTGCACCGAACGCACGGGGTATTTGCCCACTGCCGTTTCACCGGACAGCATGACACAGTCGGTCCCATCAAAAATTGCGCTGGAAACATCCGTTACTTCCGCTCTGGTGGGCCTGGGGTTGCGGATCATGGAGTCGAGCATCTGCGTGGCTGTAATTACCGGCTTGCTGGCTAAATTACATTTCCGGATCAGCATCTTTTGGGCCAGGGGCACTTCCTCTGTGGAAATTTCCACTCCCAAATCACCTCTGGCAACCATAATGCCATCTGAGGCGGCAATAATATCATCGATGTTGCGCAGGCCCGCATCGCTCTCTATTTTAGAAATGATCTGCTGTGTGCCCCCCGCTTCCCGGATGATTTTGCGGACTGACCGCACATGCTCGCCTTTGCGGACAAAGGAAATGGCGATAAAATCCACGTCATGGGCAATGCCGAAACGGATGTGATCTTCGTCTTCTTTGGTAATGGGCGGTAGGTCAACATCCACTCCCGGCAGGCTTAAGCCCTTGCGGGAGCTTAATTCGCCGCCTGTAATTACCCGGCAAATTACATTGGGGCCGGAAATTTCAGCCACCTTTAATTCCAAAAGGCCATCGTCAATGTAAATGACTGAACCGGGCTTTAAATCCCTGTTTAAATAGGGGTAATCGACAAACGCTTTTGTTTCATTCCCCTCACAGGGCTCAACGGTAAGGGTAAACGTTTGGCCCGGCTCTAAGTTGACAAAGCCCGGCTTGATGCTGCCGATCCTAATTTTCGGGCCCTGTACATCCAGCAAAATGGCCGCATTAACGCCTAGTTCCGCAGCAGTTTCCCTGATGGTTTTAATGCGGCTCAAATGCTCCGCTTTATCCCCATGGGAAAAATTCAAGCGGGCGACATTCATACCCGCCAGAAGCAGCGAGCGGATCATCTCTTTGCTTTCACTGGCAGGCCCGATAGTACAAACTATCTTCGTTTTACGCACAGCAATCCCCCTTAAATGGACGTTAGAATATCGGAAAGCTGGAAATAATCTAAATTGAGCTGTTTATCTTGGGCTAAAACGTAGGCAAGGTCAAAGGATCGCAGATTTTGATTCAGTTCACCGAGCATCTTGCCGCTCTTGCCCAGGTGAATGATCTCTATGGCATGGTAAGCAAGTTTGCTGGCCAGCAGCCGATCTCTTACCGTAGGCGCGCCCCCCCGTTGAATATGGCCTAAAACAGTAATCCTTGTATCAAAGCCTGTTTTCTTGGCGATATAACGGCCGATCTGCATTGCGGGGCTGCCGCCTTTGGTATCATCTTTGATGGATTTAACGCCTTCCGCAACGATCACAATGTTATAGGTTTTCCCCTGCTGATTGGCGATTTCGATCTGCTCGCAAACCTGATCCACATCATAGGGTACTTCCGGGATTAAAATTACGTCCGCACCGCCGGCAAGGCCCGAATACAGGGCAATATAGCCGGAGTCGCGGCCCATAACTTCAACTACATACACTCGATCGTGGCTGCTGGCGGTATCCCTGATCTTATTCACCGCATCCATCACGTTATTGACCGCAGTGTCAAAACCGATGGAATAATCCGTGCAGGCCACGTCGTTATCGATGGTGGCCGGAATGCAGACAACTTTAATGCCCATTTTTTCCAAAGCCAAAGCCCCGGCAAAAGAGCCATCGCCACCGATGACAATTAAATAGTCTATTTCGTTGTCCCGCAGTACCTGAACGGCTTTTTTCTGACCCGCTTCTTGCCTGAATTCATCACAGCGGGCACTTTTCAAAATGGTGCCGCCCCGTTGGATAATGCCCGAGACGGATCGGCTGGTCAAAGGCTCCATCTCGCCGTTGATTAAACCGTTAAATCCGCGGTAAACAGCCCACGGCTCCATATTATAATGTAAAGCCGCCCGTACCAATGTCCGGATGGCGGCATTCATGCCGGGGGCATCTCCCCCGCTTGTTAAAATTCCAACCCTCTTTGCCATGGTATCCCCGCCTTCCAAGTTTTTCTAAACCTGTTCAAGCTGCCCTACCTGTTTTTCCCTGAAATGCCCTATCTTACGGAAGCGGGCCAGCCTTTTTTCCACAAGCTCGCCGGTAGGTATCTGATTAATTAAGGCCAAATAGCGGCGTAAAAATGCCCGCACTTGCTGGCCGGTTGCCTTGTGATCTCTGTGGGCACCGCCGATCGGTTCTGTTATCACATCATCGATTATACCAAATCTTAAAAGATCGGCAGGCGTTAAACGCAATAGCTCAGCGGCCTCGGCGGCTCTTTTCGAATCGCGCCAGAGAATATTAGCGCACATTTCAGGCGAGATCACCGAATACCAAGCGTGTTCCAACATGAGGATGCGGTCACCGACGCCTAAAGCCAAAGCGCCGCCGCTGCCCCCTTCGCCGGTGATAACCGCTAAAATGGGCGTTTCTAAAAAGGACATCTGCTCAATACATTCAGCTATCACTAAGCCCTGGCCCCGCTCTTCCGCTGCAATGCCGGGATAGGCCCCCACAACATCAATTAAAGTAATGATGGGGCGTTTAAATTTTTCCGCCTGTTTCATCAGCCTTAAAGCCTTCCGGTAGCCTTCCGGATGGGGCAGGCCGAAGTTTCTGGCAATGTTTTCTTTGGTGTTTCTGCCCTTCTGCGGCCCGATCACCGTTACCGGTTGGCCTTCAAAAAGGCCTATGCCGCCGATAATGGCTTGATCATCCCGAAAAGAGCGATCGCCGTGGAACTCTTCAAATTCAGTAAAAAGCAGCTCAATGTAATCTGCGGTAGTAGGCCTTTTTGGATGGCGCGCCATCATCACCCGCTGAAAGGGGGTGAGCCTTTCGTAAGTTTCTTTCCGCAGTTTTTCCGTCTTGCGCTCCAGCTCTTCCAGTTCACGGCTTAGATCCATGTCTGCCTCGTTGACGAACTGCTTTAACTCCAAAACCCTGGCCTCCAATTCCAATAAAGGCCTTTCCCATTCAAACACCTGCAAAATATCTCCACCTCACTTATGCCACGCCAATAACCTGCCGAGCCGCCCGGCTAAATTGGGCCTGGGGATCACCGCATCGATCATCCCGTTTGCCAGGGCATATTCCGCCGTTTGGAAGCCTTGGGGCAGCTTTTGCCGCGTTGTTTCTTCTACAATGCGGGGCCCTGCAAAACCGATTAATGCCCCCGGTTCAGCTAAGATTATATCACCGAGGGAGGCGAAACTGGCGTAAACCCCACCCATTGTAGGGTGCGTTAAAACGGAGATATACAAAAGGCCGGCTCGATGGTGCCTGCCTGCGGCTTGGGCGGTTTTGGCCATCTGCATCAAGCTGAAGATGCCTTCCTGCATCCTGGCCCCGCCGCCGCCGCCGGAAAAAAGCACTACGGGCAGCCGTTCTCTGACTGCCTTTTCGAAACCTCTGGCCAGCTGTTCCCCTACCACCGCGCCCATACTGCCGCCCATAAAGGAAAAATCAATGATCCCTAAAACGCAGGGATTCTTTTGAATCGAGGCAGTGCCGATTAAAAGCGAATCATCTAAATTAGTTTTCTCCCGCGCCTGGGCCAGCTTATCCAAGTAAGCAGGAAACTGCAAGGGATCCTCCGCCACCAGTGGAGAAAACGGCGTGAAACTGCCCTCATCCGCCACCAAATTTAACCTCTGCCCCGCGGCCAAACGGAAATGATGGCCGCAGTGAACGCAGACAAAGACTTCTTTTTCCAACTCTTTGTTATAAATCATTTTGCCGCAGCCGCCACAACTGGTCCAGAGATTATCGGGAAAATCCTTTTTCTCCCCGGTTTCCCCCGGTTTGACCGTCATGTACTTCGGCCGGCTCCTAAACACATTCAGCATTTTCCCCCACCTTATCCAAACGAAGCAGAGATAATTTCATTCGCTTCATCGACTTCCGACTCGGGCACTAAAATTTCCACGCTGGCGGAATCCCCTAAATGCGGGGCGCCCACAGGCCGCAGCATAGGCAGAAGCCCTGCTTGTTCCAAAAGATCTTCCAACATTTTCGCAACAGGCCGGTTAGGGGCAATATACACTACTGTCCACATTACCTGCTCCCCCTTTTTATTCTGATTCCGCAACGCCAAGTTTAGTGAAAACCTTGGCCTTCCCCCTTATTTTAATGGCAGAAGTGTGTTCTGTAAACTGGGCGATTAAAATTTCTCCCTTGTCCAGCTTCTCGCTGTGGTGGAATTTAGTCGTTTCGCCCCTGGTTAAGCCGATGATTGTCACACCGTTTTCCAAAGCCTGCACCATAATATATTTTGCACCTTCGTAATCCATAAAAGCTCCTCCAATACGCTGATCATATTTCGTGAACCCGGCAAAAATCCCTTCTAAGTAACATTTTCTTTCCAAGGATCAAACCACTGGCAGACAATTCCCGCCTGCTTCAGCCGCTTTTCAACTTCCCGAAATTCCGCCACCCAAAATTCGCTGGGCAGGGGGTGAAAAACACCCGCCGCCAAACGCAAAACCACCGGCCTCAGCCCCTTTTGATTCCGGAGGATCTTTTTAATTAAACCCAACTCTTCTTTTTGAGGCAGGATTAAAAGAATTGGGTTTAAAGGCAGGGCCATTTCCACTAAAAACACAGGGCGCCGGCGGCCAAAAAAGGCTGCTAGGGCCCCTTTTTTGCTCAAACGGGGATCCAAGTTCAAAGACGCTTCGAAATACTGAGAGCCGGCCGGCGTATCTAAGATGCCCTCAACCTTCCCCCCACTCCGCTTAGATTCTAAAACCTCTCCCGCTGCCAGATCCAAATCGCCTTTGATACTGCGTAAAAAGGGCAAAAAAGGATCGACGGGGTGTTCTGAGCCGTAGAAGCCGATTAATTCTTTTTCCCTGTCGATCAGGCGGCGGCGGGAAGGGGGGGCTTTCCCTATGTTTTCCAAATGCGCTCTTTTTTCTCCCAAACTTGCTAAAGCGCCGGCCAAAATTAGTGTCTCCAGAACGTTTTCGCTTAAAGCGGTGCGCGCTTTAAAATCGGCAAAATTTTGAAACTGCCCCTGCCGCCTGGCATTTAAAATTTTGTCGCCAACGTGGGGGTTAAGGCCGGCGATAAAGTTGAAGCCCAGCCTTAAAGCAGTGCCTTCCATGCGGCACTCCGCCTCGGAAAACGACACATCGGGCGGCAGCAGCGGCACCTGCAAGCTTTGGCAGTCTAAAAGATAGGTGTTTTTCGCCCCCCGGCCCGCTCCTTCATTCAATAAACTTAGGAAAAACTCCGCAGGGTAGTTTGCCTTTAGGTAAGCTGCGGCCCAGGTCAGCTTGGCATAGCTGACGCTGTGCGCTTTATTAAAAGCATAGCCGCTGAAATCAAGGAGTGTTTGAAAAAGGCCTGCCGCCTCTTTTTCTTTCAGGCCAAAATCCCCGGCGCCGCCTATGAAGCGCCTGCGCCATTTGTTTATCTCTTCTTTGTCATTTTTACCCAAAGCAATCCGCAAAAGATCCGCCTCGCCCAAGGACAGCTGCCCAATCTTACAAGCGATAAGCATCACCTGTTCCTGGTATAATATCAGGCCGTAAGTCTCGCCCAAAATCTCCTCAAGAAGGGGGTGGGCATAGCTGATTTTGGACGGGTTTTCCCGCAGTTCCAAAAACTTGGGGAAGATGTTTAAAGGCCCGGGCCTGCCCAAAGCTAAAAGAGCGACTAAATCCTGTAGGGACCGGGGCATAAGTTGGCGCAGCAGCTTTTGGTAAAGCTCGCTTTCCAGCTGGAAGATGCCCAGGCTTTTTCCCGCCGACAGCAGCTTAAATGTCTTTTCATCCGCCTGCGGTATTTCCCCCAAAGTAAAATCAGGCTTTCTTTTTTGGACTTCCGCCTCCATGCGGGCCAGTAAAGTTAAAGTGCGCAGGCCCAGGAGATCAATTTTAAAAACACCCAGTTTCTCCAAACTGTACATATCCAAATGGGTTACGGGCAGCGTTCGATCTTGAAAAACCGCCGTGATTTCCCGCAGAGGCCTGGCGGTAATGACAAGCCCCGCCGCATGCGTTGCCCGATGTGTCTTTAAACCTTGGATCTGTTTTTCGAAAAACGCGGCCTTTTTTAGATCATTCCCCAGCACCTTTCGAACTTCCTGGCGCGCCAAGCGGGGGCCGAAAGTGCCGTAGGTGCCAATTTGGGCAACATGCTCCCGGCCAAAATGTTCGGCAACGTGATCCAAGACTTCTTGGCGCCTTTGGTAGCAAAAATCCAAGTCGATATCGGGCCTGTTCCGCCTTTCCTCGTTTAAAAACCTCTCAAAGAGCAGCCCCCAAGCTAAAGGATCCACATCGGTAATACCCAGGCAATAAGCTGTAATGCTGGAGGCGGCACTGCCCCTGCCCGGCCCCACGGGTATGCCGGCCTCCTTGGCGAAACGCACGATGTGGGCAGTAATGAGAAAATAATCGGTAAAGCCCATTTTCTTTACTACGGCCACTTCTCTTTCAACCAGGCGGCGGACCTCAGCGGTCAACTGCCCGTAGCGAGCCTTGGCCCCGCGCCAAACTAGATCGGCAAAGGAAGCCCCATCTTTGCCGTAAGCGGGCAGAGCTGTCTGTTTAGGCAGTTGAGCCTGGCAGCCTTCTGCCACCTTGAGGGTGTTTTCCACAACCACCGGCGGGCAGTTAATCCGCCCCTTGAGCTCCTGCCAACCTAAAAACGGTAGTGGGGGCAGCGGTTCGGCCAACCCGCCAATTTTCGCCAGAAGGCTTAAAACCGCCCGCTCGCTTTGGGAACCGTAGCATGCCTTTTGGCTGAGGATAAATTTTTCCGGCGGGAAATGGTTTAAAAGATCATCGCTGCCGGGGCTTAAGCGGATGTAGTAATTATCGCCGAAAACCCCTTCGTACCACTCCCCTAAATCTTTAGCCTGCATCTTTTTACCCGCTTCAAAAAGGCTTTTAAACTCGCCGCCCGCCAAAAGAAACAAGCCTTTAGCGTAAGGCTCTAAGTCAAAAAGGGGCAGCGGCTGGCTTTGTGAGGTTAAATGAAGTAAATTTGCGTAGCCTGTATTGTTCTTGGCCAATAAAACTACGGGGGCAGAACCTCCGCCAAACCGGCGGGGAAAAGCTACAGCCAAGTCGACGCCGAAGATCGGCTTAATGCCGCGCTTTTGGCAGTGTTCGGCCAGCTCAACATGGCCTGCCGTCGTATTATAATCAGTCAGCGCCAGGCTTTTTATGCCCAGTCCGCCCGCCCTCTCCACCAAACGCTCCACGGTAAAGGTAGAACGATAGAAAGAATAATCGCTGTAGGCATGCAGCTGAACTGACAATTAAGCCACCTCCCCCATCTGTTTTTAAGCATTCTTCTCTGGCTTTCCGCTTAAATCCTGTCCGGCCTTAAAATAATCTGAGGCAGGCAAAAATTGAGGCGCCTCATAGGGCGCCTTCACACGAGATTAAGCAAGCGGTTAAAACTACGGCGTTTTAGAATTCCTGCGATGATCTGCGGGCAAACAGATCTTCCCCATCCGCTGTTTTTTCACGGAATATCCGGGCACCCAATTTGCGCAGTTTCTCGGCAAAAAACTCATAGCCCCGCTCCAAAATTTCCACCCCATATAATTCTGTGCGGCCTTCTGCAGCTAAAGCCGCGATAGCCAGGGCCGCGCCGGCCCTTAAATCCGTAATCTCAACGGGTGCCCCGGTTAACTGTTTGACACCCCTGATGATAGCTGTTTCACCTTCTGTTTTAATATCGGCTCCCATCCGGCGCAGCTCATCTACATAGCGAAAGCGGTCGAAAATGGTCTCCCTGACTACGCTGGTGCCGTCGGCTAAGCTCAAGCAGGCAACTAATGGCTGCTGCAGGTCTGTGGGAAAGCCGGGGTAAGGCCTCGTTTCAACATCGATGGGCCCAAGCCTGGCCGGTGCTTTGATGTGCAGGTCGTTATCCCCTCTTGTAATGGCAACGCCGGCCTCCATCAATTTGACAATCGGTACCCTCAAATGCTCCGCCACAACGTTTTTTAAAACTACATCGCCGCCTGTAATGGCAGCAGCCAGCATGAAAGTCCCCGCCTCTATCCGATCGGGTATTATGGAATATTCGATACCCCGCAGCCTTTCCACGCCTTCGATCCGGATCGAATCGGTACCTGCCCCCCTGATTTTGGCACCCATGCCGTTTAAGAAAATTGCCAAATCAACCACTTCCGGTTCTTTAGCGGCGTTTTCCAAAACGGTGACACCTTCTGCCAAAGAGGCCGCGATCATTAAGTTGACAGTCGTGCCCACACTGGCCCTGCTGACATAAATCTGGGCGCCTGTAAGCTGCTGGGCTTCAGCTTTCATAAAGCCGTGCTCAATGGCCACTTCCGCGCCCATCTGCCGAAAGCCTTTAATGTGGAAATCAACGGGGCGGGAGCCGATAGCACAGCCGCCGGGCAGGGGGACTTCCGCCCGGCCTAAGCGGGCTAAAAGCAGGCCTGCGCTGTAAAATGAGGCCCGCATCCTGCGCACCAGATCATAAGATGCTTGATATTTATGTAAGGTTTGGCCTTTGATATGCAAACGGCCTGCATCATCAAACCAAATCTCAACGCCCAGTTCTCTTAAAATTAAACAAATCGTACCGATGTCGCTGCCCTGCGGTACATTTTCCAGGATGCATTCGCCCTCCGTGGCCAAAGCGGCGGCAACTATTATGGCCAAGGCGCTATTTTTTGCCCCGCTGATACCTATTTCACCCTGCAGGGGCCGGCCGCCGTCAATAATTAATCGAGCCATCTTTTCCACCCCCCTTTATAAATTTGCTAAATAATAGGCAACTATTTCTTCTAAAAGATCATTGCGCTCCGTTCGTTGAATCAACTGCCGGGCATTTTTGTGCGTTGTAATGTAAGAAGGGTCACCGGAAACCAAAAAACCTATAATCTGATCAAGGGGATTATAACCTTTTTCCTGCAGAGCTTGGTGGACTAAAGTTAAAGTATCCCTATTATTAAGTACCTCACCGTCTACTGTGGAAAATAAACGCGTCCGTTCCTCATCGCGCATGGAAAACCCTCCCTCTATAAATTAACCGCTCCCACCTTTTCTATCCGGCCCCCTGTTTAGAAAATTCGCAGAAAACCTTAAAATCTTGAGGGCTAGGCCCGGCCTTTAGGCCTGCTTGCCAAAAGCTATATCCGCAACTGCCTCCGCAATGTTGTGAGCATGATCGCCCACCCGCTCTAAATTGCTCACTACATCTAAGAATAAGACACCCGTTTCCGGATGGCAGAGGCCTTCGTTTAACCTCTGCATATGGTTGACGCGGTTCATCTTCTCCAGATCATCGATTAAATCGTCCTGGCCGATTAAGCGCCTGGCCTGGCCCACATTCTTATTCTGCAGTGTGCTGATGACGTCGCGGGCCACGCGCACAACCACATCGCACATGTTCCGAAGATCGGCTCTGGCGGGTTCGCTCAGCTCCAGGCCGTGTTCATGCAGTTCAACGGCTAAATCGGTAATGTTAATGGCGTGATCGCCAATTCTTTCGATGTCGTTGACAACATGCATCAGGTTAGTTAAGCTGCGGGCCTGCTCTTCCGCCATGGAAAACTGGTTTGCTTTTGCCAGGTAAGCGGTAATGGCCTTTTCCAAATCGTTGACAACTTCTTCCCGCTGCTGCACCTGCTTTAGAAGGTTCTCATTGCCCGTAAAAAACATTTCAACTGCTTGTTCAACCATATCAACCGCAATGGTGCCCATGCGGACCGCCTCTTGGTTGGCACTGATTAAAGCCGCGGGAGATTGGATGACCCGCCGATCCAAAAACTTGGGCTTACGTTCGATGATTTCATCGACACCGGGGACCATGGCCGTTACCACCCGGCTAAAAAGCGGCAGGGCGGGGAATAAAAACAAAGTATTAATCACGTTAAATAAAGTGTGGGCGTTGGCCACTTGGCGAGTTACGGTACCTCCCGTGCGCAGCACCAAAGCTGTAAACGGCCTGCGGAAGATAATGAAAAGCAAAACACCGAAGGCGTTAAACAAAACGTGGCTGATGGCTGCCCGCCTTGCCGTAACGGAGGTGCCGATCGATGCTATCACAACCGTGATACAAGTCCCCAGGTTTGCCCCCACGATGATAGCTAAAGCCGCGGGAAGAGATATCAAGCCCTGCAAAGAAAAGGCAATCACGATCCCAGTAATTGCGCTGGAACTCTGTACCAAGACAGTAAAAACGGTACCCGCCAAAATACCTAAAAGGGGCCGCTGCCCAAATTTGAGTAAGGCGTCAAGGAAAGGCTGACTTTCCCGCAAAGGCAGAACCGCCGAACTTATTGTGGACAGCCCCAGCAAAAGCAGGCCCAACCCTAATAAAGCGGTGCCCAGATCCCTTTGTAAATTCCTTTTGACAAAGAAATTTACAAGGGCGCCGATTCCTACGAAAGGCAGGGCCAACACATAAATGTTAAAGGACACAATCTGCGCCGTAATTGTAGTGCCAATGTTCGCACCCATGATGGTAGCTATAGCTTGAACCAGGTTCATAAGGCCCGAGTTTACAAAACCTACAACCATCACAGACACCGCCGCACTAGATTGAATTAATACGGTTACCGCAGCCCCGGTGAGTACTGCGGTAATTGATTTTGTGGTAAATAATTCTAAAATACGTTGCAACTTTTTGCCCGCGGCCTTCTGCAGACCTTCGGCCATGATTCTCATACCAAACAAAAACAAGCCCAAACCGCCGATAATTCCGGCAAACATAGTCATACCCACGAAAACAACACTCCTCTGCCACTAATTTACTAGTACGTATCTTTTTCCGCCGCATAAATTAACTATTGGAAATAATGGGAGGTCACGCCAATGCGAGTCCTTTTTCTTTCGGATTTTTTCTTAAGCGGCCAAACTACACATGTTTTGGAACTGGCAAAACAATTAAATAGGCTGGGGGCCGCAGTGCACATAGCTTTCAACGGCATCTACACACCGCTGTTTACCAGCGAATATGCACCAAGGCTGCGCACCGACAATATTTCTTTTTCTAAAACCAAAAAGTTTTCATCTTTGGTTAAATTGGCCCGCAAATGGCGGCCAAATTTGATCCACTCCCAGAGTTCCACTTTGCTGGCTTTGGGCCAAAAGCTGGCAGCCAAGTTTAGCCTGCCCCATCTTCTCACCTGTCATGGCTTGGGCTTCAGCCATAAAAAGTACCAACCCTACCTGCAGGAAGCGCAGGCGGTGATCGCCATAGGGCCCAAAGTGGCCAGGGAAATTGCCGAATTCGAGGCTAAAATAACCATCATACCAAACGGCATTGACACTGAAACCTTTACACCGCCGAAATTGAGCCTGCTTAAACCGCGCCGCCAAATTATCTACGTAGGCCGCCTAGAGAAGAGCCGCCTCCATGCCTTGGCCAGGGCGGCCGAATTTCACAACAGCCATTTCGGGGCGCCCCTGAAAATTATTTCCGATTGGGATCCCCATCTGCCAAACACGGACCGCCTGCCTTGGCAGGTCGATTTAGTGCCTCATTTACAGAGGGCAGGCATCGTCATTGCCTGCGGCAGGACCGCCAGAGAAGCCCTAAGCTGCGGCTGTGCCGTGCTTCTTCTGCAGCGGCGCTATGACGGCATTATTTCGCCTGAACTTGTTTTACGCCCGGATTTTGATTTCAGCGGCAATGTCGGGCGGTTTTCCTTCCAGCGGCTGGAGCGTGATTTAAAAAAGCTGCTTTCTTCAAATTCCCGCCTAAAAAGGCTGCAGAAATGGGGCCGGCGCTACGCTGTCGAAAACCTGTCCAGCTTGGAAATGGCAAAAGAAACAATGCGAGTTTATGAAAAGGCCAAAAGAAACTAGCCTTCGGCAAGCTGATCCTTTTTACCCGCCAAGTGGTTTTCCAGCCGGGCTGCCTCGAATAAGTAATCGCTGAGGCGGTTTAAAAAAGGTAAGACAAAACGCCGTTTCGGGCAGTCCAAAAGCTCCAGAGAGCTTGCGGCCCGTTCCGCCCTGCGGCAGATGCTGCGCGCACAGTGCAGTAAGGCAGCTGCTTTGGTGCCGCCGGGGATGATAAAAGCGGTTAACGGCGGCAGTTTTTCTGCGGCTGCATCGATCAACCCTTCCAGCCGCTTTAAATCAGCCGCGGTTATCTCCCCCAACCCCTCGGGCAGTTTGGCGGCGGGAAACGCCAAAAGCGAGCCAATTACAAATAATCTGTTTTGGATCCAAACTAACTCCCGCTTTATATCTTCGCTGGCCGCTGCAGTAACAGCCAACCCCAAAAAGCTCGTCAACTCATCTACCGTCCCGTAGGCCTCCACCTGCACGTTGCTTTTATGGACAGGCGAGCCGTCGCCCAGTTTTGTGAAGCCCCCATCCCCTTTTTTTGTGTAGATCTTAGCCATCAATTACCCTCCTTGACATAAAAAAACCCCATCAGTCATGATGAGGTATCCGGGCGTGGTTGGCTGGGGGACTAGGATTCGAACCTAGACT